>CAJTOM010000029.1 GCA_910577915.1 uncultured Oscillospiraceae bacterium
GCGAGAAGGCCAGCTACATCCACGGCGTCACCCTCAACGTGGCCGGCGGAAAGACAAGAGGGTAGGCCATGGACAAGCGGCCCAACATCCTGCTGATTCTCTCCGACCAACAGCGGCGGGACTCCCTGGGGGCCTATGGCTGCCGGTACGTCAGCACCCCCCGTCTGGACGCCCTGGCGGCGGAGGGGACCCGCTACGATCACGCCTACTGCACCGCCCCGGTCTGCACCCCCAGCCGGGCCAGCATTCTCACCGGCAAGCGGCTGAGCGGTCACGGGGTATACAATCTCTTCGACATTCTGCCGGAGACGGAGCGGCTGCTGCCCTGGCACCTGCGGGAGGCGGGGTACCAGACGGGGCTGGTGGGGAAGCTCCATGTCAGCGGCATCCTCTACGAGACCCGGCGGCGGAATCCGGGGGACGGGTTCGACGTCTACGAGCTCAGCCACGACCCCAACGTGCTGCCGGACGAGCCTTTGAACTTTTACGGCAGGTGGCTGCGGGAGAACCACCCGGAGACCTATGAGAAAATCCGGACGGAGGGGAGACGGTGGACCAACCGGCCGCCGGAGACCCACTTCTCCACCTGGGTCAGCGAGCGCTCCGCCGCCTTCATCCGGGGGCGGGACAGGGAGAAGCCCTTCTTCCTGTCCGTGGGCTACTTCGACCCCCACAGCCCCTACGACAACCACCCCGCCGGCAGCGAGGCGCTGCTCCGGGAGGAATTCCGCCCGCCTCTGACGGCCCCGGAGGGGGAGCCGGAGGGCTGCCGGCTGGAGGCCCTGGAGGAGATTCGCCGCCTCCAGTGCCGGAACCCCCGCAGCCGCTTCACCCCGCAGGAGGCGGAGCAGCTGCGCCGGGGGTACTTCGCCGGGGTGTCCTTTCTGGACCAGCAGCTGGGGAAGATCATAGATGCACTGCGGGAGGAGGGGATCTATGACAACACGCTGATCATCTACTCCTCGGACCACGGGGATATGATCTGCGACCACAACCTGCTGGGCAAGGGGGCCTATTTCTACGACGGCTGCACCAACGTGCCCCTGATCGTGAAGTACCCCGGACAGCGGGAGGGCCGGGTCAGCGGCGAGCTGGTCCAGCTCAACGACATCTTCGCCACCGCCATGGCGGCGGCGGGGTTGGAGCAGCCTGTCCCGCCGGAGAGCCGGCCTCTCCAGCCGGGGACGGGCCGGGAGATCGCCGTGTGCGAGTACCGGGGCTGCAGCCAGATGGACCTAGGGGTCTTCCCCCACCCGGTCCAGGCCACCATGATCCGGGGGGAGCGGTACAAGCTGAACCTGTACCACGACACCGGCGAGATGCAGCTGTTTGACATGGAGGACGACCCCCAGGAGCTGCGGGACCTGGCCAGAGAGCCGGGCCATGAGGGGACAATTGCCCGGCTGCAGCGGCTCTATATGGACGAGAAGGCGGGGGAGGACTACCGGCTGAACGCCTCACGGGGCGGGCTGTCAGAGATTCCGGCCTTCTCCAAGCTGAAGCAGCAGATGGAGAAACATTAGAGACGGAGGGCGGCGCGGGCCGCCTGAAAGCGCCCGCCCTGGGGCCGCTGTGCGGCTTTGGGGCGGGCGCGGAGATGAAACGGGAGGAGATACAGCCATGAGACGAACCAGAACGCAATTTTGGCGGCGCACCGTCAGCACCCTGCTGGCATTGCTGCTGGCGATGCAGGCCCTGCCCGCCGCACTGGCGGCAGATGCGGCGGAGGAGACGGAGGAAATAGCGGCGGGGACGACGCCGGAGGAAGAGGGGACGGAGAGCGGGGAGCCCCAGGAGCCGGCGGATGCGCCGGAGGATATGCCGGGAAATGATCCGCTGGACGATCCGGAGGATACGCCCCAGGAGCCGGCGGAGGACGGCCTGCCGTCCTCCGGTACTCCCGTTGGGAGTACCGGAATGGAGGCTGAGGACGGGAATGAGGAAAGTGAAGCAGGACCCGAGGACGGGGGTGCGGCTGTGATTGAGGAAGGATGGAACCAGGAGGAAGGGACCGATATTCAGTGGAAGTTGGAGAATGGCGCCCTTACGCTGAGAGGAACGGGCGCGACGGGGGAGTATCCTAAAACGCTCCCCCCGTGGAACGATCAAATAGCAAGTGTTACATCTGTGGTGATTGGCGAAAATATTACGGCATTAGGCGCACGGGTGTTTATTAATGCAAAGAAACTGACGAGTATTACTTTGCCGAAGTCGCTGACTGCTATTGGAGACGGGGCATTTCGCAATTGTGCCTCATTGGAAGCTGTTACGATTCCTGGTAGTGTGACAACCTTGGGACGTGTTTCCTTTTTGGGATGTTCTAGCTTGAAAACTTTTACCTGGGAGAACGATCCTAGCAAGACGTATGAAATAGGAGACCAGGTTTTCAGTGGTAATACAGCGCTGGCAGAGATGAGGCTCCCTGCGGTAACAAAGGTAAATC
This sequence comes from uncultured Oscillospiraceae bacterium, assembly GCA_910577915.1. Lineage (GTDB taxonomy): Bacteria > Bacillota > Clostridia > Oscillospirales > Oscillospiraceae > Pelethomonas. Next base: position 2,444 of record CAJTOM010000029.1, read on the forward strand.
TCCGCGGAACAAACGGTCCGTTCACTAACTGTACTGCTGAAGCTCCGCTTTGGACAAAGGACGGTACCATCACCTTTGCTGGTACAATGGAGCAGTGCAAGGCGCTGTTCGAGGGTGAGAATGCAGGCGTTCCGGCAGATGTTGGCTTCCGTGTAACATGCTCTGACGGCAACTATACCTTCGGCGACCCCGATGCCGAGAAGCCGGACCCGGATCCCAAGCCGGAGCCGATTAATCCAGATAATAAGCTCACCGGCTATGTGGGGGATAACATCACTTGGACCTATGATCCCGTAACAAAAACGTTGACGCTGGCCGGTACCGGGGAGACCTATAATTATCCTTCTGGCGGTGATCCTTCCGTTCCTCCCTGGTACGGCAGATTGGATGAAGAGGTTGCCTATACACCTGAGCTTGAGCATGTGGTGATTGGCGAAGGTATCACCAAGCTGGGTGACCGGCTGTTTATCAATTCCAAAAAATTGACCAGTGTGATCTTCCCCAAAACATTGACGGAGCTTGCACCGGCGACCTTCCGGAACTGCGAATCTCTTGTGAATCTTGACATGTCCGCTTCTTCGATTAAAATATTGGGGGGCCTCATGTTCAACGGCTGCTCCAAGCTGGAGTCGGTGATCTTCCCCAGCACGCTGGAGGCTCTGGGGGGGAAATCCTTTGAGAAGACCAATCTGGCGGAGATCACCTACATGGGGACCATCGATCAGTACAAGGCCCTGGCTGATTCCGGCAGGGCCGACGATCTGAAAAACGATACGATTTTGGTCCACTGCACGGACGGGAACTACATCTACGGTAAAAACGTCATCGGCGAGCTGACCTACACCGTGATCAACGGCGTGATGACGCTCAGCGGGACCGGCGCTGTGCCGGCCGGCGCCAGCTGGGTCCGGGAGGCCTATGGGGTGCACACCCTGGTGCTCCGCTCCGGCGTGACCGAGGTCGGAGAAAACGCCTTTCGGGATTTCGGCAGCTTGAAGGAGGTTTATTACGTGGGCGACGAGACCGCCTGGGAGGCGTTCCGGGAGCGGATTCAGGCGGGGAACGATCCCCTTCTTGACGCGGCGGTGACGCTGGCCGTCTCCGGCGACTGCGGCGAGGCGGCAGACTGGTCCCTCAGCGAGGACGAGACCGTCCTCACCATCAGCGGCAGCGGGCCGATGGCGGACTACCGCAGCGCCAAGGAGGCCCCCTGGCGGTACAGCGCGGACGCGGTGACCACCCTGCGGGTGGAGAGCGGCGTGACCACCCTGGGCGACTACGCCTTCCAGAATTTCAGAAATCTGACGGACGTGCGCCTGCAGGCCTCTCTGGAGCGGGTGGGGACCTACACCTTTACCGGCTGCTACGCCCTTACGGAAATCCATATCCCGGAGGGCGTCCGCATCATCGCGGCCAAGGCCTTCAGCGACGCGAAGAACCTGAAAGCCGTCTACCTCCCCGCCTCCCTGGAGGCGGTGGACATGAAGGCCTTCAATTATGACACGGCCATTAAGGACGTGTACTACGCCGGAACGCAGCGCCAGTGGGACCAGCTCTGTCAGGTCCGGCTCACCAACTCCGGCAAGGGCAACGCCAACCTCCTGAACGCGGCTCTCCACTGCACCGGAACCCCTGCCAAGGCGAGCGCCGTATTTGACGATGTGACCGGCGGCGAGCCCTACGCGGATGCCCTGGACTACCTGGTGGAGGACGGCTATCTGACCGGCTCCCGCTTTAACGGGGACGGGGCCGCCGATCTGGACATGGCGCTGGAGGTCCTCTACCGCCGGGCCGGGGAGCCCGGACCCTACAGCGGCGCGGCCGACTGGGGGCGGCGCGCCGGTCTTGCCGCCGGCATCGCCGGGGAGAGCCTGACCGCCGGGGAGCTGTGCCTGGTGCTGGCGCGGACCGCCGCGTACAACGGACAGCACACCCTGACCGGGGAGACGGCGGAGGAGCAGACCGCCGCCGCTCTGACCTGGGCGGAGGCCTGGCTGGACGGCGCGGCCGCCGGCGCCGCCCTGACCAGGGCCCAGGCCGCCGTCATTCTGGCGGGGTACCTTCAGGACAGCGCCGCCAGGGCGGACCGTCACGACCAGATCATCGCCTCTGTCCGCGCCGCCCTGGAGGCCGGCGGGGATGGGAGGATGTACATTCTGGCCCCGGACCTGACCGAGACCACCAAGGCCGCCAAGACCGGCGACTGCACCCTCATTGTCTTCCCGAACGGCGAGACGATGATGATTGACGCCGGTGTGAGCAACAGTGAGGAGAACGTGCTGCGCATGGTGCGGGAGCTGGGGCTGAAGGATCTGGACTACTTCGTGCTGACCCACCCCCACACCGACCACGCGGGCAACGCCCTGGCGGTGGGGAACGCGCTCTACGGCAGCGGCGGCAGCATCGGAACCTACTACTACTCCGGCTATCCCGCCCCGGACGGCAAGAAGACCGAGTCCGCTATTGCGGAGTTTATGGAGAGCAAGGGCGTCGCCATGGACCGGGCGGTCCACGCCGGGCAGCAGTGGACCATCGGCGGCGTGACGGTGGACGTGCTGGGGCCCACAGAGGCGGAGGTCAACTCCGGCAACACCGCCGACGAGTTTGTCAACAATGTGTCAATCCTGCTGAAGATGACCTACGGCAGCTCCACCTATCTCACCGGCGGCGACCTCTACATCAGCCAGGAGCAGGTGATCATTGAGCGCCTGGGCGATACGCTGCGGGCGGACGTGATGAAGGCCAACCACCACGGCCTGTACACCTCCAACAGCTGGGAGTGGCTGGAGGCGGTGTCCCCCCTGGTGATGGTGACGGAGAACGACGACGTGGGCAGCAGCGTGGTGGCCGAGGCCGCCCCGGACCTGGGGATTGCCTATTACAGCGCCGGCGTGGACGGCGATGTGCTGATCGCGATGGACGACGCCCGGCAGTACGAGGTGGTCACCCAGTACGACACCAACCTGCGCCGGGACTACCGGGGGGAGATCGGCCTGCCCCCGCTGCCCGACGAGCCAGATGAGCCCGATACACCGGACGAGCCCGATGAGCCCGACGAGCCCGACGAGCCTGACACGCCGGACGAGCCCGACACACCGGATACGCCCGATACGCCGGACGAGTCCGACAGGCCGGATTGGCCCGACGATTTCGACGACGACTACCGGCCCGTCCCCCCGGTGAAGCCCGGCGGGACGCAGAAGCCTCAGCCCGAGCAGCCCGGCCAGCCGGAGCAGCCCGAACAGCCGGAACAGCCCGAGCCGGAGACGCCGGCCCCCGTGTACGCCGACGTGGCGGAACACCAGTGGTTTGCCCCCGCCGTCAGCTTCGTGACGGAGCGCAATCTGATGGTGGGCACCGCGCCGGGGCGGTTTGAGCCGGAGGGCCGGATGACCAGGGCCATGATGGCCACGGTGCTCCACCGCCTGGCGGGGACTCCCGCCGGCTCCAGCGCGGCCGGCTTCGCCGACGTGACGGCGGAGCGGTGGTTTGCCGACGCGGTGTCCTGGGCTGCGGACAGCGGCGTGGTCACCGGCGTGGGCGGCGGCAGGTTCGACCCTGACGGCCTGGTGACCCGGGAGCAGATGGCCGTGATGCTCTACCGCATGGCGGCTTACCTGGGCCTGGACACCGCGGTCCAAGGCGGCCTGAGCGGCTTCTCCGACAGCGGTGAGGCCAGCTCCTGGGCGGAGGCGGCCCTGGCCTGGGCCGTCGGCGCGGACATCCTGCGGGGTGAGGACGGGCGTCTCATGCCCCAGGGCACGGCCAGCCGGGCGGAGATCGCCGCCGTGCTGATGCGCTTTGATGCGCTGAAGAAGTAACAGCAGACAGGCGCGGCCTGGCTTCGGCCAGGCCGCGCAGGCGACGCGGAAGGGGGAGCGCTGCAATGGGTTATTTTCAGAAGGATCCGCCCCGGGAGGACGCCAGGCCTCTGGGACCGGGCGGCCGCTGGCTGCAGGCGGTGACGGGGCATTTCTGCTTTGTGGTCTGCGCCGGTTTGCTGGCGGGGCTCTCCCTGGTTCCCGGCGTGCTGTGCGTGTACGGGTTCATCTCCACCGGGGCCCTGGTCTTTGTGCTGGGCTGGATTCTCGCCGGCGCGGCGGCGGGACCGGTGTGGGCGGGGGTGCAGCGGGCGGCCTGGGAGCTGCAGTTCGGGCGCCCCTGCTACCTGTACCGGGGCCTCCTGCGCTGGACCCGGGAGAATCTGCGTCAGGGCGCGGCCCTGGGGGTCCTGGGCGCGGGGCTCTGGACGCTGCTGCTCTCCCCGGCTATCCTCACCCTGCTGGGCGGCGCGCCTATGCCGGTCTGGCTGGTGGTGTGCCTGGGGCTGGGGGCGCTGGTGCTGGCCTCCGCCGGGAGCTACGCCTTCTATCAGGCGGTGCGGTGGGAGCTGAAGCTGCGGGCGGTGCTGGTCAACAGCCTGCTTCTGCTGTTCGCTGCCGGCGGGCGGACCCTGCTGGCCGGCGGGCTGTGGCTGGCCCTGCTGGCGGGGCTGCTGCTCTGGTACCCGGTGGTGTTTCCCCTGTGCGTGGTGACCGGCCTGCCTGTGCTGCTGAGCATCACGGCCCAGGCGTTTTACGCGCCGCAGGTGGATGCGCTGCTGGCGGGGCAGGAGGACGGGGAGGCTGAGTGAGAAAAGGAAGGGCGAAGGCGGGGAGCGTGTCCCGCCTTCGTCCTTTTTCCGCCGCCGCCGCGCGCTGGTTTTGCGGTTCTGCACAAATTGGCGTTCGATTATTTGTGCAATTTTTTGATCGGAAGAGATTGATAATGATTGAAAATGGTTGTATGATGTAAGTACAATCAAAATTGATCGAAGGAAGGCGGGGAGGCGTATGCTGGCAGAACAGAGGATGGAGATCATTCTCGCCGAGCTGGAGCAGCGGCGGGCGGTCAGCGTCGGGCAGCTGTGCGGGACCACGGGGGCGTCCGAGGCGACCATCCGGCGGGATTTGACCCTGCTGGCCCGGCAGGGGAAGCTGCACAAGGTCCACGGCGGCGCGGTGCACATCGGCGAGCAGTTCCGGGGCGGGGAGCCGGACATGGAGACCAAGCAGCGGCTGAACAGGGAGGAAAAGGGGCGCATCGCCCGGTATGCCGCCGGCCTCATCACAGACGAGGACGTGGTCTACCTGGACGCGGGATCCACGGTGATGCTCATGGCGGACTGCGTCCAGGCGCAGAGGGCCCTGTTTGTCACCAACAGCATCGCGTGCGCCGCCAGACTGACCGGCCGGGGGCTGCGGGTCTACCTGCTGGGAGGGATGCTCAAGCCCGGCACGGTGGCGCTGGTGGGCACGGAGGCCCTGCTCTCCCTGGGGCGCTACCACTTCACGAAGGCCTTTCTGGGGGCCAATGGGGTCGCCGTCAGCCAGGGCTTCACCACGCCGGACCCGGAGGAGGCGGCGGTGAAGGCCATGGCGGCCCGGCGGGCCCGGGAGGTCTATGTGCTGGCGGACGCCAGCAAGTTCGGCACGGTCACGGCGGCGGTGATGTTCCCCCTGGAGGACGCCAGCATCGTCACCGACCGCCTGCCGGACCGGCGGTATCGGGATTACACCAGCGTTGAGGAGGTATGATGCCGTGGTCTATACCGTTACATGCAACCCGGCCCTGGACTATGTGGTCCGCCTGGGGGACTTCCGGGCGGGGGGCGTCAACCGCACGGAGGGGGAGGCGGTCCGGTTCGGCGGCAAGGGCGTCAACGTCTCCACCGTGCTCAGCCGGCTGGGGGTGGAGAACGTGGCCTGGGGCTTTCTGGCGGGGTTCACCGGCCGGGCCCTGGAGCGGGAGCTGGAGAAAAACGGCGTCCGGACCGACTTCATCCGGCTGCCGGAGGGGCTGACCCGGATCAACGTCAAGATCAAAGCCGGGGAGGAGACGGAGATCAACGGCCGGGGGCCCGACATCCCGCCCGCCGCGCTGGAGGCGCTGCTGCTGCGGCTGGACGGGCTGGAGGAGGGGGACGTTCTGGTCCTGTCCGGCTCCGTCCCCGCCTCCCTGCCGGACGGCGTCTACCGGCGGATGCTGCGGCGGCTGGAGGGGCGGGGCGTTCTGGCGGCGGTGGATGCCGCCGGGGATCTGCTGTGGGAGACCTTGCCCTGCCGGCCCTTTCTCATCAAGCCCAACCACCACGAGCTGGGGGACATGTTCGGCCGGACGCTCTCCACGGACCGGGAGATCGCCGGCTGCGCCCGGCAGCTCCAGGAGCGGGGAGCGCGGAACGTGCTGGTGTCCATGGCGGGGGAGGGCTCCCTGCTGCTGGATGAGACCGGGGCCTGCCGCCGGCTGGGCGCGCCCAGGGGGCGGGTCCGCAGCTCGGTGGGGGCGGGGGACTCCATGGTGGCCGGGTTTTTGGCCGGCTGGCTGCGGACCGGGGACTACGCCGCCGCCCACCGGCTGGGGGCCGCCGCGGGGTCCGCCACTGCCTTCTCCGACGGCCTGGCGGAGGAGCGGGACGTGATGGCCCTGCTGAGCGCTCTTTGACCGGGGCGGAGTGAGGGCCGCTTACAGGCGGGAACAACTGTGTGAAAGGGGAAATTGTGATGAAAACCAAGGCGGTTCGCCTCTACGGCGCCAACGACCTGCGCCTGGAGGAATTTGAGCTTCCCCCGATCCGGGACGACGAGATCCTGGTCAGGGTGATGAGCGACAGCATCTGCATGTCCACCTACAAGCTGCTGGTCCAGGGCAAGGCCCACAAGCGCTGCCCCCAGAATGTGGACACCCATCCGGTGATCATCGGCCACGAGTTCGCCGGGGACATTGTAGAGGTGGGCAGGAAGTGGCAGCATGAGTTCAAGGCCGGCGAGAAGTTCGCCCAGCAGCCGGCCCTCAACTACCAGGGGCGGCTGGATTCCCCCGGGTACTCCTACCAGTTCTGCGGCGGGGCCGCCTCCTACTGCATCATGCCCAACGAGGTGATGGAGATGGGCTGTCTGCTCCACTACGACGGGGAGAGCTATTTTGAGGCCAGCCTGGGGGAGCCCATGAGCTGCATTGTGGGCGGCTACTACGGCTGCTACCACACCAACAAGACGGACCACGGGCATTCCATCGGCGTGAAAGAGGGGGGCAGCGTCCTCATTATGGGCGGCTGCGGCCCCATGGGGCTGGGGGCCATCGAGTACCCCATGACCCTGGAGAAAAAGCCGGCCATGGTGGTGGTCACCGACGTGTCCGGCGAGCGCATCGCGCGGGCCCGCCGGCTCATTCCCGAGGAGATGGCCGCGCGGCACGGCATCAGGCTGGTCTATGTCAACCCCCAGGAGTGCGCGGACCAGTTCGCCGCCCTTATGGAGCTGACCGGCGGCAGGGGGTACGACGACGTCTTCGTCTACGCCCCCATCCGCTCCTTGGCGGAGACGGCGGACCGGCTGCTGGGCTTTGACGGGTGCCTGAATATCTTTGCAGGCCCCACGGACAGCCGGTTCTCCGCGGAGATCAATCTCTACAACTGCCACTATACCTCTACCCACATTATGGGCACCACCGGCGGCAACACGGAGGATCTGAAGGAGGCCATCCGCCTGGCCGCCCAGGGGAGGATTCGTCCGGCGGTGATGGTCACCCACATCGGCGGCATCGACGCCATCGCGGAGACCACCGCGCGCCTGCCCCTGATTCCCGGCGGGAAGAAGCTGACCTATACCCAGTTCGACATGCCCCTCACCGCCATTGAGGACTTCCGGGAGAAGGGGCGGACCGACCCGCTGTTTGCCAGGCTGGCCGACAGCTGCGAGGCCCATGACGGGCTGTGGAATGCCGAGGCGGAGAAAATTCTGTTCCGGCACTTCGGGGTGAAATAACGCGGGCAAACGCCATAGCAGCCTGCAAGTTCCATGAGAGAAAACATAATGGGAGGGCCGTTAAGGATGGGGACATTGCGTGTCGGCTTCGCCGGTGGGGATAAGGAGGCGCTGCACGACGTGAGCGCCGTGATCCCCCGGAGGAAGACCACGGCGCTGATGGGCCGATTCACCTAAATATGTAATCCTTCGTCATCGTTCATCGCCGTTCGCCCCGGCTTTTTTAAGATGGTACGGATACGCCAACCTCGTTGGCGGCCTCCATCTTGAACTTGTCCATAGCCTCGCGGGCCTCGGGGACGTTGATGCGGTTGTTCTTCTTAGACATGATCCTTTTCTCCTTCTCCATTTTTGCGACAGGGCACCCCGCGCAGATGGAGAAGAATCGGGCGGAGACCGCTCAGGTTCTTTTCCGTCTTGCGCCGTGCTGTGGACGGATGTCTCCGCCCTTGTCGCAACCATAGCATTTGCAGACCGACCTGGAATATGCGACGGCGGACTGCGGTAATTTCTTGCAGAAATTTTGACGCGGACGCGGCGCATATATAATAAGGTATCCCGTCCGCGCATCCATATGCGGACAAAAAACAGACATAAAAAGAAGGACCGCCGGCAGACTCCGGCGGCCCTTCTTTTTCATTTGCGCGGACTCACTCCAAAATATAGCAGTTGACCCCGAACAGCTGCGCCAGCTGCAGCTTGGCGGCCATGCTCTCCTCGCTCTGGTACCACACCACGGCCTCCTGATAGGGGTTGGGCTGATAGGTGCAGTAGGCGCTCTGGTAGCGGTCATTGTAGTAGACGTTGACGTCCGGGTGCTCCAGGACATCCTCCACCTGCCCGGCGGTGAGGGGCTCGCTGCCCAGAAGGCTACCGTCGCTGGTCACCGTGCGCACGCCGCCCGCCACCAGGTGCAGCGCCAACCGGCTCATGTCCGCGTCGCTGTTTTTCAGGCGCAGAAGGGCGTCGTACAGATCCGTGAGGGGCTCCAGAGGCGTGGTGGGGAGCTCATCGCCCTCCTGGGCCTCCGGGGTGGTCACGGCCACCAGGCGGTAGCTGCCCAACTCCGACAGCTCCTCCATTTCCTCGTTGAGCAGGTCGTAGACCCGCACCAGCATGGCGGCGGCCTGCTCCCGCGTGGCGCTGCCGCCGGGGTTGAAGCGCTCCTCGTCCACGCCGTCCACGATCCCCAAGTCGTAGGCGATCACGATAAAGCCCCGGTTGGTGGAGATGTCGTCAAAGGGGGAGTCGTAGTCGCTGACGGCGGCGGCCAGGGAGGTGTAGCCCAGCCCACGTACCAGCATAGAGGCCATCTCCTCACGGGTGATGTTGTCGGTGGGGCGGAAGGCGTGCTCGGCGGTGGCCAGGGCGTCGTGGGCCAGGGCGGTCTCCACGGCGCCGTAGAACCAGCGGTCGGGGGTGACGTCGGAGAAGGAGGGCCGCGCGGGGCTGACCTCCTCCCAGTCGAACAGGCGTACCAGGGCGGTGACGAAGGCGGCGCGGCTGATGGGCTCGCCCCGGCCGAAGCGCCCCTCGCCCATGCCTTGGAACAGGCCCAGCTCCGTGGCCCGCTCCACGCTGTCGGCAGACCAGTGGTCCTCGGGAATATCGCTGTAATCCGGGCCGCTCTCGGCGGCGGCGGGGAGAACCAGCGTCAGGCACATGGCCAGCGCCAGCGTCAGCGTCAACAATCGTTTTTTCATGACAGGAACCTCGCTTCTCGTTGGGATTGGGAACATTATACCAGATGATGCCCGGTTCGTCAATTTTTCAAACTGGCTCCTCCCGTCGAAAAGCGGCTTTTTTCTATTACTTTTCTGTTACAAATGCGAATTTGCCCGTCAGCGCTCCCGCTCCAGCCGGATCTCGCAGCGGAACCACCCGCTCTCATACTCGTCCCAGGGCAGCAGGCAGTCGCCCGTGCTCAGGAACCCCTCCTGCTCCAGCCGGATGGTCAGCGCCAGGCCGTCCCGGCGGTATCCCTGGCCGGTCCAGGCCCCGGAGTCCTCCTTCCAGGGTTCCTCCCCCAGCCACCCGGTGAGCAGCCGCCAGCCGCTGACCTGACCGCCCGCCAGGGCCCCCGCCGCCAGCCGGGCCTCGTTCAGGGGCAGGGGGTAATAGGCCCTGTCGTCGCCGGGGAAGTGTCCCTCCCGGCGGCACAGAACAGCGGTGACAAAGCCGCCGCTGTCGGTCTCCACCGTGTACACTGGCCCGTCGCCGTAGCGCTGGCCGTAGTAGCGGCTCTCGAATGCGCCGCCATTGAGGATGGCGGCGGTCTCTCCGGACAGGGCCCAGCCCTCCTCGTCCAGCCACAGGCTGTAACCCAGCTTGTCCGCCAGGGCGTTGACGTTCTCGTAGAACTCCGCCGGGGTGACCGCCTCCCCCCGGTGGGGGGGCAGTACCGTTTGGCAGTTGACCCAGACCGTCAGGGGGATCAGCGCGACGGCAACGGCCTCCGCCGCAAAGGCCCGCAGTCCCCACGCGGGGACGGTGCTGTAGTAGAGGTATCCCGGCTCCCCGTCGTAGGACAGCGCCTCCCCCTCACGGCAGGCCCGGTAGCACCTGTACTGGCGGTAGAGGCCGTAGAAGGGAATCGCAAAGCCACAGCCCACCCACAAAACCTCCCACACCCGGCGCGTACCCTGGGCGATGCTCAGCTTTTTCCCCTGTCCGTCCCGAAGCTCCAGCCCCAGCAGCCACTTCCCCGGCGTGGCGCCCCAGACATGCAGCAACAGGGGCTCCACGGCGAAGATTAGCAGCCATGTGCAGGCCGTGGTGACGATTTGGTAGGGCAGCGAGGGGACCTGCCCCGCCCCGAAGCCGATGAGGGACAGCAGGACGGTGGCGGCGGAGGAGGCCAGGGCGCGGTCCAGTCTCCTGGCCCAGAACCGCTGCCAGGGGCTGAAGGCCCACTCCGCCCCCTCCACCGGGGGGCGCCGCCGCTCCGCCGGCTCTGCCCGGCCGGTGAGCAGCGGCCCCTCCCGGTACCGGGCCGGCTCCAGGGCGGCGTAGGTCACCCCCTCCTCCAGCAGGGAGCGGCACACCTGCTGTGCCCGGGCCAGCTTGGCCGCGTCGTGGGCCAGGATCCGGCTCTGCCGCTCCAGGGCGTCGGAGAGGGACACCTCCCCCGCCTGCACCGCCCGGATGGCGCCGATGGGCATGTCCAGCCGGCGCAGCAGCTGGATCTTCTCCAGTGCCGCCGCATCCTCCTCGGTGTAGACCCGGTAGTTGTTGCTCCCCCTTGCCGGGTGGATCAGCCCCTCCTTCTCGTAGTAGCGCACGTTGGCACGGGGGATGCCCAGGCGCTCCTCCAGTTCCCGTATGTTCATCTCTCACCCTCCTCCCCTGGGCCTCCCCAGAGGTTTTCTGAGGACATTATAAGGTATAAAGCGGGTTTACAGTCAAGAGATTTTTGCAAAACGGGGGGGAAAAATTGCCGCTGGAGCCCCCTCATCCAAACCGTCCGGCCACGTAGTCCCGGGTGCGGGGATCCCGGGGCAGGGTGAACAGCCGGGCGGTCTCCCCCTGCTCCACCAGCTCCCCGGAGAGGAAGAAGGCGGTCCGGTCCGCCGCCCGCCGGGCCTGGGGGAGGCTGTGGGTTACCAGCACGATGGTGCAGCGCTCCCGCAGATCGCAGATCAGCTCCTCCACCCTGGCGGTGGAGACGGGGTCCAGGGCGCTGGTGACCTCGTCCATGAGCAGGACCTCCGGCTCCACCGCCAGGGCGCGGGCGATGCACAGCCGCTGCTGCTGGCCGCCGGAGAGGTCCAGGGCGCTCTTTTTCAGCCGGTCTCTCACCTCCTCCCACAGCCCCGCGGCCCGCAGGGAGGCCTCCACGATCCCCTCCAGCCGCCCCCGGCCCCGCACGCCGTGGATGCGGGGGCCGTAGGCCACGTTGTCGTAGACGGACATGGGGAAGGGGTTGGGCCGCTGGAAGACCATGCCGACGCGGCGGCGCAGGTCCGTCACATCCCAGTCCGGTCCGTAGATCTCCCGGCTGTGAAAGGTGAGGCTCCCCCGCACCCTGACCCCCTCCGTCAGGTCGTTCATCCTGTTGATGGAGCGCAGGAAGGTGGACTTGCCGCACCCGGAGGGGCCGATGAGGGCGGTGACCTGCCGGGCGGGGATGTCCAGGCTGACGCCCCGCAGGGCCTGGGTCCCGCCGTAGGAGACCTCCAGCTGCCGGGCGGCGATGACAATCCGCTCCACGGCCCTCACCTCCTCCGCCGCCGGCCCGCCAGGGCCGTCCCCAGGTGGATGGCCAGCTGCAGCGCCAGCAGGACGGTGGCCACGGAGAAGGCGGCGGCGAAGTCCGCCCGCTCCTTGGCGTAGAGGTACAGGACCGTGGTCAGCGTGGCGCCGGAGGCCCCGGCCATGCCCCGCAGGCTGGTGAAGTCCTGCATGGCGGTGGACAACCCGGCTGTATAGAGGAGCACCGCGCTCTCCCCCGCCACCCGGCCCACCGCCAGCATGCAGCCGGTGGCGATGCCCCCCGCCGAGGCGGGCAGCACCAGGGTGCGGACCATGTGCCAGCGCCCGGAGCCCAGGCCCAGGGCTCCCTCCCGGCAGGACCGGGGCACCGCCCGCAGGCTCTCCTGGGTGGAGCGGATGACGGTGGGCAGGTTCATCACCGCCAGGGTCAGCGCCCCGGCCAGAAGGGTTTTCTGCAGCCCCAGCGCCGAGCAGAAGAGGATCACCCCCGCCATGGCGTAGAGGATGGAGGGCAGGCCCGCCAGGGCGTCGGCGGCGAAGGTGATGGCCCCGGCCAGCCGGCGGCTGGGGGCGTATTCGCTGAGATAGACCGCCGCCCCCACCCCCAGGGGCAGGACCAGCGCCAGGGTGACCGCGATGACGAAGAGGGTGTTCACCGCGGCGGGCAGGATCCCTACGGTCCCGTGCAGGACGCTCTCCTGGCTGGTGAGCAGCTCCAGGCTCAGGCCGGGGACACCCCGGAAGAGGACGCAGCCGCTCAGCCACAGCAGCAGCGCGCACACGGCGGAGGCGCTCGCCCACAGCATAAGCCGGACGGCCCCGCTATAGATCCGCCGGCCCAGGGACATCATCTGGCCCCCCTTCCCCGCCGGAGGGCCAGGGTGAGCAGGATGTTCACCAGGACCACCAGCACGAACAGCACCAGCGCGATGGAGAACAGGGCCTGCCGGTGGAGGGAGCCGGGGGCGGCGTAGTTCATCTCGATGGCAATGCCGGTGGTGAGCAGGCGGACGCTGGAGAGGAGGGAGGGCATGTTGGCCACGTTCCCCGCCACCATCAGCACCGCCGTGGCCTCCCCCAGGGCCCGGCCCACCCCCAGGGCGGCGGCGGCGGCCAGGCCGCTTCTGGCGGCGGGGGCGGTGACGCGGAGCCAGGTCTCCTCCGGGGTGGCCCCCAGGGCCAGGCTGGCCTCCTCATAGGCGGCGGGCACCGCCGCCAGGGCGTCCTGGGACACCGCGATCACCGGCGGCAGCAGCATCACCGCCAGCATCAGGATGGCGGCCAGCAGGGTGTCCCCCGCCGGCAGGGACAGCCGCTCCCGGAGCAGGGGCACCAGCACCGTCATGCCCACCAGCCCCACCACCACCGACGGCATGCCCGCCAGCAGGTCCACCGCGCCGCGGACGAGCCCCGCCAGCCGGGGCGGGGCCGCCTTGGCCAGAAACAGGGCGGTGAAAAAGCCGGCGGGCACCCCCAGCACCACCGCCCCGGCGGTGGCCCACAGGGAGGCCAGCAGCAGGGGCAGTATGCCGAACTGGAGGGTATCGGGGTCCCAGGTCCGCCCCAGGAGGAAGGGGCCCAGCCCCAATTCCCGGATGGCGGGCAGGCCGGAGAGAAACAGATACGCGGCGATGAGGGCCAGCAGCGCTACAGCCGTCAGGCCGCACAGGAGAAAGAGCAGGCCCATGACCCGCTCCGCCCACCGCCGGGTCATGGGGCCGCCGGGGTCGCGCCGGCCCTGGCGATGGGGCCGGCGGCGGCGGGGCTGAGGGCGTAGTTCAGAAAGGCCCCCGCGGCGGCGGAGCGGGGCCCCTCCGGCCCGGTCACCAGCAGGAAGGGCCGCCAGATGGGATAGAGGCCCGCCTGAAGGTTCTCCAGAGTGCAGGCCGCGCCCCCCAGGGACAGCGGGACCACAGAGCCGTCCACGGCGGCCAGGGACAGGTAGCCGATGGCGTTGGGGTTGGCAGCCACGCCGCCGGCCACGTCCCCGGCGGAGCCGTATTCGTTGGTGTAGACGCACCGCCCCCCGGCGCTCACCGCCGCCTCAAAGGCGCTGCGGGTGCCGCTGCCCGCCTCCCGGCCGTAGACGGCGATGGGGGCGGCGGGCCCGCCCAGCTGGCTCCACTGGGTGATCAGCCCGGTGAAGACGGCGGTGAGCTGGGGGAGGGTCAGCTCCCGGATGGGGTTGTCGGGGTGGACCACCACCGCCACGCCGTCCAGGGCTGCCAGATGGCCCGCCGCTCCCGCCGCCCGCTCTGCCTCCGTCAGCTCCCGGCTGGACAGGCCGATGTCGCAGGTCCCTGCCAGCACCGCCTCCACCCCCGCGCCGGAGCCGGTGCCGGAGTAGTTGACGACAACGCCGGGGTGCTTCTCCCGGTAGGCCTCCCCCAGGGCGGCCATCACCACCGCCATGGAGGTGGAGCCGTCGGTGCTCACCGCGTCCCGCGCCCCGCCGCCGCAGCCCGCCGTCAGAATCAGCAGCGCGCCCAGCAGGGGAATCAAACGCTTTTTCATACTACCGCTCCTTTCCCGCCGCCCGCAGCGGCGGATCTGTCTGCTTTAGTGTATCGGCAGAGGCGTTGTCCTATGCGAAAAGCGCCTTGTCCCGCTGCGGGATTTGCCGCGCGCCGGCGGTCGGAAAAGAGCGAAGGCAGGGGAATGATTCCCCTGCCTTCTGCGCCGGCGCTTATAAACCATGTGTCTGAGAACCCGTCCGGGCGTCCCGCCTCACCCCATGGCGGCCGCCGTCTGCCGGTTGAAGCGCTCATAGAGCCCGGCGATCACCGCCACGCAGTTCTCCACGCCCAGCGCGCCGCTGTCCAGGCACAGGTCGTAGTTGCGGGCGTCCCCCCAGCGCTGTTCGGTGTAGAAGCGGTAATGGTGGGCCCGGGCCTTGTCCCGGCGGGTGAGGATGGCGGCGGCCCGGTCCCGGTCCATGCCGTGCTCCTCCACGCTGCGCTGGACTTTATAGGGCATCTCCGAGTGGATGAACACATCCAGGGTGGGCGTCCTGCCCGCCAGCACGTAGTCCGCGCACCGGCCCACGATGACGCAGGGGCCCTGCCGGGCCACCTCCAGCACGATCTCGGACTGGGCCTGGTGGAGCTGGTCGGTCAGGGCGCTGCCGGTTTTGTCCGATCCATTGAACCGGGTGCCGTAGCCGATGATGTGCCCAATAGAGCCGCCGTGGAAGTACTCCCCGTGGGTACGGATGAAGTCCGGGGACAGCTTGGTCTTGGCGGCCACCATCTCCACGATTTTCTTGTCGTAGAAGGCCAGACCCAGGCGCTGGGCCAGCAGCTTGCCGATGGTGTGCCCCCCGCTGCCGCACTGCCTTCCGATGGTAATGACCAGATGTTCCATCAAGAGCCCTCCTTTTCAAGTGATTTCCCCTCTAGTATAGCACATTTCTTTAGAGGCGTAAAGTTTTTTCTGCGCCCCGCCCCGGCGCTCCCTGCGTCCCGCCTCCGGCCAGCCTCCGGAAAACGGTTCTTGACACGGCCGCCGCGCCGCCGCTATACTGTCCCCATACGAGGAAAGGAGCTGATGCGATGTCCCTGTTTCCCGGCGCGCTGATCCGCCGCCAGCGCATGCGCCAGAACTGGAGCCAGGAGGGGCTGTGCAGCGGCATCTGCGCAGTCAGTTACCTGAGCAAGATCGAGCAGGGCAAGGTCCAGGCGGGGGAGGACATCCTCCTGCCCCTGCTGGAGCGGCTGGGCATCCGGTACGAGACGGACCCGGACTTTCTGGCCCGGGCGGGGGCGCTCATCGACCGGCTCTACGAGGACGTGTACGACGGGCTGAGCCTGCTGGACAGCGCCCCCGTGGAGGGCCGCCTGGCGGAGCTGAAGGAGGAGCGGGAGCGGCTGCTGGCCTCCCCCTATATGCTGGACGTGCTGCTGCTGGAGGGCCTCCTCCTCTGGCGGACGCCGGACGCCGCCCTGGGGGAATTCGTCCCCTGCATGACCGGGCGGCAGTACGAACTCCACCTGCTCCTCTCCCTCCTGGGGGGAAACGACCGGGCGGGGGAGGAGCTGCTGCGCCTGAACCCCTGCGGATTCTTCACCTGCCAGGTGGGGGTCAGGCGCTACTGGGAGGGGCGGAACATGGAGAGCGCCGAGCTCCTGGGCCGGGCCTACCTGCTGGCGGCCCAGGAGGGCCGGGCCCACCTGATGCTGATTGCCAAGGTCTACCTGGGCAACTGCTGCTGCGACACGGGCTGGCTGGAGCTGATGGAGGAGCACTACCGGGCGGCCCGCAAGCTGGGGCAGGCTCTGGGGGACCAGGGGGCCCTCCTGTCCGACATCGACTACAACGAGGCCACCTCCTACCTGGAGTGGGGGATGACAGAGAAAGGCCTGGCCATGCTGGAAGGGCTGGAGCGGGACGACGCCCTCTACTTCCACAAGCTGGCCATCGCCCTGGAGAAGGCGGGCCGGCGGGAGGAGGCCCTGGAGGCGGTGGCCCGGGGCCGGGCCGCTCCCTGCTGCTCCAGCGCCGCGCCCTTGATAGAGGATATGCTGGGCCTGGTGGAGTACCGGCTGCTGCACCCCGGCTACCTCCGGGACGGGATCTACGCCCCCATGGCGGCGGATCTCTTTGCCCGCATCCGCCGGGAGCAGACCATGGGCAGCGCCCGGTTCCACCTGCCCTACATGCTGGAGGTCCTGGAGGCGGAGCGTCGCTACCGGGACGCCTACCGCCTGCTGGCGGAGTTTTCCGAGCAGGGGCGGAAAATTGGACTTTAAGGCCTAACTAGAAGAAAATTTTCTCACAAATGCCGCCTTTTCATCTGCTGAGCTCCCGTGGTATGATATAGCCATCCCACAAGGAGGTCCGCTGCCATGAAAAGCCACACTCTCTGGACGAAAAATTTCACCATCATCACCCTGGGCACCGTCATCAGCGCCATCGGCGGGGTGGCCATGAGCTTCGCCCTGGGCTTCGTGGTCTTCGACGCCACCGGCAGCACCCTGCTCTCCGCCCTGTTCACGGCGGTCTCCACCCTGCCCCAGATCGTGCTGCCCATCCTGGTCTCCCCCTGCCTGGACAACTTCCGGCGCAGGCCGGTGATCTTCGGGCTGGACTACCTGTCGGGGGTCATCTACCTGCTCTTCGGCTGGTACCTCCTCTCCCACGAGTTCCACCTCCCCCTGTACCTCCTCTTCTCCTTCCTGGCCAGCAGCATCGGCTCTGTCTACAGCCTGGCCTACGGGAGCCTCTACCCCAACCTCATCCCCGAGGGCTTCGCCCAGAAGGGGTACGCCATCTCCGGCATGATCTACCCCACGGTGATCATGGTCATGACCCCCGCGGCCAGCATCCTCTACACCCGCTGGGGCCTGGCCCCTATCTGCCTGGGGGAGGGGGTGCTCCTCCTCCTGGCGGCCACCCTGGAGACCCGCATCCGGGTGGAGGAGCGCACCCGGGCCGGGGAGGGCTTCCGCCTCCAGGCCTGGGTCCGGGACTTCCGGGAGGGCTTCGCCTACCTGAAGAGGGAGAAGGGCCTGCTGCGCATCTACAGCTACATGCCCATCACCCAGGGCATCAGCGAGGGCGCGGACCCCCTCATCCGCGCCTGGTTTCGCACCACGCCGGGGATGGACATCACCATGTACGCCCTGTTCACCACCGCCCAGTTCATCGGCCGGACCATCGGCGGGCTGGTCCACTACAAATGGGAGATCCCGCCCCAGCGGCGCTTCTCCTTCGCCTACATGGTCTACATCGCCTACCACCTGATGGACGCGGCCCTGCTGTGGCTGGGCTTCCCCCTGATGCTGGTGAACCGGGGGGTGTGCGGCTTTCTGGGCATCAACAGCGCCACCATGCGGGAGAGCAGCGTGCAGAACTACCTCCCCGACCACATGCGGGCCAAGGTCAACGCCGTCTTCAACGCCCTCTTTGCCCTCTTCTCCGCCCTGTTCACCGTGGGCATGGGGGCCCTGGGGGAGGTGCTGGACTACCGTCTGTGCGTGGTCCTGGCCAGCCTGTCCGGGGTGGTCCTCTGCCACCTCATCATGTGGCGGGGCCGGGAGGACGTGAAGAAGGTCTATAACAAACGGTATTGATTCGATAGAATCATACAGATTGGAGAGAACGATGGATACATCTGTCAAAGCATACCAGATCCGCGAGATATATGACGGCCAGGAGAAGCAGGCCACCGCCCGGCTGGTCCTGGAGGCTCTCCCCGCGTGGTTCGGCAACCCGGAGCCCAGGGAGGACTATATCCGCAGCAGCGCCGTCCAGCCCTTTTTCGCCGCCTTCGACGGGGAGAAGCCCGTGGGCTTCCTGTGCCTCAAGGAGACCGGGAGGGCCACGGTGGAGCTGTGCGTCATGGGCGTTTTGCAGGACTGGCACCGCAGGGGGCTGGGCACAAGGCTGTTCGCGGCGGCAAAGGCCCGTGCGGTGGAACAGGGCTACGCCTTTATGCAGGTGAAAACGGTGCAGATGGGGCGGTACAAGGAGTACGACGACACCAACCGCTTTTATCTCAGTCTGGGCTTTCAGGAGTTCGAGGTGTTCCCCACCCTGTGGGACGAGTGGAACCCCTGTCAGATCTACGTCATGGCGCTGCGCCATTAACAAATGGTTGTTATGCGCCGAAAAAATACAGACAGGAGCGAGCGATGGAGCTGTGTGTCGAGCATATCGCCCCCGGCTGGCAGACGCGGCCCTTCACGGAGGCGGACATCCCCGCCATCCTGAAGCGCCGCCGGGGGAACCACGCCTGCTACCGGCATATGGGGATGGAGCCCACCGCCGGGAACCTGCGGGAGGTCTTCACCGCCCTGCCCCGGGGAAGGGGCCGGGGTACCGCGCGGCGGTGGCGGAGCGGACGCTGGGGAAAAGAGACGGGGGACAGGCGTAAATGTATTGAAAAGCGGAGGCCGGTTTCGAGAAGAAGCCGGCCTCCGCTTCTCAATATATGGTAATTTTCCTCGGTATGAAACCACCGTCCTCCGGTCATCCTACAGGCAGAAAAGGAGTGATGCACATGCCCGTTACAACGCGCCTGAAGACCGGCCTGCACAACACCAGCGAAATCGGCCGGCTGCGGAAGGTGATGCTCCACCGCCCCGGCCGGGAGCTGGAGAACCTGATGCCGGAGTACCTGGAGCGCCTGCTCTTTGACGACATCCCCTACCTGCGGGTGGCCCAGGCGGAGCACGACGCCTTTGCCGGCTGCCTGCGGGAGAACGGGGCGGAGGTGGTCTACCTCCAGGACCTGGTGGAGGAGACCATCCTGGTCCCGGAGGTCCGCCGGGAGCTGGTGGAGCAGTTCCTGGACGAATCCGGTGTGGACAAGCACCGGGTCCGGGAGATTTTGCAGGACTATTTTGCCGGCATGGACGACCACAAGCTGGTGGAGACCATGATGGCCGGGGTCCGCAAGAGCGACATCCGGGGCTTTGAAACGGGGAAGCTGTCCGACTATCTGAGCTTCCGGTCCGACGATTACCCCTTCCTCATCGACCCCATGCCCAACCTGTATTTTACCCGTGATCCCTTCGCCACCATCGGCACCGGCGTGTCCCTCCACCGGATGCACACGGTGACCCGGAACCGGGAGACCCTCTTCGGCAAGTTTATCTTCCAATACCACCCCCTCTACAAGGACGCGCCCAAGTGGTACGACCGCGGGGAGAGCTCCTCCCTGGAGGGCGGGGACATCCTCATTCTCTCCCCCCAGGTTATCGCGGTGGGCATCTCCCAGCGCACGGAGGAGGACAGCATCGACAAGTTCGCCCATACGGTCCTGTCCATCAGCGAGACCTTCAAGAAGATTCTGGCCTTCAACATCCCCAAGACCCGCAGCTTCATGCACTTGGACACGGTCTTCACCATGGTGGACCGGGACAAATTCACCGTTCACCCCAACATCCTCAGCGAGATCACCGTCTTCGTCATGGAGCTGACGGACGGCCGGGTGTCCATTAAGGAGGAGCAGGGCCGCCTGGAGGACATTCTGAAAAAGCACCTGGAGCTGGACAGCGCTACCCTCATCAAGTGCGGCTCCGACAGCCCCATCGACGCCGCCCGGGAGCAGTGGAGCGACGGCAGCAACACCCTGGCCATCGCCCCCGGCGAGGTGGTGGTCTACGAGCGGAACTACGTCACCAACCGGATTCTGGAGGACCACGGGATTACGGTTCACACCATCCCCTGCAGCGAGCTCAGCCGCGGGCGCGGCGGGCCCAGGTGCATGTCGATGCCCTTTGTCCGGGAGGACGTCTGAGCGCCGCGCCCCAGGCAGGCGCGGAAATATTTTGATTAAGAAACGGAGAAACGACCATGGCAGTCAATCTGAAAGGAAAGAGCTTTCTCACCCTCATGGACCTGACCCCCCAGGAGATCCGCTACCTGCTGGACCTGGGACGCGATTTGAAGAGCAAGCGCCGTGCCGGCGTCTGCGACCCCATCCTCAAGGGCAAGCACATCGTCCTCCTCTTTGAGAAGACCTCCACCCGGACCCGGTGCTCCTTCGAGGTGGCCGCCACCCAGGAGGGGGCCCACGTCACCTACCTGGACGCCGGCAGCAGCCAGATGGGCAAGAAGGAGAGCATGGAGGACACCGCCAAGGTCCTGGGCCGGTTCTTCGACGGCATCGAGTACCGGGGCTTCGACCAGAAGGTGGTGGAGGACTTGGCCCGGTTTTCCGGCGTGCCGGTGTGGAACGGTCTGACCGACGCGGACCATCCCACCCAGATCCTGGCGGACATGATGACCATCGAGGAGCACTGCGCCAAGCCCCTCCGGGAGGTCAAGGTGGTCTTCCCCGGCGACGTGCGCAACAACATGTGCTACGCCTGGATGTACGGCTGCGCCAAGATGGGCATGCACTTTGTGGGCCTGGGCCCCAAGGAGCTGGTGGACGGCGTGGACCAGGAGGTCATGCGCCGGGTGGACGCGGTGGCCAAGGAGACCGGGGCCGTCATCGAGATCACCAACGACGAGGGGACGCTCACCGGCGCGGACGTCATCTACGGCGACATCTGGGCCTCCATGGGGGAGGAGGACCTCATCCCCGAGAGGGCCCGGCTGCTCACCCCCTTCCGGGTGACGGAGGAGACCCTCAGACGTACCAACAACAAGCATGTGCTCTATCTCCACTGCCTGCCCTCCTTCCACGACTTCGAGACCAAGCTGGCCAAGGAGTGGCAGGCCAAGGGCGTGGACAT
The DNA here is from genome assembly GCA_910577915.1 of uncultured Oscillospiraceae bacterium. Classification (GTDB taxonomy): domain Bacteria; phylum Bacillota; class Clostridia; order Oscillospirales; family Oscillospiraceae; genus Pelethomonas. The sequence continues at coordinate 23,646 of CAJTOM010000029.1, forward strand.
CCGGGAGGTCACCGACGAGGTCTTCCGGGGCCCCCACTCCGTGGTCTTCGACGAGGCGGAGAACCGGATGCACTCCATCAAGGCCGTGCTGGTTGCCACCATCGGCGCCTGACGGCGGCGGAAGCCGCCCGCTCCTCCGGAAAAGGGAGGCGCGGGCGGCTTTTTTGAGAAGCATCCAAAATTTTGCCGGGAAGTTTCACGAAAATTTCACCACTGCGGGCGTTTATATGTTATAATAAAGCCGTTTATTACGCCGCTGGAGGCGGCTGTACATATGAGGTGAGAAAAATGGGTGCGTTTGTCTGGTTTGACCAGGTCAAAAAGGTATACCGCATGGGCGAGGTGGAGATTGAGGCCCTGCGGGACGCCAGCTTTATCGTCAACAAGGGGGAGCTGTGCGTCATCGTGGGACCCAGCGGTGCGGGGAAGACCACGCTGCTCAACATCCTGGGGGGGATGGACACCCTCACGGAGGGGCGGGTCTTTCTGGGGGATGAGGAGATCTCCGCCTACAGCCCCCGGCAGCTGACGGCCTACCGCCGCCATGACATCGGCTTCGTCTTTCAGTTCTACAACCTGGTGCCCAACCTGACGGCCCTGGAGAACGTGGAGCTGGCCGCCCAGATCTGTAAAGACCCCCTGGACGCCGCTGAGGTGCTGCGCTCCGTGGGGCTGAGCGAGCGGCTGGGGAACTTCCCCGCCCAGCTCTCCGGCGGGGAGCAGCAGCGGGTGGCCATCGCCAGGGCGCTGGCGAAAAATCCGAAGCTCCTCCTGTGCGACGAGCCCACCGGGGCGCTGGACTACAGCACCGGCAAGGCCATTTTGAAGCTTCTCCAGATTATGAGCCGGAAAAAGGGTATGACGGTCATCATCATCACCCACAACAGCGCCCTCACCGCCATGGCCGACCGGGTGATCCAGGTGAAAAACGGCACGGTCACCGGCGTAGAGATCAACGACCGGCCCGTGCCGGTGGAGGAGATCGAATGGTAAGGACGCTTCTGCGCTCCGCCCTGCGGGAGATCCGACAGAGCCTGGGGCGCTATCTGGCCATTCTGGCCATCGTGGGGCTGGGCGTAGGCTTCTTCGCGGGGCTGCGCACCTGCCAGCCGGCCATGATGGCCACGGGGCTTGACTACCTGTCGGAGCACAGCCTCCACGACTTCCGGCTGCTCTCCACCCTGGGCTTCACCCAGGAGGACGTGGACAACTTCGCCGCCCTGGACGGGGTGGCGGCGGCCCGGGGGGCGGTGTACGCCGACTTCCTCACGGAGGTGGAGCCCGGCCGGGAGGCGGTGCTCCGGGCCCACTCCCTCACCGCCGGCCTGCACCAGCCGGCCCTGGCCGCCGGGCGGATGCCCCAGGCGGACAACGAGTGCCTGGCCGACGCCCGCTACTTCTCGGAGAAGATGCTGGGCACGGTGCTCGCCGTGTCCGAGAGCAACGAGGAGGAGACGCGGGACCTGCTCCACCGGGGGGCGTACACCGTGGTGGGCCTGTGCTGGTCTCCCTACTACCTCAACTACGACCGGGGTACCAGCTCCCTGGGCGGGGGCAGCGTGGCCGGGTTCGTATACATACCCGAGGGGGGCTTCGACTTCGAGGCCTACTACGAGATTTTCCTCACCGTGGACGACCCAGCCCTGGCCTACTCCATCGAGTACGGGGACCAGATCGACGCCATCAAGCCGGCGGTGGAGGAGCTGACAGACCGGCGGGCCCAGGAGCGCTACGACGAGATCCGGGGCGACGCCCTGGAGGAGATCGCCGACGCGGAGCGGGAGATTGCCGACGGCTGGGACGAGTACCGCACCGAGCGCACCGATGCGGAGGCGGAGCTGGACGACGCCTACCGGGAGCTCACCGACGGCGAGGCGGAGTACGCCAAGGGCCAGCGGGACTATGAGCAGGGCCGCCGGGACTACGCCGAGGGCCTGCGGGAGTTCGCCGACGGCCAGCAGAAGGTGGACGACGCCCAGCAGGAGGTGGCGGACGCCCAGCAGAAGCTGGACGACGGCCAGCGGGAGCTGGCGGACGCCCGGCGGGAGCTGGACGAGGGCTGGGACGAGTACTACAGCGGTAAGGCTGAGGCGGAGGCCGAGCTGGCGGACGCCCTGGCCCAGCTCACCGACGGGGAGCGGGAGTACCAGGACGGCCTGGAGGCGTACAACGACGGCATGCGGAAGCTGGAGGATGCCGAGGAGGAGATCGCCGACGGCGAGGCGGAGCTCCGGGAGGGCCAGCGGGAGCTGGCTGTCGGGGAGGCCGAGCTGGCGGACGCCTGGGACAAGCTGGAGAGCGGAAGGCGGGAGCTGGAGCAGAACGAGGCCCTGCTGGACGCATCGGAGGAGCAGCTGACCGCCGGCGAGGCGGAGCTGGAGGCCGGCCAGGCCGAGCTGGACGCGAAGCGGCGAAGTGTTGAGTACGCGATTGCCGCAGGCCTTATGAGCGAAGAGGAGGGCGCCGCTGCCATGGCCCGGCTGGAAGCTGCCCAGGCGGAACTGGACGGGCAGCGCGCCCAGCTGGAGGCCGCCCGCGCGCAGATCACGGCGGGGCGCGCCCAGCTGGCGGAGGGCTGGGACGACTACAACGAGGGCAAGGCCGCCTATGACGCCGGCGCGGCCGAGATCGCCGAGGCCCGGCGGCAGCTGCGGGATGGCCAGGCCGAGCTTGATCGGGGCCGGCGGGAGCTGGCCGGGGGCCAAAAGGAACTGGCGGATGCCAAGGTCCAGCTGGCGGACGCCCGGCAGGAGCTGGACGAGGGCTGGGACGAGTACGAGAAGGGCCGGGCTGAGGCGGAGGCCGAGCTCACCGACGCCCTGAAGGAGCTCACCGACGGGGAGGCGGCGTACAGCGACGGTCTCCAGGAGCTCAGTGAGGGCCGGGCGGAGCTGGCTGAGGGCCAGCAAAAGCTGGAGGATGCTCAGAGAGAGCTGGCGGACGCCCAGAGGAAGCTGGACGACGCCAAGGCGGATCTGGACCGGGCCCCCGGCGAGCTGGCGGACGCCCGGCGGGAGCTGGACGAAGGCTGGACGGAGTACAACGACGGCAAGAGCAAGGTGGACCGGGAGTTCGCCGACGCGGAGGCGGAGCTGACGGACGCGGAGCGGGAGGTGGCGGACGCCTACGCCGAGCTGGCGGACCTGAAGCAGGCTACCACCTACGTGCTCACCCGGCAGGAAAACACCGGCTACGTCAACTTTGACAACGACACCTCCATTGTAGCGGCGATCTCCGTGGTCTTCCCCGCCTTCTTCTTCCTGGTGGCCGCCCTGGTGTGCATGACCACCATGACCCGCATGGTGGACGAGCAGCGCACCCAGATCGGCGTGCTCAAGGCCATGGGGTACTCCAACTGGCAGATCATGGGAAAATACCTCTTCTACGCCGGGTCCGCCGCCCTGCTGGGCTCCGTGCTGGGCTACGCCCTGGGGGCGGTGGGGCTGCCCTGGATCGTCTGGGAGATCTACGGGATGATCTACGGCTTCGCCCCCCTCAAGCAGGTCTTTCTGCCGGATCTGGCCCTGCTCTCCTTCGCCGCAGCCCTGCTGTGCGCCATGGGGTCCACCTACCTGGCCTGCCGGGTGGAGCTGGGCCGGCAGGCGGCTGAGCTCATCCGGCCCAAGTCCCCACGGGCGGGCAAGCGGGTCTTTCTGGAGTACATCGGCCCGGTCTGGCGGCGGCTGAGCTTCCTGCACAAGGTCTCAGTGCGCAACGTGCTGCGCTACCGCAGCCGGCTGGTGATGATGGTGCTGGGCATCGGCGGGTGCACCGCCCTGCTGTGCACCGGCTTCGGCATCCGGGATTCCATCGCCCACGTGGCCGACGACCAGTTCGATGAGATCACCCTGTACGATTACGCCGTCACCTTCCAGGAGGGCCAGACCCTCTCGTCGGCGGAGGCCTACCTGGAGGCGTGCGGCTGGCTGCCGGAGGAGGGGCTGCTGGTCCACAGCGGCAGCGTGGACGTACAGGCCCCAGGGGGCGGCAAGTCGGTCCACCTGGTGGTGTCCTCCACGGACTCCCTGGACGGGTTCCTCTCCCTCCACAGCGGGGAGACGGCCATCCCCTACCCCGGCGACGGGGAGGTGGTGGTGAATACCGGGCTGGCGGAGAAGCTGGGGCTCTCTGTGGGGGACACGGTGCGGCTCCAGGAGAAGAGCCTGGGGGAGATGGAGGCCACGGTCTCCGCCATTGCCGACAACTACGTCTTCAACTACGCCTACGTCTCCGCCGGGACTTTCCAGCGCCAGCTGGGCCGGACGCCGGAGTACAACACCCTCTATGTGCGGGCCCACCCGGGGGCGGACCCCTATGAGGAGGGTGCCCTGCTGCTGGAGGACGAGGGCGTAGGCAGCGTCACGGTCAACGAGGCCACCCGCAGCCAGGTGGACAGCATGCTCTCCCGCCTGGACTACATTGTGGCGGTGGTGGTGCTGTGCGCGGCGGCGCTGGCGTTTATTGTGCTCT
>CAJTOM010000030.1 GCA_910577915.1 uncultured Oscillospiraceae bacterium
ACGCCGCCCGGCTTTTCACATCCTATCTATTTTCCGCCGGTGCCCCGCATCCAAAACCGGAAGGTCATCTCCCCCTCCGGCAGCAGGTGCTCCGGCGCGGGCCGCGCGCCCCAGCTGTCGTCCCCGGCCAGGCCCATCTGCTTCATGGCCGCCCGGACCACTGTGTAGTGGACCGGCGGCAGCTCGTGGGGGTGGGCGGCGCACTCCAGCTCGTGGGGGGTGTAGGGCAGAGCGGAAAAGGTCATGTCCTCCCCCTCCAGCAGCAGCCCCACCCCCGCCTCGTCGGTGACGGCGGCCCAGCGGACGCCGGTGTGGGCCCCGCACTCCTGGGGCCGGAGATAGGGGGGCATATGCCCCGCCTCGTCCTCCCAGATACCCAGCCGTCCTCCGGCCTGCCGGTCGCAGTAGGTGGCCTCCGGCCCCAGCCCGTACCAGCGCAGCCGGTGGAAGTCCGCGTCCATCTTCCACATCAGCCCGAACTCCGGCGCGGGCCCCAGCGCCCCGGCCGCGCCGGTGTGCAGCGTCACCTCCACCGCCCCGTCGGCGAACACCCGGTACCGGGCGGAGCAGGTCCCCTGGGGCTGGGTGGGCAGCCGGTAGACGTAGGCCATCTCCACCCAGCCGCTTCCGTACCGGATCTCCCAGGGCCGCTCGCCGCCCCCCTCGAAGGGGAGCCGGCCCGTGGACAGATACAGGCTGGCCAGCTTCCACTGGCCGTACCGGGCGGGCCCCAGGCTGCCCCGGTCGTTGTCCGTGGGGGCCCGCCAGAAATTGGGCATGGGCACGCTCTTGAGCAGCTCCCTGCCCCCGTACCGGTAGGAGGTCATCCCGCCCCCCTGCTTGGAGAAGAGGATCTCGAAGTCCTCCCCCCGCACCCCCAGGTTGGCCGCGCCGTCCACCACCTGCGGCGTCCGGTCCGGGTGGGCCGCCGGGGCCCGCCGGCCGCCCCGCCACTGGCCGAAGGCCACCTCGTGGCCCTTTTTCGCCCAGCTCTCGTCCCGGCGCAGCCGGAAGGAGACGGTTACCGTATACTCCCCGTCCAGCCGCTCCGGCCACAGGGGCAGGGGGTAGCTCCGGCTCTCCCCCGGCGGGACGTCCGTGTCCATGGGCCGCTCCGCCAGCAGCACCCCCTCCCGGCAGAGCCGGACGGTGCACGCGAAGCGGCCGCTGCCGGTGAAGAGGTAGCGGTTGGTGATCTCCGCCCGCCCCTCGCCGATGCGGACGGCCAGATTCTGGTAGAGGTACTTCACCTCCTGGCACTTGGGGGTGGGGGCCCTGTGGAGGCTGTCCACCAGGCCGTTGCCGCTGAAATTGCCGTCGTGGGGCCGGTCGTCGAAGTCGCCGCCGTAGCCCAGCCAGGTCCCGCCGTACCGGTCCTCTCTGACCAGGGCCTGGTCGATATAGTCCCAGATAAACCCGCCCTGGTAGGCCGGCACCTCCTCCGCCAGGCGGATATACCGCTCCTGGTTGCCGAAGGAGCTGCCCATGGCGTGGCCGTACTCGCAGGAGATGGCGGGGCGGGAGCTGTCCCGGGCCAGCGCCTCCCGGATGCGCTCCGCCGGCCAGTACATATTGCTGAAGATGTCGCTGGTGTCCTGGAACTCCGGGGCGTGGACCACGCCCTCGTAGTGGACCGGCCGGTCGTCCGCCTCCCGGAAGTACTGTGCCGCCCGGCGCAGGTTCTCCCCGCCCCAGGACTCGTTGCCGCAGGACCAGATAAGCACGCAGGGGTGGTTCCGGTCCCGGCGGAGCATGGCCTCCGCCCTGGCCAGCACCGCCTCCCGCCACTTGGGGTCGCTGCCGGGGATGTGGCGCGCCGGGTCCAGCCGCCCCATCTCCACCATCTCCCAGGCCCCGTGGGACTCCAGGTTCATCTCGTCGAGGACGTAGATCCCGTACCGGTCGCACAGGCGGTAGAAGGCGCTCTGGTTGGGGTAGTGGCTGGTGCGCACGGCGTTGATGTTCATCCGCTTCATGGTGAGCACGTCCCGGAGCATCTCCTCCTCGGTGATGCACCGCCCCCGCCGGGCGGAGAACTCGTGGCGGTTCACCCCCCGCAGCAGGATGCGCCGGCCGTTGAGCTCCATGATTCCCTCCCGGATCTCAAACCGCCGCAGGCCCACCTGCTCATCGACGGTCTCCGTCAGCGCCCCCGCCTCGTCAAACACCTCGATCTCCAGGCGGTAGAGCCAGGGGTCCTCGGCGCTCCACAGCCGGGGATGCTCCACCGGCAGCGCCGCCTCCCCGCCCAGGGGGGCCTCCGCCTGGACGGCCAGCTCCCCGCCGCCGTACAGCCGGCACCGGATCCGGCCCCGGCCCAGCGCCTCGGTGGCCACCCGGACCTCCCCCCGGCTCAGGTCCCCGCTCAGGGGGGTGGTGATCCTCATATCCCGGATATGCGCCGCCGGGACGGCGTACAGATACACCTCCCGGAACAGCCCCGACAGCCGGAAGAAATCCTGGTCCTCCATCCAGCTGGCGCTGGTGTACTGGAACACCTGGACCGCCAGCTTGTTCTCCCCCGGCCTTAAAAACTCCGTCAGCTCAAACTCCGAGGGGGTGAACCCGTCCTCGCCGTAGCCGGCATAGCGGCCGTTGCACCACACCGCCAGGCCGCTCTCCGCCCCCTGGAAGGAGATGAACACCCGCATCCCCTCCATATACGCCGGCAGGCGCACGTATTTCACGTAGCTGCCCACCGCGCTGCAAGCCTCCGGCGCTTCCCCCGGCTCCACGGCCTCGCGGCCGTCCCAGGGGTACTGGATGTTGACGTACTGGGGCCGGCCGTAACCGGCGAGCTGGATGTGGCCGGGCACGCCGATCACGTCCCAGCCCCGGCAGTCCCGGTCCTCCTCGAAAAACCCCTCCGGCGCGCCGGCCCAATTCTCTGCGTAGTGGAAGTACCAGCTTCCGTTCAGGGAGAGCCTGGGGGACGCGCCTCCCGGGAGCAGATACCGGTGGTCGGAGTGGGGGGGCTGGCGGCGGTCCTGAAAAACGGCCGGATCGCCCACAAAGGCGTACTCAAATTCTCTCATGCTTCCTCCTGATCTGGTAAGGCGGCTCCGGGATCGTGTCGACGGGCCGGATGCTGGGCCGCAGCAGCAGCGGGCAGCGGGGGTAGCGCTCCACGAAGCGGGAGACGATCCGCTCTAAGGCCAGCCGCCCGTTCTCCGCCGAGGAGGTGGGCAGCAGCAGCACATACTGGGCGGCGCTGTACTTGGCCGCCACGTCCCCCCGGCGCAGGGACCCCCGGATGCAGTCCGCCAGCCGGTCCATATAGTTGTTGAGCAGCTTCAGCGGCGGCGGGGACCCGTCCCGCATGACGGCGGAGAGCAGCCCCAGATAGACGCCCCTCTGGGACCGGGCGGCGGAGCGGGCCTCCAGGCAGTAGATGTCCTTGAACACCTCCAGCTCGCACAGGAAGGCCCCGCCGGCCCGGTCGTCCCGCAGCAGGAACTGGCTGATGGCCGCCAGGTCCTCCTCTCCGCCCTCCTCCCGTCCCCCCAGCCGGTGGATCTCCCGGTAGAGGGAAGCCATCTCCGCCGGGGGGGCCGCCCCCAGCTCGGAGTAGAAGAGGCTGTACATCCGCTTGTAGCGCTCGGAGGCCTCCCCGGCCCGGCCCAGCCGGATCAGGGCCCGGATGAGGTGGAAGTGGAAGGCCTCCTCGTACCCGTCCACGGCGATGGCCGCCGCGCAGATCTCCGCCGTCTCCTCCCACTGCTCCCCCGCCGCCAGCAGCTCCAGGGCCACCCGCACCGTGTGCTTGTAGAGATTGCGGTAGTAGGCCGCCAGGGGGGCGGCCCAGCGCTCCCCCGCCGCCCGGGGCAGAAAGTCCCCCCGGTAGAGCCCCACCGCCTCCCGGCAGGCCGCCAGCCGCTCCGCCGGCAGGGTCCCCGCCCCCGCCGCCCGCTGGCAGGCCAGCTCGAACCGGTCCGTGTCCAGCTCCAGGGGCGTCCCGGTGTTCCAGGCGTAGGACCCCCGGGAGACCACGATGATCTCCCGGCTGTCGGGCGTCCCCAGCTCCTCGAGCAGGGACCGCACCCGGTAGACCAGGGTTTTCAGCGCCCCGCCGCTCCCCCCGCCCTCCGGGTAGAGCAGGTCCACCAGCTCCTCCAGCGGAATCTCGCGGTTACGGAATGTGACCAAATACTCCAGCAGCAGCCAGGGTTTCCTGGCGTGCTGGCGGCTGTCGTCGACCGTCCTGTCCCCGTAGGACAGGGAGCAGCCCCCCAGCATGCAGATACGCAGCTTCTCCATCCCCTCCAAAGCTCCTCACGTCCTTTCTCCGGCGGGGAAGGCGCAGCCGCCTGCTCTCCCGCCGCTGTTTCCCACTATTATGCCACAACCCGCCGGGAAAATCAACCACCGCCCGGCCCGGAAAATTTTTGCCCCAAGTTTGCCGCCGCCCTGTTGACAAAGCCCCCGGGGGATGCTATAGTAATAGTAATCTGGAAGGGGTTGGCGCACAGCGTCAGTCACACCGGCGTGACCAATCCCCTGTAACCTGCAATTTTCTAGTGAGGTGATTTGTATGTTCCTGCGAACCAAGTGCGGGCGCGCCCTGTGCGCCCTGCTGTCCATGACCCTGGTGCTCTGCCTGGCCGCCGGCTGCGGCGGGGCGGGCGAGGAGACGGTGGTGGATCTGGGCGGCCTGCTGGACGAGTCGGTCCCCCTGGCCGGCGCGCCCACGCTGGACGTGACCCTGGCTCCCTCGGCCCCCGGCACCGCCACCAAGGCCAACAGCTCCGCCCTGGTGGACTACTCCAACGCCGCGGACGGCTACATTATGGTCAAATGGACCGGCGGCGGCAGCCCCAAGCTGAAGGTGCTCGTCAAGGGCCCCTCCTGCCCGGACACCTACCAGTACAACCTGCGCACCGACGGGGAGTATGACACCTTCCCCCTCTCCGACGGCAGCGGCAAGTACTCTGTCATCGTCTACAAGAACATCTCCGGCAACGACTACGCCGAGGTCCTCAGCGCCAAGGTGGACGCCAAGCTCACCGACGAGTTTGCCCCCTTCATCCGCCCCAACCAGTACGTCAACTACACTGACGACAGCCAGGCCCTGAAGGTGGCCGCCGACGAGATCGCCAAAGCCGGCGTGACGGAGAACCTGGACAAGGTGGGCGTCATCTACGACTACGTGGTCAACACCCTGACCTACGACACCGAGAAGGCCAAGACCGTCAAGAGCGGCTACCTGCCCGACATTGACAAGGTCCTCTCGGAGAAGAAGGGCATCTGCTTCGACTACGCCTCCCTCATGGCCGCTATGCTGCGCAGCCAGGGCGTACCCGTGAAGCTGGTGGTGGGCTACACCGGCGAGATCTACCACGCCTGGCTGAACGTGTGGAGCGAGGAGGACGGCTGGGTGGACGGGCTCATCTACTTCGATGGCAAGGACTGGAAGCTGATGGATCCCACCTTCGCCTCCAGCGGCCGGCAGAGCAGCGCCATTATGAAGTATATCGGCAACGGCGCCAACTACAAGGCCAAATATCTCTACTGACACGGAGGAAACTGAATATGAAACGAGTACGCGTGCCCGCCCCGTATCTCCCGGTGTTCTGCCGGGAGCTCTACCAGCTGGTCCGGTCCGGCATCCCCCTGGGGGAGGGCCTGGCTATGCTGCGGGAGGATGAGACGGACCCCGACGCCCGCTCCTGGCTGGACGCGCTGTGCCGGTTCATAGAGGAGGGAATGCCCCTGGCTGCCGCTCTGCGGGAGACAGAGGCTTTTCCCGCCTATATGACCGACATGGTGGCCCTGGCGGAGGACACCGGCCGTCTGGAGGACGTGCTCCTCTCCCTCCAGCGCCACTACGACCGCCAGCTGCGCATGGCCGCGGACATCCGCGGCGCGGTGGCGGTGCCCGTCACCCTGCTGGCGGTGATGGTGGCGGTGGTGGTGCTGCTGATGACCCAGGTGCTGCCGGTCTTCGACCGGGTGTTTGCCCAGCTGGGGGTCCGCATGGGCGCGGTGGCCACCGGGATGATGAACGCCGGGGCCGTGCTGGCCCAGGCGGGCACCGCCCTGGCGGCCCTGGCGGCGGTGATCGCCATTGCGGCCCTGGTGGTGACCCTGGCGCCCCCGCTGCGGGAGAGGTTCGCCGCCTGGTTCCGCCGCAGCTTCGGCGGGCGGGGCGTGCTGGGTCAGATGGCGGTGTCCCGCTTCGCCTCCTCCATGGCCATGGCGGTGTCCAGCGGCATGAGCATGGAGGAGTCGGTGGACCTGTCCGCCCGCCTGTGCGGCGGCGCGAAGGAGATCGATGAGAAGACCGGCCTGTGCCGCCGGGAGATTGAGGAGGGCGGCAGCCCCGCGGCGGCCCTGGCCAAGAGCGGCCTGTTCTCCGGCCGGGACTGCCGTCTGCTCCAGCTGGCGGAGCGCACCGGCTCCCTGCCGGACACCCTGGAGGACCTGGCGGCCCGCCAGGAGGAGGAGAGCCTGCGGCGCATCGACCGCCTGGTGGGGGCCATCGAGCCGGCTATTGTGGTGATTACCAGCGCCCTGGCGGGGGTGATCCTGCTGAGCGTGATGCTGCCGCTGATGGGCCTTCTCAGCGCGATGTGAGGTGGGGCCATGAGAAAGCGGTATCATAAGAGCCGGGGCTTCTGGGCGTCCACCCTGCTGGGGCTGGCCCTGTTCGCGGCGGCGGCGGCCTGGATGCTCCAGGGCGTGCGCCAGGCTGCCCGGGTGTCCGACGAGGAGGGGCTGCGCATGGCCGAGCAGGCGGTGCGTCAGGCGGCGGTGAGCTGCTACGCTCTGGAGGGGGCCTACCCCGCCAGCTATGCGGATCTCAAGCAGCGCAGCGGCGTGGCGGTGGACGAGGAGCGGTACATCATCTTTTACGAAATTTTCGCCTCCAACATCATGCCCGACGTGACGGTGCTGGAGAGGCAGGTGGCCCCATGAGGCGGGGCAGCGGCGCGGGGGCTATCGCGGCCCTGGCCCTCACATGCGTGTTCGGGGCCGCCCTGCTGCTGAGCCTGGCGGTGGGAGCCGGCGTCTACCGCCGTGTGGCGGAGCGGGTGGAGCGCAGCGCCGGGGACCGGGTGGGCCTGACCTACATCACCGCCCGGATCCACAGCTTCGACGAGTCCGGCCTGGTCCGGACCGGCGAGTTCGGCGGGCAGGACGCCCTCTACCTCCTCCAGGAGGTGGACGGGCTGATCTATGAGAACATTCTGTACGTCTATGACGGCTGGCTCCGGGAGCTCCTGTGCGAGCAGGGCTGGGAGCTGGACCCCGAGGACGGCAGGACCATCTCCCAGGCCCGGTCCCTGACCATCGGCCAGCCGTCGCCGGGCCTGCTGGAGCTGACCTGCACCGGCACGGACGGCCGGGTCAGCACGGCGAACGTATACGTGAGGAGCGGAGGCTGACATGGAGGAACGGATTCGGCCCACCAGATCCGGGCTGTTTGCAATTGAATTACTGATCGCCGTGGGCGTTTTCTCCCTGTGCGCCGCCATCTGCGTGGGGCTCTTCGTCCGCGCGGAGCTGATGAGCCGGCACAGCGACGATCTCAACCGGGCGGTGACGGCGGCCCGCGGCGCGGCGGAGTGCTACAAGGCCGCCGGGGGCGACCTGGCGCGCACGGCGGAGCTCACCGGCGGCGCTCTGACGGAGGACGGCCGCCTGGCGCTGGTGTTCGACGGCAGCTGGCAGCCCCTGGGGACCTGCGGGACCGGGGTGGAAACCCTGTTCCTGCTGGAGCTGACCCCCCGGGAGGCGGCGGGCTGCGCGGCGGCGCGCCTGCGGGTCACCGAGGCCCTGGACGCCGGCAGTCTGGCCCAGGCGGACATCCTGGCCCAGGCCGCGGAGGCCGGGAGCCTTCTTGACTGGGACGTCGCGGCTCTGGAGGTGCGGCCATGAAGCGGGGAGGCAGCGTATCCGGGGCGGTGAGCCTGGTGATGATCTTCTGCGTTTTGTGTCTGGCGGTGTTTGCCGCCCTCACCCTGGCCACGGCGGAGCGGGAGCGGGGCCTCAGCGAACTGTCCGCCCAGCGCGCGGCGGAGTACTACGCGGCGGACCGCCGGGCGGTGGAGATCGCCGCCGCCCTGGCCGCCGGGGAGATCCCGGAGGGCGTGGAGCTGGAGACCACCGTCTCCGCCGGCCCTGCGGGGACGGTGCGGGAGGAAGCCTTCTCCCTCCCCGCCGGCGGGGATCTGATGCTGGAGGTCCGGCTGGAGATCAGCGAGGCGGGGGAGATCTCCGTGCTGTGCTGGCGGACCGTCTACTCCGGCGGCTGGGACGTTGACGACACCATCACCTTGTGGGATGGGGACTAAAACATAAGGAGTAAAAGCGCGCATATGGAGAATATCCAAACCTATTTGCAGCAGGCGGTGGACAAGAACGCCTCCGACCTGTTTATCATCGCCGGCAGGGCGGTGTCCATGAAGACGGAGGGCGAGATCGTCCCCATCGGCGGGGAGCGCCTGATGCCCGAGGAGGCGGAGAAGCTGGTCCGTGAGCTGTACGGCCTGGCCCGCCGCCCCATTGACCGCTACCTCTCGGTAGGGGACGACGACTTCTCCCTGTCGGTGCAGAGCCTGGCCCGCTTCCGGGTGAACGCCTACCGGCAGCGCGGCTCCATGGCGGCGGTGATCCGCGTGGTGAGCTTCGGCATCCCCAACTGGCAGGAGAAGGACATCCCCCCCGAGGTTATGAAGATCGCCGGGATGACCCGGGGCATGGTGCTGGTCACCGGCCCGGCGGGGGGCGGCAAGTCCACCACCCTCGCCTGCGTGGTGGACGCTGTGAACCAGAACCGCAACGCCCACATCATCACCATTGAGGACCCCATCGAGTACCTCCACCGCAACCAGAAGAGCGTCATCAGCCAGCGGGAGCTGTCCATGGACACCTCCAGCTACGTCACCGCCCTCCGGGCCAGCCTGCGCCAGGCCCCCGACGTGATCCTGCTGGGGGAGATGCGGGATCTGGACACCATCCAGACCGCTATGACGGCGGCGGAGACGGGCCACCTGGTGATCTCCACCCTCCACACCGTGGGGGCGGTGAACACCATCGACCGCATCATCGACGTCTTCCCCCCCGCCCAGCAGCAGCAGATCCGCATCCAGCTGGCCCAGGTCCTCAAGACCGTCATCAGCCAGCAGCTGCTGCACACCACCAGCGGCGGCCTGGTGCCGGCCTTTGAGATCATGCACCTGAACAACGCCGTGCGCACCCTGGTCCGGGACAGCCGCATCCACCAGATCGACTCCGTCATCCAGACCTCGGCCGCCGAGGGGATGATCAGCATGGACGAGTCCATCCTGCGCCTGTACAAGGCGGGCCGCATCACCCAGGAGACCGCCCTGCGCCACGCCATGAACCCCGAGCAGCTCCAGCGCAAGCTGGGCGGCCGGTAAGCCCACGCCGCCGGAAGCGGCCGGTGAGAATCCCCTCACCGGCCGCTTCCTGTTTTTACTGATCAATGCTCCCCTGACGAAGCTCCTCCATAGAGAATCGGTCCCCATAGCCCGTAACCTTCAGACAGCTCCAAATATAGATACTCAGGGGAGTTTGACCCGTCCGTGTAAATCTTACAACCCTCCAACCCTGTATCAGCAACTGCTTCTTTTGTTGAATACCTGGCATATTCGTATGTCATATCATCAACATATCTATAGCCGCTTGGCAATTCATATACAGTTACCCAATATGGAATATAAACACGATTAAATAGAAAAATTGTATGTGCAAATTGTTCTTCTATCGTCTCCTCTTTTGCAGTTTTCTCTTCTAGTGAACAGCTTGCCAGTAGCACAGCCAGAAGCAGCATACCAATAAGCCAGCATTTTTTCACGTTGACGTCCCCCAGCACTTATGAAACTGTGCTAAACTACATATTCCATAACTTTATATATTTCTCCATAGAGTGGAATCTCAATCGGGTTGGATATTGATATGCTGACAACCCCCGGGCCATCTTCAGGATCCATAATACTTAAAGAAGTGTGATACGTGCCTACTGCATAACCTTTAATAACTATCATATGACCAACAGCATCATCTTCTGAAATTTTCAGTCCGACTATAAAAGGACTTTCATCGTAATAAATTGCTTCTTCAACATCAAGAATACTTGGCGACGCTGCCTCAATAAAGACATCTATACCATATATAGACTTAAGAGCACTCTTCACTTTTGGTGCTCCTGCAGGTCTATAGTAGCTAATCTCTTCTGCAACTTGAAGAGAGGACTTCCTAATATCTGTATAGTACTGTCCCACACTGGCGGTACAAGCGGCCCAACAATCCCACCATTCACTCCGGTATTTTGTCGGCACGCTCAGCGTATGTCCGTTTGGTAAACCATGTGCACTGGGTACATGCGCTATATCGGTAATGTCCAAGTCGTACAGCTTCTCATATGGGTCAGCAAATCTGAGATCGGCTAAGCCCTCCTCCGCTCCAGAAGAATCCATTGCAAGGACAAGATTTGAAGCTGTAATAATCTTAGACTGCGCCCCCTCCCAAAGCATAGCGATTTCTGTATCATCGGCTAAAACGCTGTTGATTCTTTCAGAATACCCTTCTGAATAAGAAAAACGGTAGTTTCCTTGGTGAGCAGGGAATACGCCCATTAGGCCGATAATCTGGGTATCAGCAAAGATAGGGTAGTACTGAGCCGTGCACAAACGCACAGAATCAGAACCCTGGTCCACACTGTAAGAAGGAATTGCATTCCCGACCTGAAGCGCGTCATAGTTGTTTGCTGTGAAATCATCGCCAAACGGAATCACCGCGTCGGAAATAAAGCGCCCCATTTCACAGATGAGCTCATCAGACGGAGAAAGCGAATCTTTGTCCGCAGCCATGGCCGGCGCACACAGCAGGCTGGCACTCATCAAAAGCGCTAAACAGAAACTACAGAACTTCCTCATTACAAAGACCACCTTTCAAAAATGTAAATTAAGGATGCTTACCGGGGTAATGAGATGAACGCACAAATCAGGAAACACATACCGCCAGCGATAATAATTACATAGGAATCCCCCCCCCTCTTTTCTGCATGACATAAGCCATGACTTATGTCATACATATCATACATAGTATCAGAAACATTCTTGTTTGTCAACAAATCATATTTATTACACTATTTAACCGCCCCCCGCCCATTGACAATCCTCCCTCCCTGTGCTACCCTTGATACCATGACGTGAATATCGGTTCACAAGCAGGAATGGAGGAACAGCGCAATGGCCTACAACGGTTTCGCAATCGACCAATACCTGGACGCGGCGGCGGTGACGGCGCAGCTCGACGAGCTGATCGCCAAGCCCGTCTGGTCCATCCGCCGGGACCGGCTGGCGGCGTACACGGCGGACTACTTTGACGCCAAATGCCCCCGGTCCAAGGCGATGATCGCCCAGGCGAAAAAGATCATCCCCGGCGGGGTGCAGCACAACCTTGCCTTCAACTACCCCTTCCCCATCGTCATCACCAAGGCGGAGGGGGCCAAGCTGTGGGACATCGACGGCAACTGGTACTACGACCTGCTCCAGGCCGGGGGCCCCACCATCCTGGGCAGCAACGTCCCGGCGGTGCGGGAGCAGGTCATCGACCTTTTGAACACCTGCGGCCCCTCCACGGGGCTGTTCCACGAGTACGAGTACAAGCTGGCGAAAAAGATCTCCGATCTGGTGCCCTCGGTGGAGATGTTCCGCATGCTGGGCTCCGGCACGGAGGCTGCCATGTGCGCGGCCCGCATCGCCCGGCTGAAAACCGGGAAAAAGAACATACTGAAGATGGGCGGGGCCTACCACGGCTGGTCGGACCAGCTGGCCTACGGCATGCGGGTCCCCGGCACTAAGGGCATCATGTCCAAGGGCGTGCCCGGCTTCGTCTTCAAGCATACCGACGAATTTTTCCCCAACGACCTGGAGGACCTGGAGCGGAAGCTGCGGGCCAACCGGCGCACCGGCGGCACAGCGGCGGTGTACCTGGAGCCCCTGGGCCCGGAGAGCGGCACCCGGCCCGTCAGCCGGGAGTTTGTCCGCGGGGCCGCCAGGCTGGCCCGGCAGTACGGAGCCCTGCTCATCTTTGACGAGGTGGTCACCGGCTTCCGGGTGGGACTCAGCGGGGCCCAGGGCTTCTTCGGGGTGGACCCGGACCTGACGGTCTTCGGCAAGATCATCGCCGGCGGCTACCCCGGCGCCGGCGGCGTGGGGGGCCACGCGGACTGCATGGCCCACCTGGGGGCCGGCCTGGACGCCTCCGGGAAGAAGGTGCCCAAGGCCATGTGCGGCGGCACCATGGCGGCCACCCCCCTCTCCTGTGCGGCGGGGTACTACACCCTGTGCGAGATCGAGCGCACCAACGCCTGCGAGACGGCGGGCCGCATGGGCGACCGGCTGACCCGGGGCCTCCAGGCCCTCATCAAACAGCACAGCCTCCCCTTCGTGGCCTTCAACCAGGGCTCCATCTGCCACCTGGACAACGCGGGCACCATGCACTTCTGCATCGACTGGAAGAAGCCCTGGACCATCCCGGAGATTCTCCGGCAGACCGGCGTGCGCCAGAGGGAGATGGAGCACATGGGAGCGGCCTACATGGCCGAGGGCATCGTCACCCTGGCGGGCTCCCGGCTGTACACCAGCGCCGCCTACACCGAGGAGATGATCGACGACGTGCTGGAGCGCTTCGGCCGCGTTCTGGCCGGCTGCGCCCCCCTGGAGGTGCGGCCGTGACCGCCGCGGAGGCCCGCCGGCGGGAGCAGATCATCCAGGCGGCGGCCCGGCTCACCGGCGAGGGGCTCATTGCGCGCACCTGGGGCAACATCAGCGCCCGCCTCTCGGAGACCCAGTTTCTCATCACCCCCAGCGGCCTGGCCTACGAGACCATGGAGCCGGACCAGCTGGTGCCGGTGAGCATCCCGGACGCCGCCTGGACCGGCCCCATCAAGCCCTCCAGCGAGCGGGGCATCCATGCGGACGCCTACCGCCTGCGGCCGGAGGTCCAGTTCATCATTCACACCCACCAGTACTACGCCTCCGTGGCGGGGATCGAGGGCCGGGCCCTGACGGGCTTTATCGACCCCCTGCTGGGAAAGCGCGCACCCTGCGCGGCCTACGGCCTGCCGGGAACCGCCCGGCTGCGCCGGGCGGTGGAGGCGGAGCTGACGGCCTGGCCGGACTGCCGGGCCCTCCTGCTGCGCAGCCACGGGGCCCTGTGCCTGGGCCGGGATCCGGAGGACGCCTTCGCCGCCGCCCGCGCCCTGGAGGAGGTCTCCAGAGCCCGCGTCCTGGACCGGCTGGAGGAGAACCGCCCCTTCCCCGTCCCGCCGGACCTGGGGTTCAGCCGCCGGCAGGGGGACGCCTTTTTGCTCACCCGGCGGGGCCGGAGCCGGATCTACCCCCTGAACGGCTCCTCCCTGCCCCGCGCCGCCGCCCTCCACGCGGCGGTCTACCGGGCGGGCCATTTCCGGTACGTGGCCCACGAGACCTCCTCCCAGGTGCTGGCCGTCAGCGCCTCCGGCCGCCGTCTGCGCCCCTACCTGGATGACCTGGCCCAGATCGCCGGGGCGGACCTGCTGTGCGTGCCGGCGGAGCCCGACCGGGTCCACAGGGCCGTCCGAGGCCGGAGCGCGGTGCTGCTGCGGGGCATGGGAGCTCTGTGCGCCGGCGAGTCGGAGGACGACGTGCTGACCCTCCGGGCCCTGCTGGCCAAGGGGTGCGAGGCCCGGCTGTACGCCGGCGCGGTTCCCGGCTGCCGTCCCCTGCACCCGGCGGACGCGGCGCTTCAGCGCCTGGTCTACCTCCGCTCCTACCGGAAAAGGGGCCTATGCTGAAAAAACTGTCCGAGGCCCAGCTGGAGCGCCTGCTGGAGGCCGGGGTGGAGGCCTTCTCCCTCCACGGCCCGGCGGGGGCCAGCATGCGCTCCATCGCGGACCGGGCGGGCGTCAGCGTGGGGGTCCTGTACAAGTACTACGGGGACAAGGAGGGCTTCCTCCGGGCCTGCCTGGACCGGAGCCTGGCGGCCCTGGACGAGGTCCTGGCCTCCGTCACGGCGGAGGAGGCGGGCTTTCGCGCATACGCCCGCCGGCTCATCCGTGCCCTGCTCCAATTCTCCCGGGAGCACGGGGGGTATGTGCGGCTCTACTGCGCCCTGGCCGCCTCCGGCGGGGCGGAGGCCCAGGGGCTGGCGGAGGAGATCGAGGGGGCTGCCGCCCGGCTCTACCGGCGCGCCGTCGCCGCCGGGCAGGCGGCGGGGGATCTGCGCCGGGACGTGGACCCCGGCCTGCTGGCCTTCTTCTTTGACAGCCTGCTGATGATGGTCCAGTTCTCCGGCTGCTGCGGCTACTACCGGGAGCGCTTCCGCCTGTACTGCGGCGCAGCGCCGGAGGACCAGGAGGACCGGCTGGAGGAGGAGCTGCTGCGGTTTTTGGAGTCGGCGTTCACCTTCGAGGCCTCGGAGATCGTCCACAAAACCCAGGGGCGGGAGCCGTCCGCCCCGCAGCATGTGTGAGGAGGGATACCATGACCTATGTACTGGCCTATGACGTCGGCACCACGGAGGTGAAGACCTGCCTGTTCGCCCTGGAGGGGCGCATCACCCTGTGCGCCAGCGCCCAGGAGGGCTACGGCCTCTGCCTGCTGGAGAACGGCGGCGCGGAGCAGGACCCGGAGGCCTGGTGGCGGGCCATGTGCCGCACCACCGGGGAGCTGCTGGCAAAAACGGAGGTGCGGCCGGAGCAGGTCTCCGCCCTGTCCTTCTGCTCCCAGATGCAGGGCCTGGTCCTGGTGGACCGGGAGGGGCGGCCCGTGCGCCGGGCCATGAGCTACATGGACCAGCGGGCGGGGGCGGAGCTGAAGCGGGGCCTGGCCCACGGCCCCCAGATCGCCGGGGCCAACGTGGGCAAGCTGCTCAAATGCCTGCGGGCCACCGGCGCGGTGCCCAGCAGCGTGAAGGACCCTGTGTGGAAGTACAAGTGGGTCCAGGCCCACGAGCCGGAGCTCTTCGCCCGGACGGACAAGTGGCTGGACGTAAAGGAGTACCTGCTCCTGCGCTGTACCGGCCGGGCGGTGATGACCGAGGACTCCGCCTACGCCACCCTGCTCTACGACACCAAAAAACGAGCCTGGAGTCAGGCCCTGTGCCGCATGTTCGGCGTAAACCCCGCCCACCTGCCCCCCGTCGTCCGCGCGGCAGACCGGGTGGGGGGCCTGACGGACCGGGCGGCGGCGGAACTGGGGCTGCCCTCCGGCACGCCGGTGTTCGGCGGCGGCGGGGACGCGTCCCTCATCGGCGTGGGGGCCGGGGCGGTGGCGGTGGGCAGCACCCACATCTACTGCGGCACCTCCGGCTGGGTCTCCACGGTGACGGACCGCCAGCTGGTGGACGTGGACGCCATGATCGCCGCCATCGTGGGGGCCCAGGAGGGCCGGTACAACTACTTCGCCGAGATGGAGACCGCCGGGAAGTGTCTGGAGTGGGTCAAGGACCACCTGGCTTTGGACGAGATCGGGGTCTACCTGGAGAAGCGGGAGGTGACCGGCGGTCAGGAGGCGGTGTACGCCAGCCTCTACGACTACCTCACCGAGACGGTGGAGCAGTGCCCGCCGGGGTCCGGCGGCGTCATCTTCACCCCCTGGCTCCACGGCAACCGGTGCCCCTTCGAGGACCCGGCGGCGGCGGGGATGTTCTTCAACATCCGCCTGGACACCGGTAAGCGGGCCCTCATCCGGGCGGTGCTGGAGGGGGTGTGCTTCCATCTGCGCTGGATGCTGGAGTGCCAGGCGCGGAAGGTGCCCACCTCGGACCCGGTCCGGTTTGTAGGCGGCGGGGCCCTGTCCGCCGTGACGGCCCAGATGCTCGCCGACGTGTCCGGCCGGACCGTCGAAACCGTGGCCAGCCCCCAGAACGCGGGCAGCGTGGGGGCGGCGGCGGTGATGGCCGTGGGCCTGGGCGTCGTGCCGGATCTGGAGGCGGTGGGGGCGCTGATCCCCCCGGCGGCGGCCTTTACGCCCAACCCCGCCAACCGGGCGGTCTACGACCGCCAATACGCCGTCTTCCGGCGGCTGTACGCCGCCAACCGGGCCCACTTCCGTGCCCTGAACGGATAGAGAAAGGACGTGCCCCATGAACCGCAAGGAAATCCTGCGCTCCATCAAGTTTCTCCTCTTCTCCCTCTCCGCGGGGATCATCGAGCTGGCGGCCTTCTCCCTGCTCAACGAGCTGACGGCCTGGAGCTACTGGCCCTGCTATCTCATCGCCCTGACCCTGTCGGTGCTGTGGAACTTCACCCTGAACCGGCGCTATACCTTCCAGTCCGCCAGCAGCGTGCCCAAGGCCATGGCCCTGGTGTTCGCCTTTTACTGCGTGTTCACCCCCCTGTCCACCTGGCTGGGCCACTGCCTGGCGGACGTGCTGGGGTGGAACGAGTACCTTGTGACGGCCATCAACATGGCGGCAAACTTTGTGCTGGAGTTTCTCTACGACCGCTTCGTGGTCTTCCGGGACTCCCTGGACACCAACAGCGCGGCCCGGAAAAAGCAGTCTTAGCCCTCAACAGGGCCAGAAACTGCGGCAATCCTCAGAGCGCACGGCAAAAAAAGGAGACCAGCCGACGGCGGCAATGCCCCGCTCCGGTTGGTCTCCCCATCTTTTGCAGATAATTTTGACGCCTGCTGTAAGCGCCGGATTTTGCCCTGTACGCCGCCAAATCCGCCGGACTGGCCGGCCCGAAAGGGGCTGCGGATTTCCGGAATGGCGGAGCGCCCTGTCGCTCCCCCGACATTTTTCTTCTCCGGCGGTGAAAGAAGCGGAAACACCATTGACAAAGAGGGCGTTCACCTCCTATAATAGAGACCGACCTTGCGGCCGGCAATCGCAGTTCAGTTATCAAAAAATTGAGGTGCAGAGACATGAAGAGTATTCGCAGGAAAATCACAGTGTGCCTGATGGCCACAGTCCTCATCGCCCTGGCGGCGGTGGGTGCGTCCAGCATCATCCTCAACTACCGGAGCACCATCGCCACGGTGGACCAGATGCTCAGCGAGACCGCCGTGCTGGCGGCGGAGCGCATCGAGCAGGAGCTGACTGCCTACCGGAACGTGGCCATGGACACCGGCTGCATCCCTCAGCTGTCCGACGAGACAGTGCCCGTGGCGGAGAAGCGCGCCATCATCGACGCGCGCGTGGACATGCACAACTTCCAGCGGGGCAACATCATCGGCGCCGACGGCGTCAGTATCTTCGACGGGAAGGACTACTCCGACCGCGAGTATGTCCAGCAGGCCATGGGCGGCGCGGTCTACGTGTCCGAGCCCCTGGTCAGCAAGATTACCGGCGAGCTCTCCATCATAGTGGCGGCCCCCATCTACTCCGGCGGCACCCAGGGCGGGCGCATCGTGGGCGTGGTCTACTTCGTGCCCCCCGAGACCTTCCTCAACGACATCGTCTCCTCCATCAAGGTCAGCCCCAACAGCCGGGCCTACATGATCAACCGCTCCGGCGACACCATCGCCGACGTGACCCTGGACACCATCACTACCCAGAACGTGGAGCGCGAGTCCCAGAGCGACGCCTCCCTGCGGGACCTGGCCGCCATCCACGCCGATATGCGCCAGGGAGAGAACGGCTTCGGCAGCTTCCACAATGAGGCGGGCCCCTGGTACGCCGCCTACGCCCCTGTGGGGGGCACCGACGGCTGGAGCGTAGCCGTCACCGCCATGAAGAAGGACTATCTGGCGGATACATATTTCGGCATGTTTATCAACGTGCTGGTGGTGGCAGTCTCCATCATGGCCTCCATCGTGGTGGCCCTGAAGCTCTCCAGCAGCATCAGCGTCCCCATGCAGGCCTGCGCCCGGCGGATGAAGCTGCTGGTGGAGGGCGATCTGGACTCCCCCGTGCCCCAGGCCACCGGCCAGGATGAGACGGCGGAGCTGACCCGCTCCACAGCGGAAATGGTAACGGGGCTGAACACCATCATCAACGACATCCGCTACCTGCTCACCGAGATGTCCAGAAAGAACCTGGACATCCAGTCTGCCCACCGGGAGGCCTACGTGGGCGGCTTCCAGAGTATTCTCCAGTCCATGCGCACCCTGAAGGTGGAGCTGAGCGGCACCATGCGGCAGATCAACGCCGCCGCCGGGCAGGTCTCCTCCGCCAGCAGCCAGGTCTCCACCGGCGCCCAGACCCTGAGCGAGGGCTCCATGGAGCAGGCCAGCTCCGTGGAGGAACTGGCGGCCACCATCACCGACATCTCCAACAGCGCCAAGACCACCGCCGCCGCCGCTGAGGAGGCGGGCCGGTTCGTCAATCAGGCCGGCGGACAGCTGGGCGTCAGCATCGAGTACGTCAAGGAGCTCAATACGGCCATGGAGAAGATCTCCTCCTCCTCTGAGGAGATCGGCAAGATCATCGCCGCCATTGAGAACATCGCCTTCCAGACCAACATCCTGGCCCTGAACGCCGCCGTGGAGGCCGCCCGGGCGGGCACCGCCGGCAAGGGCTTCGCCGTGGTGGCCGGGGAGGTGCGCAATCTGGCCGCCAAGTCCGACGAGGCCGCCAAAGCCACCAAGGAGCTCATCGAGAGCTCCATCGCCGCCGTCACCGAGGGCGGCGAGGTGGTGTCGAAGGTCACCGAATCCCTGAACCAGACCGGCGTCTACGCCGGCCACGTGACCAGCCAGATGAACATCGTGGTGGAGGCTGTGGAGAATCAGACCACCTCCATCGCCCAGGTCACCGAGGGCGTGGACCAGATCTCGGCCGTGGTCCAGACCAACTCCGCCACCGCCGAGCAGAGCGCCGCCGCCAGCGAGGAGCTCTCCGCCGAGGCGGCCAGCCTCAAGCAGCTGGTGGACAGCTTCACCCTCGCCAGCTGAGCGGCCCCTTTGCTCCGGCCGCGCCTGTGCGGGCTTGCCCCCTTCGTCTGCCGCACAGGCCTTCGGGGGGCAGGTTCCATGTGAGCGGCCCCGCGCGCTCGCGGCACATCGCTCGTTTCATCATGGATGATTCAACAGGCCCCAGGGCGCTCCCCCAGCGGGAGCGCCCTGGTCTGCCATCACTTTTCCAGGAGGAGATCGCACATGGAGAAAAAAGTCATCGGTATTCTGGGGGGCATGGGGCCCCTGGCCACCGCCGACCTGTTCCGCAAAATGGTGGAGCACACCAGGGCCGGGCGGGACCAGGACCACCCCCGCATCCTGGTGGACTGCAACACCAACATCCCCGACCGCACGGCGGCCCTGCTCCACGGCGGGACGGACCCGGTGCCGGAGCTGACGGCGGCGGCCCGGAACCTGGAGCGGGGCGGGGCTCAGGTCATCGCCATGCCCTGCAACACTGCCCACGGGTTCTACGACGCCGTCCAGGCCGCGGTGGCGGTTCCGGTGCTGCACATGATCCGCCTTACGGCCCAGGCCCTCACGGAGCGGGGGGTGGACGCCGCGGGCCTTCTGGCCACCGACGGCACCATCCAGACCGGCATCTACCAGCGCTCCTTCCGGGACACCGGCGTCACGCTGCTGACCCCCGAGGCGGAGGACCAGCAGGCCGTTATGGACCTCATCTACCGGGGGGTCAAGGCCGGCCGCCGGGACTTTGACGCCTCCGCCGCCCGGCGGACCATGGAGCGCCTGCTGGAGAGGGGCGCGCAGACCCTGATCCTGGGATGCACGGAGCTGCCCCTGGCGGTGGAGCTGTACCATCTGGCGTATCCCTGCACCGATCCCACCCTGGAGCTGGCCCTGGGGGCCCTGCGCTTCGCCGGGTGCGAGACGGTATAACGATACCCGCTGAAATGAAGAGGAGGAAAGGCGCATGATTATCAAAAACGGCACCATCTACGACGGCATCCACCCCGCCCCCTACGCGGGGGACCTGGCTCTGCGGGAGGGCGTCATCGCCGCCATCGGTCCCGGCCTGGAGCCTGTGGAGGGGGAGCGCGTGCTGGACGCCGCCGGCCGGCGGGTCTACCCCGGCTTCGTGGACGCCCACAGCCACCCGGGCCTGGACGGCTACGGCATGGGCCGGGAGGGCATCGACTACAACGAGATGGGGGACATCGTCTCGGCCCACCTGCGGGGCATCGACGCCTTCAACCCCCAGGACAAAGCCATCCCCATGGCCTGCCGGGGCGGCGTCACCACCGTGGGCACCGGCCCGGGCAGCGCCAACGTGCTGGGGGGCACCTTCTTCGCGGTGAAAACCTGGGGGCGCTGCGTGGACGACATGGTGGTGAAAAACCCGGTGGCAATGAAGTGCGCCTTCGGGGAGAACCCCCGGCGGTGCTACTTCGACAAGGGGGACTCCTCCCGGATGACCACCGCCGCCAAGCTCCGGGAGATGCTCTTTATGGCCCAGGACTACATGGAGCGCAAGGAGGCCGCCGGGGAGGACGTGTGCAAACGGCCCAAGGCCGACATGCGCCTGGAGGCCCTGCTGCCGGTACTGCGCCGGGAGATCCCCCTCAAGGCCCACGCCCACCGGGCGGACGACATCTGCACCGCCATCCGCATCGCCAGGGAGTTTGACCTGCGCCTGACCCTGGAGCACTGCACCGAGGGCCACCTCATTGCTGACGAGCTGGCACGGGCCGGCTTCCCCGCGGCGGTGGGCCCCACCCTCACCAACGCCAGCAAGATCGAGCTGGTCAACAAGACCTTTGAGACCCCCGGCATCCTGGCCAGGGCGGGGGTCCAGGTCAGCATCATCACCGACCACGCGGTGATCCCCCAGCACTACCTGCCCCTGTGCGCGGGGCTGGCGGTGAAGGCGGGCATGGACCCCTTCGCGGCCCTCCAGGCCATCACCATCAACCCCGCCCGCCATCTGGGCATCGACGGCCGGGTGGGCTCCCTGGAGGTGGGGAAGGATGCCGATGTGGTCGTCGCCGCCGGCGACCCCATGGTCAGCGACACCGTCATTGAGGCCGTCGTGATCAATGGCCGGCTGATCGATTAGTCTGTATTTCGTTGTCAAGGTGCGCTCTGTGCGGTCTTCTTGACCCCGCCGCACGCGGCCCGGTACCTGGCCTGGTCGCACTTACTTCCGGACTTGGCTACCGCGGTGGTGGTGCTCCCTACAAATAGGGAGGTGCAAAGGGGAGGAAGTTGCACGGGGACGTATGACCGGCTCCGATATTTTTTCGGGGCCGGGGCGGTCTGAAGGGCCTATCTGCAAAACAGGACCCCGGAAGCTGTGTGCTTCCGGGGTCCTCTGATGTGGTTTTTTGAGAGCGTCAGCGCCGTCCGCCGAAGCCGCCTCCACGGCCTCCGCCGCCGCCAAAGCCGCCCCCGCGGGAGCCTCCGCCGCCGAAACCGCCGCCGCGGGAGCCTCCGCCGAAGGAGCCGCCTCCGCCGCGGCTGCCGCCGAAGCCGCCGCCACGGCCGAAACCGCCGCCGCCCATGGAGCCGCTGCCAAAGCCGCCGCCGCGGTTAAAGCCTCCGCCGCCGGTGCGGGGAGGAGCGGGCCGGTTGGGCCTGGGGGGCGTTCCGCCGCCCATAGGGGGTCTGGGCCCGCCGCCCATAGGAGGCCTGGGACCGCCGCCCATGGGCGGGCGGGGACCCCGGGGGCCTCTCGGGGGAGGCGGAGGGGGCGGCATGTGCCGCCGCCGGTACCAGCGGCTGCCGGGACGGTGCCACCAGAAGATGGGGCGGTAGACCACCGGGGGAACGGCCATAGTGCCATAGCGGCCGCGCCAGCTGCTGTAGCGGAGGCTGTCGATCCAGCTGAACAGGACCAGCAGCACCAGCAGCAGAATGATCACAGGGAGAAGGGCGGCGATCAGGGAGCCGGTCCCCGCCCTGGACTGCGCGTTAAAGAGCAGATGGGTCTCCGCGAAGAGGGCCAGCACGCCCTCGTCCCACTCACCGGACGCGGCGGGACCGGAGAGGCAGCTTCTGACATACTGTCCCTCGCCGCCGTTGAACCGGTCCGCAAAACGCCCGCTGGACAGGAGCCAGGCATCCGTCCGGCCCGTATCGATGAGGAGGATGGCGTCGTCCTCGCCCAGCTCCAGCTCATACGCCCAGTTCCAGGCGGCGTCCTCAATGTCTGTGCCGTAGGCCCCGGCGTCGCGGGTGGTGACGACCGCCATGACGCTCCCCGTCAGCTTATCCCAGTTGGCGTTATACATGCTCAGGGTGTTCTCCGTCCTGCTGGAGAGGACGTTCGCCTCGTCCACGATCAGCCCGTCGAATCCGGCGGTGGACAGGCCCTCGTCCAGCGGCGCGCCGCCCTGGGGGACCTCCACCTTCGGCGCTTTGGACAGGCCCCACGCGGAGGACAGGGCGATGGCCGCGATGAGGACCAGGGCCGCGAAGGCCCGGTTTTTGAAAAGCTTCATCAGCTGCGCAGCTCCATCAGCTTCTGCTTCAGCTCACCCTCAATGCGGCCCAGCTCTACCTCGGCCTCCCGGCGCTTCTGGGCCCCCTCCCGCTGGATCTGGATCACCTCGTCCAGGGTGGAGATCAGCTGCTGGTTGGTGTGCTGGAGCGTCTCAATGTCGATGATGCTGCGCTCCGCCTCCTTGGCGGTGGCGATGGTGCCCATCTTCAGCATCTCCGCGTTCTTCTTGAGCAGCTCGTTGGTGGCGTTGGTCACGGCGGACTGGGCGGCGGTGGCCTTGCGGCTGTTCTCCAGGCCCAGGGCCAGAACCATCTGGCTCTTCCAGAGGGGAATGGTGTTGACCAGCGAGGACTGGATCTTCTCCACCATCAGAGTGTCGTTATTCTGGAGCATCCGGGTCTGGGGGCCCATCTGGATGGACACCATGCGGGTCAGCTCCAGGTCGTGGAGCTTCTTCTCAAACCGGTTGCACATCTGGGCCAGGTCGTTGTAGGCCTGGGCGTCCTCCTGGGCCCCGGAGGCCTCCGCCTTTTTGCGCAGCTCCTCCAGCTGGCCGGTCTGAATCTCCGCCAGGCGCTTCTTCCCGGCGATGATGTACATGGTCAGCTCCTTGTAGTACTTCAGGTTCAGCTCATACATCTGGTCAAACATGGCGATGTCCTTCATCAGCACCACCTGGTGCTGCTCCAGCTCGCGCACGATCTTGTCCACGTTGGCCTCCGCCCTGGCGGACTGGATCCGCATGGTCTCCATCTTGTTGCTGGCCTTCTTGAAAAAGCCGAAGATGCCCCCCTTGTCCTCCTCGTCCTCGCCGAAGTTCTTCAGCTCCACCACCAGGTTGGTCAGGGTCTCCCCGATCTCGCCCAGGTCCTTGTTGCGCACGTTGCTCAGGGCGCTCTCAGAGAAACCCGCTACGCTCTTCTGGGCGGCGGCCCCGTACTGGAGCACCAGCTGGGAGTTGGAGATGTCGATCTTCTTTGCGAACTCGTCCACCATCTTCCGCTCCGCCTCGGTGAGCATGCTCTCGTCGATCTTCACCGGCTCCGCTTTGGGCTTCTCCGGCTCCGCGGCGGGGGCTGCGGGGGCCTCGGGCTCCATGCTCAGGGTCAGCCGGGGGGCCTCCACCTGGGCGGCCTCGGCGTTCAGCGTCAGTTCGGGCATCATGCTGTCCATATCACTCATTGTCGTTTCCTCCGTTTATTTCAAGGGTTTTTTGTTCTCTCAGGATTCTGAAGCCGCCCCGCGTGTCAGAGCTCCAGCTTCAAGTCGGTGCCGTCGGCGTTTTTGGTGGTCTCCGCCTCCATCTTCTCCCCGGCCAGACCCTCCCGGGAGAGCATGGTCTCCAGCACGGAGATGTCCGTGGAGATGTCCAAGGCGTCGGTGCCGAAGAGGCTGTCCAGCTGCTTTTCAAAGGCGGAGACGATGGTGCCCATGATGTTCTCCACCCGCTCCTTGGTTCCGGTGATGTTCTCCCCGGACACGCCGGCGGCATCCATGCGGTCGTAGGCGTTGAGGATCTTTAAGGTGGTGGGCAGGTAGTAGTCCATGAAGCGGCGGATCTGGGGGAGCTTGGAGGGGTCCGCCTTCACCTGGTCGAAGATGCCCTGGCAGACCGTCTCCAGACGGCGGATGTCCCGGGAGATCTTCTCGTCCTCGATGGCGTCGTCCAGCCGCTTCATCTCGCTGATCGCCTTCTTGCCGTCGTCGATCATTTTGTCCAGCTCGGCGTTGCCGGTGGGCTTCTCCTCCGGCGGCGGGGGGGCGGGGATCTCCGTCTCGACGACCTCGTCCCTGCACACCGCCCGCAGCAGCAGGAACACCCCGGTGCTCACCAGAGCCGCCATGGCGAAGTGGTTCCAGCGGTACAGGTCCAGAACCAGGGCCCACACCACCCACACGGCGGCGGCCCCGTAGAGGGGCGCGGCGGATTTGCGGACCTTCTTTTCGGTGCTTGCCATAGACGGCCTCCTTCTTGGTCTTGGTGGGATGGATATTTCAGTGTGTCAAAAAAGTGATTGAAATTTCTTCGCGTCTGCGGACGCGAGCTCCTGCGGAGGGCTTTTCAGCTGTCCAATCTATTTTAGTATACTGCGAAATCGGCGGCAGGTCAAGGGAGTGGCGGGGGCAAATTAAAGAAATCTGCGCGGGCGGGGCGGGCCGCGCCCGTCTGCCGCCAAAAATGGATCCCCGCGCCACGCCGCTTTCCCCTTGTCCTCCGGCGGGAATTGTAGTATACTAGGGGAAAGAAGCTGAGACACTATCGGGGGAGGGAGCGCTATGGTCGCTATTGTTACGGACGTCCGTTTCCGCATGTCCCTGGCGCTGATCCGGGATCTGGCCCAGATGGGGGTGGAGGTCATCACCTGCGAGGGGGAGCGCTGTCGGGACAACCCCGCCGCGCCCGCCCTGGGGGGGCTGTCCCGCTGCGCCGCCCGGCACGTCTGGCTGCCGGAGGGGGAGGGCGGGCGGGAGGCCCTGCTGGCCCTGTGCCGGGAAGTAGGGGCGGAGAGAGGCTGCCGGCCGGCCCTGCTGCCGGTGGGCGCGGCCACCCTGGCGGCGCTGGCGGAGGACCGGGCGCGCTTCGACCAGGTCTGCGGGCTGTGCATCCCTTCGGGGGAGCAGCTGGCGCTCTTCAACGACAAGGAGCGGGTGGCGCACCTGGCGGAGGAGCTGGGCATCCCCGCACCGGAGCGCTTCGTCCGGGAGGCCGGAGAGAACTGGCGGGACTTCGCCCGGCGGCTGCCCCTGCCCTGCGTGGTGAAGCCGGTGTGCGGAGAGCGGCTGGGACTGCGGGCGGCGGACCGGTACGCCGTGGCCTCCTCCCCGGAGGAGGCGGAGGCGGCCTGCGGGCGCTTCGAGGGCCTGGCCGGGGAGGACCCGGTGGTCCAGCGCTTCCTGCCCGGCGGCGGCTGGGGATGCTCGGTGCTGGCCAGGGAGGGGCACGTGATGACCGCCATCTGCCACCGGCGCATCCGGGAGTACCCGGTCACTGGCGGGCCCTCCTCCTGCTGCGTCTGCATCGACCGGCCCGCCCTGCGCGCCCACGTGAAGCGGGCGGTGGAGCGCACGGGCTATACGGGGCTGGCCATGTTTGAGTTCAAGGAGGACGCCGACGGGGTCCCCCGGCTGCTGGAGGTCAACCCCAGGATCTGGGGCACCTTCCCCCTGACGCGGGCCACGGGCAGCGGCATCTCCTATCTGTGGTGCGCCCTGGCCTGGAACGCCGGCAACCCGGACAGGCAGGTTCCCCTGCCCATAGCCCTGCCGCCCCGGCGGAAAAAGATGATCTTTGCCGTCTCGGACCTGATGGCGTCGGCGGGATACGCCCGCCGGGGCCGGCCGTGGATGGCCCTGTGGGCCCTGCGGGACTTCCTCAACCCCGGCGTCCGGGACGGCGTGTTCGAGTGGGGCGATCCGCGCCCCGGTATGGCCTATCTCCGATCTCTGCTGACAAAGGAGCGCCGCAGATGAGCTTGTTTCGCGCCGACCTCCATGTGCATACCGACGCCTCCCCCGACGGGCGCTCGCCCCTGGCGGCCATCGCCCGGGCGGCCCGCAGGGCGGGGCTGGACGCCGTGGCGGTGACGGACCACGACCTCTGCACCCCCGTCCCCGAGACGCTGGAGGGGGTGCTGCTGATCCCCGGCTGTGAGGTCTCCACAGCGGCGGGCCACGTGACGGGGCTGTTTCTGGAGCGGCCCCTGGATCTGGCGGCCCTGGGGCGTCTGCCGCCGCCGGAGGAGGCCGCGGCGGCCATCCGGGCGGCGGGGGGGCTGGCGGTGCTGGCCCACCCCTACCACCGGCCGGGGGCCGCCCCGGAGCGGTTCACCTTCCCCCTGGACGGCATCGAGGCCGTCAACGCGCGGGCCTGCTTCAAGGTCCCCGACGCCAATCGCCGGGCCGCCGCCCTGGCCGGGCAGCGGGGCCTCCCCCAGGCGGGGGGCAGCGACGCCCACGACGCGGCGGAGGTGGGCAACGCCTTCACCGAGCTGGAGGCGGAGGCGCTCACCCTTCCCGCCCTCCGCGCCGCCCTGGCGGCGGGGCGCAGCCGCGCTGTCAAGCGGAGAGACACCCCCCGGCTGCGGAAGGGGCTCTCCCAATGGACGAAGGCCCTCCGGGCGGGCGGGGTGCGGCGGGTAGCGGTGGCGGCGGCATACGTGGTGTATTGCGGGGTGCTGGATATTTGCGCCGCTGCGCGGCGCAAGGGGTAGTCCCTGCCGGGACGGGGGATGCGGGGGCTGCGCGCCCCCAGGA
>CAJTOM010000031.1 GCA_910577915.1 uncultured Oscillospiraceae bacterium
GGCCCCGCAAGCTGTAGGGCTGCAACCCAGCCCTCCTCGCGCCGGGACGGCGCGAAGAAAGGAGCACCGATGGACCAGACGAAGATCGACAGAATCAACCAATTGGCAAAAAAGAGCAAAACCGTCGGTTTAACCGAGGATGAGATAAAAGAAAGGGCCGCCCTGCGGCGGGAGTACATCGACTCCGTGGTGGGCAGCCTCAAAGGACAGCTGGACCGCACCTATTTGGTGGACGGGCAGGGCAACAAAACCAAACTGCGCAGAAAAGGGGACAAGTAAATGGACGACTATTTTGACAAGGAAAAATTCACCGGCGGAGAGGGCTCCTTCCAGGATCCGCCGCCGCCCAGGCGGCCCCAGCCCCGTAAGCAGGACAACTCCGGCTGGTACATCTGGCCGGTGATCATCATCCTCTTCGCCGTCGGCGTGTGGCCCGTGGCCCTGCTCCTGCTGTTTTACAACATCTCCGGCAGCGGGAAGAAGAAAGCAAACTCCGCCGAGGCCCAGCGCCGGGCCGCCCAGAGCTTCCGCGAGGCGGAGAGCGCCGTGGAGCGGGCCATGCGCCGGGCGGAGGCCGGGATGGACAAGGCCGCCTCCAGGGCCGCCGACAAGACCGACGAGGCCCTTCGCCGGGCCGCCGCCCAGGTGGAGCGCACCATCGACCGCACCGCCCGGCAGGTGGAGCAGGCCGGGAAGAGCGCCGCCCAGGCCGCCCCGCCGCCCCAGGCCAGGCCGGCCAAGGCCCCCAAGCCCGCCAAGGAGAAGAAGCAGAAGGCCAAGCCCGCCGGAACCCTGCTGCGGATCTTCGGCGCGGTGGCCCTGTTCATCGGCTTCTGCATCGCCGGGGATTTCATGAGTGAAGTGCTTCAGGGCTACGGCGCGGATTTCGACAGCTTCATTGCCAGCCTGGGCTTTCTGGGCGCGGGCGGGCTCATGTTCTTCCGGGGCCGGTACCTCAACCGGATGAGCCGGCGGAGCCAGCGGTACATCCTGGCCATCGGCAACACGGACGCCATGCCCATCGAGGAGATCGCCAAGCGGGTCAACCGCACCCCCTCCCAGGCCATCAAGGAGATGGAGAAGCTTATCGACAAGGGCTACCTGGGGGAGGACGCCTACATCGACCGCCAGCGGGGCTACTTCCTCCGCTTCGGGGCCACCCTGGAGGAGGAGCCCGCTCCCGTCCGGGAGGCGCCCCCCACGCCCAAGGAGGCGGAGGAGGGCTACTCGGGCATTCTGCGCAATATCCGCCACGCCAACGACCGCATCGCCGACCCGGAGCTCAGCCGGAAGATCGAGCGCATCGAGCAGGTCACCGCCCTCATCTTCCGGGAGGTGGAGGAGCACCCGGAGAAGCGGGGCCGGATCCACACCTTCTTCGACTACTACCTCCCCACCACCCAGAAGCTGCTGGACACCTACGCCGAGTTCGAGGAGACCGGCGTGGAGGGGGAGAACCTGCGCCAGACCAAGGAGCGCATCGAGCAGACCATGGACATGATCGTGGACGGCTTCGAGCACCAGCTCGATCAGCTCTACTCCTCCGACGCCATGGACGTGGTCAGCGACATCAAGGTCCTGGAGGCCATGCTCAACCGGGACACCGCCTCGGCCGCCAAGGACTTCGGCTACCCCGAGCCGCCCCGGGTCCGCCCCAAGGAGGACGGGAAGCCGGACGATATGCAGCAGCTGCAGCTGTAGAGGCCGCCGGC
Organism: uncultured Oscillospiraceae bacterium; assembly: GCA_910577915.1. Taxonomy (GTDB): domain Bacteria; phylum Bacillota; class Clostridia; order Oscillospirales; family Oscillospiraceae; genus Pelethomonas. The sequence goes on from CAJTOM010000031.1 coordinate 1,713, forward strand.
CGAAGGAACAAGCCCGCCCCCGCGTCCGCCGGACGCGGGGGCTTTCCCGCGCCTTCCTGCGCCTTCCTCCGCTTTTTCCTTGACAAACCCCCTGGCGCTGGAGTATGCTAGGATCAGCGCAAATTGTTGCGCAGCGCGGCACGGATTCCGCACCGCGCAATGCGCCGCTTTTTGACGGGAAGCGACCATCCACAGGGAGGGATTTGTACGATGGACGAGCGGAAAGAGAGCAAGCTGACGGTGGGGCGCATCGCCCAGGAGCTGGGGGTGTCCAAGACCACCGTATCTCGGGCCCTCTCCGGCAAGGGGCGTATCAGCGCGGAGACCAGGGAGCGGGTCAACGAGTTTGTCAACAGCTCCGGCTACGAGGCCGGTTCCCCCGCCAGCCCCCTGGAGCGGCGCTTCACCAACAATCTGGCCCTGGTGATCCCCTCCCACTTTGTGCGCCTGGACCTGCCCTTCCTGCGCAAGTGCATGGGCGGGGTGTGCCGCATGGCGGCCCAGCGGGGCTACGACGTGCTCATGTGCTTTGCCGACGACCAGAACGCCGACCAGCTGCGCCGCCAGCTGGCCGCCCACAAGATCGACGGCGTGATCCTTTCCCGCACCCTCACCGAGGATTCCTGCCTGGATCTGGTGCGCCAGTACGGCGTGCCCTTCGTGGGTATCGGCCGGATCCAGGATCCCCAGGCCCTGCAGGTGGACAACGACCAGGTGGGGGCCACCCGGGAGCTGACCCGTCTGCTGCTGCAGATGGGCCTGCGGCGTATCGTCTTCCTCAGCGGGCGGATGAACTACACCGTCAACGTGGACCGCCTGGCGGGCTACCGCCTGGCCCTGGAGGAGTACGGCGTGGCGGAGGACCGGGAGCTGATCTTCACCGGGGTGGAGACCGAGGAGGGCCGGGTGGACGCCCTGGAGTCCGCCCTGGAGCGCTCGCCGGAATGCCTTCTGTGCTGCGACGACAGCCTGACCTTCTCCATCCTGAAGGACCTGCGCTCCCGTGGTGTCTCCGTGCCCGGCCAGCTCAGGCTGGCCAGCCTCTACGACAGCGAGATCCTTCTGGACGTCTTTCCCGCCGTCACCGCCGTCCAGTTCGACGCGGAGACGCTGGGAGCCACCGCCTGCCGGATGCTGCTGGACTCCATGGCCGGCCGGGAGGTCGTCCCCCGGCAGATTCAGGGCTATCAGGTGATTATGCGGGAGTCCACGAAATAGGCTGCGCAACTAATTGTGCAGCCGCCCGCCGGGCGGGAATGGGCCTTGTTTTGACAAAGTAACCAAAAACCGGGGCGAAATCCATATAAGTTGAACAATTGACAGAAAGTCTTGAAAGTAGTATGCTACTATTGTTCCGCACTACGGCGCAACTTTGTTGCGCCGTGGGCGCAGACGTTGTGAACACACCATTTAAGGAGGAATTATTTGCATGAAAATGAAGAAGATCCTTGCGCTTGTTCTGGCGGCCGTTATGGCGCTGGCCCTGGTGGCCTGCGGCGGCGGGAACAACGCCGGCAATCCCGGCGCCACCCCCGGCAACAACACCCAGAAAGACGACAACGCCAACGCCGGGGAGCCCTCCCCGGATGCCGGCGGCAGCACCGCCGGCGAGACCATCTCCCTGACCCTGTGGGGCGCCGAGGAGGACCAGTCCCTGCTGGTGGACCTGGTGGAGAAGTTCAAGGCCGCCTATCCCGACCAGACCTTTGACATCAAGGTGGGCGTGGAGAGCGAGTCCACCGCCAAGGACACCATCCTCACCGACATTGAGGCGGCCGCCGACGTGTTCGCCTTCGCCAACGACCAGATCGACGACCTGATCGCCGCCGGCGCGCTGCTGCCCATCACCGGCGACATGGACGCCGTGCTCCAGAACTACGCCGGCAAGACCATCGCCGACATCCAGAGCGCCAACAGCGCCGCCACCGTGGCCACCGCCACCCGCAACGACACCCTCTACGCCTTCCCCATGGGCGGCGGCAACAACTACTTCCTGTACTATGACAGCACCCGCGTCTCCGCCGAGCAGGCCCAGAGCTGGGACACCCTGCTGGAGGCCGCCCAGGCCGCCGGCAGCAAGGTGGGCATGACCCTCAACTCCGGCTGGTACAACGCCTCCTTCTTCCTGGGGGCCGGCTTCACCACCGCCCTGAACGCGGACGGCTCCACCTCCGTTGACTGGAACGGCACCTCCGCCTCCGGCGTCACCGGCGTGCAGGTGGTCCAGGCCATGCAGAACATCGCCGGCCATCCCGGCTTCCTGGCCATCGCCGACGGCGACATCTCCAACCAGATCGCCTCCGGCAACGTCTGCGCCGTCATCAGCGGCACCTGGGACGCCGATCCCGCCCAAACCGCCTTCGGCGAGGGCTACGCCGCCACCAAGCTGCCCACCTTCACCTGCAACGGCCAGCAGGTCCAGCAGGGCTGCTTCTCCGGCTCCAAGCTCATGGGCGTGAACGCCTACGCTGAGAACGCCGGCTGGGCCGTGCTGCTGGCTGAGTTCCTGACCAACGAGGAGTCCCAGGTGGCCCGCTTCAACGCCCGCCAGCTGGCCCCCGCCAACGTCAACGCCGCCGCCGATCCCTCCGTGGAGGCCAACATCGCCATCGCCGCTTCCGCCATGCAGGATGCCTACGGCGTGGTGCAGTCCGTGGGCGGCAAGTACTGGGATCCTGCCAAGTCCTTCGGTGAGCAGATCGCCCAGGGCGCCATCGCCTCTGACGACGCCTCCATCCAGACCGCTCTGGATGAGCTGGTGGCCGGTATCACCGCCCCCGCCAACTGAGCGGGCTCGCTGAGAGGGATGCTCCCGGCCGGGAGATCCGGTCCGGAGACTGATCCATGAGGTCAGGCCCATGCGCGAGCGCGTATGGGCCTGATTTTTTTCAAAGAAGAGAAGAAAGGGAGGCCCCCAATGGAAGACATTCTGAGCGCCAAGTCCGGTATTGGCGGATTTTTCTCCAATTTCGGCACCGCCCTGGCCAGGGGCGACTGGTCTGTCAAGCTGTCCCTGCTCTGGTGGGGCGCGGGCTACGCCCGGCGCAGGCAGTTTGCCAAGGCCCTGCTGATGACGCTGGTGGAGGCGGGGGTGGCAGCCTTCACCCTCCTGTTCGCCATGCAGTACGTGCCCAAGTTCGGCACCCTGGGCACGGTCCAGGCCGAGCAGGTCTTTAACATCGCCACCATGAAGACGGAGTGGAACGACTACGACAACTCCTTCCTCATCCTGCTGTTCTCCCTGTTCAGCTTTGTGGTCTGGTTCGCCGCCGCTGCGGTCTGGATGCGCAACGTGGTCAACGTCTACCGCCTCCAGCTCCAGGCGGAGGCCGGCCGGCACGTCAACACCTTCGCGGAGGACCTGCGCTCCTACCTGGACGAGAAGTTCCACATCACCCTGCTGGCCCTGCCCGCACTGGGCGTGGCGGTGTTCACCGTCATCCCCATCCTCCTGCTGATCCTGGTGGCCTTCACCAACTACGACCAGCAGCACATGCCTCCCACCAACCTCTTCTCCTGGGTGGGTATCAACAACTTCGTCACCCTCTTCAGCGGCGGCAGCAGCGTCACCCTGGGCTTTGGCTACGCCTTCGTCCGGGTGCTGGGCTGGACGCTGGTGTGGTCCCTCTTCGCCACCTTCACCACCTACATCGGCGGCATCCTGATGAGCCTGCTGCTCAACAACAAGATGGTCCGCTGGCCCAAGCTGTGGCGCACCATGTTCATGGTCACCATCGCGGTGCCCCAGTTCGTGTCCCTGCTGCTGATGCGCAACTTCTTCTCCAACGGCGGCATCGCCAACACCATCTGCGCCAACATCGGCCTGACGGGCTTCCTGCGGGACATCGGGGCCATCTCTACCGCCTACATCCCCTTCCTGTCCGCCCCCGGCTGGGCCCATGTGATGATCATCCTCATCAACATCTGGATCGGCGTACCCTACCAGATGCTTATCGCCACCGGCGTTCTGATGAACCTGCCCGGCGACCAGCTGGAGAGCGCCCGCATCGACGGGGCCAACCCCTACCAGACCTTCCGGCACATCACCATGCCCTACATGCTCTTCGTCACCGGTCCTGCCCTGGTCACGGACTTCGTGAAGAACATGAACAACTTCAATGTCATCTACCTGCTCACCCAGGACGTGTATACCACCACCAACCAGGTCATGGCCAACGCCCAGGCCCGGGAGGTGGACCTGCTGGTGACGTGGCTGTTCACCCTGACCCAGGATTACTACAACTACAAGATGGCGTCGGTCATCGGCATCATGGTCTTTGTCGTCTGCGCCGTGATCACGCTGGTGGCGTTCAACTTTATGATCCGCGGAGATAAGGAGGAGGGGTATCAATGAGCGGCAAAAAGATCGCCCGCAAGGTTTTATTCAACGTTCTCATCGCGGCCCTGGCCATTTTCTGGCTCATTCCCATTGTCTGGCTGGTGTGCACCTCCTTCAGCGCCTACTCCGGCATGAACACCAGCACCTTCTTCCCCGCCCAGTGGAGCGCGGAGCACTACCTGAAGCTGCTCCAGTCCGACACGGTCAACCAGTTCACCACCTGGTTTTGGAACACCTTCAAGATCGCCTGCGTCACCTGCCTGGTGTCCACCTTCTTCGTGCTCATGGTGGCCTACGCCATGTCGGTCATGCGCTTTAAGATGCGCAAGCCCCTGATGAACTTCGCGGTGATTCTGAACCTGTTCCCCGGCATGCTGGCCATGATCGCGGTGTACTTCACCCTGAAGACCTTCAACCTCACCAACAGCCACATCGGCCTGATCATGGTCTACTCCGCCTCCTCCGGCCTGGGGTACCTGATCGCCAAGGGCTTCTTCGACACCGTGCCCCGCTCCCTGTGCGAGGCGGCCCGGCTGGACGGGTGCAACGAGGCGCTGACCTTCGTCAACGTGGTCCTGCCCATGAGCAAGCCCATCATCGTCTACACCGTCATCAGCAGCTTCCTCACCCCCTGGATGGATTTCGTCTACTCAAAGATGATCCTCAACGCCGGCATCTCCGAGAACTACACCGTGGCCGTGGGCCTGTACCGGATGCTGGACAGGAGCCTCATCAACACCTATTTCACCCAGTTCTGCTGCGGCGGCGTGCTGGTGAGCATCCCCATCTCCATTCTGTATATCATCATGCAGAAGTTCTACGTGGAGGGCATCACCAGCGGCGCGGTAAAGGGATAGCGCGCATATTCCGCCCGGCCGGCGCACACTATATTGACACAAGTACAGCGCGGGGGAGCGCGCCGGCCGGCGCGCTCCCCCGCGGAAAAGGAATGGACGTATGCAGCAAGATCAATTCATCCTCAATATCATCCACCGCCCCGAGATGGTGCCGGAGTACGCCGAGAAGGTCACCGGCCAGGGCAGGGCGGAGGACCTGGGCCGCAAGGCCCTGCTCACCGAGAGCCTGGACATCTTCAAGCTCCAGCAGGAGGCCGCCCACAGAAACGGCCTGAAGACCACCATCCAGATGACCTACGCCAGCCTCTTCAACGACGAGGCCGTGGCCCTGGCCAAGGCGGACCACGCGCAGTACGGCGACGAGATCGCCCTGAGCCTGCTGGGCCTGCCCTGCAAGGAGTTCCGGGAGAAGTACAAGACCAAGGACTTCTGCATCTGGATGTTTGACATGGACATGAAGCGCAACGTGGTGGACGACGTCTTCGGTAAGTTCCACGACTGCTTCGGCTTCTACCCGGCCTCCACCGGCAGCTACTACATGGACGCGGCCCTGATCAACTACATCAAGGAGACGTACCCCTCCGTCAAGTGCGCCGTGGCCACCTGCTGGGAGGAGGGCCCCAAGGCCTACCACACCTGCAACAACTCCTGGTACACCTTCATGGACGGCGGCCCCTGGGCGCCCTGGATTCCCTCCAAGGTCAACACCCACGCCCCCGCCGCCAACGAGGCCGAGGACAGCGGCATCGTGGCCATCCCCCACCTGAGCCGGGATCTGATGGCCTGCTACGACGGCAACGGCTCCAACTTCGGCACCCACCCCCAGAACGTGCTGCGGGGCATGCTCTACACGCCGGGGCAGTTCAACCCAGATGGCAGCTACTCCGGCCAGAGCTACCCCTACCTCTATAACCTCATCGACCAGTACCGCTACCAGGCCAGGTTCAACAACGGCTACGCCTACAACATGCAGTTTGTGGGCCCCGGCTGGATGAATAAGATGGGCCGGTGGGAGGCCCCCTACGAGCTGCTCAAGGCCAGCTACGACGACGGCTGTGCCTACTACGGCCAGCTGAAAAAAGAGGGTAAGCTCGTTGACATGACCATGTCCGAGTTTGCCGACTACTACCGGGGGAAGAAGCGCTACACCGAGCCGGAGTGCGCCCTCTGGCGGGACATCATCTACGGCAGCGACAAGCAGCTTTTCTGGTACTGCGACCCCTATATGCGCGCCTGCGTGAACATGGACCAGGGCGGGGCCATTGTGGATCTGCGGCCCTACGCCGCCAAGCTGGAGTGGGAGATCGGCATCGGCACCAAACACGTCCAGGAGTGCGGCTACCCCTATCTCATTCAGGAGAAGTACCGTGCGGGCTACTTCACCCACTACGCCGGGGAGGGCACCGTCCGCTCCGCCAAGCTCTGCCGCAACGGCGAGGAGGTGGATCTGTGCCTGTGCCGCACCCACGCCCATTTCTCCCAGGAGGGGACCTGCCGGAAGCTCACCCTGGACCCGGTGGAGGTGGTCTTCTCCGACGTGACGGTGAAGGTGCAGACGGTGCTCACCTTCCAGGAGGGCACGGGGGACATCAAAATCGAGCGCACCATCCTGGAGACCACCGACCCCTCCGCAGAGGTTGCCATCAACGAGTACATGGTGGCCTGCTACGGCACCACCGAGTATCCGGAGGACATGACGAGCCTCACCCTCAGCGCCCGGAAGGGGGACGAGGAGCACCCCATGGCCTACGCCTACAAGTGCCGGGAGTTCGCCCTGGAGGGGGCGGAGGAGGTCTCCTGCGTGCTGCCGCCCATCAAAACAAGGGTCTCCCTGGAGTGCCGGGGCCGGGACAAGGAGGGCTATTATAAAGAGGGCTACGCCTTCAGCCCCATGTTCACCCTGGGCTACACCGGGACGCTGAAGGAGAAGGAGGTGTTCACCACATGGCTCAAGCTGGCAAGGGCAGACTGAACTACCGCTGTCCCTCCTGCTTCATGCGGGATCTGGACATCGACATGTTTTTCGACCCGGACAAGAAGGAGTACTACTGCATCCGCTGCCAGTACACCGGCAAAGAGGAGGACGTGCTGGCCAAAAACCAGATGGCCCGCTTCCGCTACCGGTTTCTGGAGAAGCGTTTTACAGAGGACGAGTTCGAGACATTCTAAAAAGCGGCGCCGTTCCCATCGGAACGGCGCCGCTTTTTTGATGGGGAAATTCGATCAGCCGTTGGTTGCGTTGTACATCTCAAAGGCGGTGTTGATGGTCTCGCACATGGCGTTGATGGCCTCGTCCACCGGGGTGCCGCCAATGACCGCCTCCAGGCAGGTGGCCCCGGCGGGGGTGTACTCGTTGTTGTTGGCCACGAAGGCGTAGAACGCGCTGTCGTCCGCGCCCTGCAGGGCCTCGATCAGGCGGTTGACATAGGCGTAGTCCTCCTCCGCCAGGAAGGCCTGATAGCCTTCGGCGTTGTAGATCTCGTCATAGAGGGGCAGATAGCCGGTCTCCAGGTTCCAATCCACCTGGACGTCGGGGGAGGTGAAGTACTTGATAAACTCCCAGGCCCCCTGCTGCTCCTCGGGTCTGCCGTTGTCCACGATGAAGAAGCCGTTGCCGGAGGAGCAATAGCCGGTCTGCCTGCCGTTGTCCGTGGCGGAGAACATAGGCACAAAGCCGAACTTGATGCCGCCCTCTGCGGCGGCGTCGCGGGCCTGGGTGAGGTAGGAGTTGGTGGTGACGATCATGGCCAGCTCGCTGCGGCCCAGGGCGGGGAACATATCCTCCTTGATCTTGGAGCCGAAGGGGAACATATAGCCCTTGGCGGACAGGTCCGCCCACTGCTGGTAATACTGGCGGACGATGTCGGCGAAGCCGTCGCTGTTGTCATTGTAGAGGCACCTGGTGGGCAGGCCGCTGGCGCCGTTGTCGTTGTCCACGGTGTAGAAGCCCTCCCGGTGGAACGCATAGTTAGCCCAGATGCCGGAGTGCTCCTCGGCGATGGCGTAGGGGGCGTAGCCGCCCTCGCAGATCTTGACGGCGGCGTCATAGACCCGGTCCATGCTGGTCAGGGAGTAGGGGTCGATGCCGGCGGCCTCGAAGATGTCCGCGTTGTAGAAGAAGCCGGACAGGCTCAGCCCCAGGGGGTAGCCGATCAGCCGGCCGTCCACGCCGTAAGTAGAGATCAAGTTGCCGTACAGGTCCCGGTCATAGGCGGGATCGGCATCAATGAACTCCTGAACGTTGCGGATAAAGCCGGAGTGGAGATAGGAGCCCACAGTCTCGGAGGAGCTGTTGCACAGGGCGGGCAGATTGGCCTTGTCGGTGGCCTGGAGCTTGGCCAGCTGGTCGAAGTAGCCGCCGTTGTACTCCATCTGAACAAAATACTTGTCCTGGGAGCCGTTGAAGCCATCAATGATCTTCTGCACGCGCTCCGCACCGTTGCCGGTATAGGGGCACCAGTACATGACGCTCACACGGTCAGCCGGAGCGGGAGCCGGCGTCTGGCCGTCCTGCGCGCCGGAGGGCTGGCTGTTGGAGGGCGGCGGGGCGCCGCTGTCGTTCTTGCCGCCGCTGGTCCCGCTGCAGGCGCACAGGGCCGCGGCCATGAGCAGTGCAAGAGCAAGGGATACGATGCGCGTCATTCTCTTTTTCATGGTGATTCTCCTTTTCATCATAGTTGACAGCAGCTGCCGCAGGGGCAGCGTATGTCGCTGCTGGGTGGGGACGCTCGGTTCCGTCAGCCCTTCACGGAGCCCTCGGTCATGCCCTTGATGAGGTACCGCTGGCCCACGATGAACACGAGCACCGCCGGCACGATGCACAGGGCTGCCCCCGCCAGTACGTGGGCGGTCTGGCCCGCCTCGCCGCCCTCCAGCATGGCCATGCCGATCTGGACGGTGCGCATCCGGTTGGAGGTGGTGACCAGCAGGGGCCAGAAGTAGCGGTTGTAGATGATAATGAACTCATAGATGGCCAGCGACGCCATGGAGGGCGCCGACAGGGGCATCGCGATGCGCAGGAAGAAGCCGATGTCCGAGCACCCGTCGATGTCGGCGGCGTCCTTCAGGTCCCTGGGGATGGTCAGATAGAACTGGCGCATGAGGAAGATGCCCATGCCGCCCACCAGGGCCGGCAGCGCCATGCCCAGGTGCGTATCCGTCAGGTTCCAGTGCTGGATCTGGATATAGTTGGTGATAACCACCACGTCGGCGGGGATCATCATGGTCATCAGGATCACGCTGAAGATGAGGTTCTTGCCTTTGAACCGGAAGAAGACCAGGGCATAGGCCGCGCAGCTGCAGAAGGCCAGCTGGCAGACGATGACGATGGCGCACTGGATGAAGGTGTTGAGCAGGTAGGTGCCGATGGGGACGGACTCCATCACCCACGTGAAGTTCTCCAGGGTGGGATTGTGGGGGAGGAGGTCCAGCCCCGTGGTGCCCATCAGCTCCCGGTTCGTCTTCAGGGCGAAGAGGATGCAGATGATGATGGGAAAGATGATGACCAGGCCCAGCAGGACCTTCAGGGCGTACAGGGCGCCGCGCCGGAGGCCGCGCCTGCGGAGAACCGCTTTGCATATGTTCTCTTTCATCAGTAAAACACCATCCTGCTTTCCGTCGCGCGCTGGATCCGGGTCGCGGCAAAGATCACCAGGAACAGGAGCAGCGCCTGGGCGCAGGCCGTCTCATACCGGCCGTTGAGGATTGCGTTCTGATAGACGCTGAAAATCAGGGTGGAGGTGCTGTTGTTGGGTCCCCCGTTGGTCAGGAGCTTGATCTGGGCGAAGGCCCGCAGGGAGTTGGTGATGTTCAGAAACACCACGAAGAAAATCTGCGGGGAGGCGATGGGGATCATGATGCTGAAGGCCCGGCGGAAGGGGCCCGCACCGTCCAGCTTGGCGCACTCCAGCAGGTCCCCCGGCACGTTGCGGAACCCCACCAGCAGGAAGATATAGCTTGCGCCGATGCTCAGCCACACAGTCACCAGGGATACGGCGAGCAGGGCCCACCGGCTGTCCTGAAGCCAGGCGATATTGACGCCCAGGATGGCGTTGAGGGTGCCCCCCTCCTTGCGCATGAGGAAGGTAAAGATCACCGCCGCCGGGGCGGAGGCCACCGCCATGGGCAGGGCGTAGAGCACCTCGTACAGCCGGCTCCCCCGCTCCCGCTCTGCGCTGATCAGCGCCAGCAGGAGGGACACCGCCAGCGTCCCCAGGCAGACGATCAGTGCAAATTTGATGGTGTTGCCGAACACCTGCCGGAAGGTGCTGGAGGTTAAGATGCGGACGTAGTTGGACAATCCCGCCCACTTCACAAAGTCCCCCTTCTTGTCCGTGAGCGCGAAGGACAGGATGATCGTCTTTACAAAGGGCCACAGGGTGAACATGACGAACAGCGCCATGCTCGGCAGCAGCAGCAGGTACGGGGTCAGCGTGAACCGGTTCCTGCCCGCCGCGCGTCTCTTTTCATGCATAGTTCGGACCTCCTTTTGCGCATTTGCCGCCGCGCCGCCCCGTCTGCGTCTATACGGGCAGGGGGATGGAGTATTCGCTGATGTCCGTAAACGGATAGAAGTAGTGCGGCAGCCGCTTGTAGTGTACCCGATCCAGATGGATGGGGGCGGTACCCGGCGTGTCGGTCTCGCAGATCTCCAGGGCCATGGGCTCGTAGGCCGCCCGGAAGGAGGTGCAGGCCTTCACCGCCACCAGTTGGTACTCCTTCGGCTCGATGCCGAACTGCCGGTAGAGCTGGGGGTCCCCCGGGGCGGACATACCCTCACAGACAAGTATGTCCATACTGCCGGCGTTCAGTACGGCGGTCCGGCCGATGTTGTTGTGCAGCCCCCGGCCCGCCGGGCCCTCCTGCACAAAATGTCCGTCGTGGAAGGAGCGCACGCGGGCCTCCACCCTGACGGGCTGGTAGAAGCCGCCGCCCCTTGCGCCGCCCAGCATAACGCTGATGGCCTCCCCCTCCCGGGCCCGGTAGATGGCGTCCACGGCCTGGGCGTCGTTGAGACTGATGGCGGCCTTCACATGGGAGCCGCGCGCCAGAATGCGGGCGATGACCGCCGGGCTGTCCCCGCAGGCGCCCGCGTTGGAGGAGTCCGCCGCGTCCACCAGGATAATGGGTTTGCCGGAGTGGTTTCGCTCCGCCCGGCTGATGACCTCGTCGATGGAGTAGAGCTCCGCCCGGAAGGTGCTGCGGATGTGGAACAGGCGCTCCGCCAGATCCACCGCCCGCCGCTTGGCGGTCAGCTTGTCCCTGGCCACCGTGACGATGGCCGAACCGGCGTCCGCCACGTCCAGCCAGGGCTGCATCTGGAACACGGAGAAATCCAGCAGCTCCCCGGCCTCCACCAGGGACTCCCCATACCGCATCAGAGCCCCGAAGGGTCCCCGGAGGGTGGTGTAGCTGCTGGCGGGGACGATCATAGGCACGGTGGTGCGCACCGACCGGGGGGCCGGTCCCCCGGACAGGGCGGACAGCAGCAGCCGGGCCGCCCGGCAGCCGGTCTCAAAGAAATCCTCGTGAGGATAGGTGTGGTAGCCGCAGATGTAGTTGACGGACTTCTGCATCAGGGCCGTCACGTTGGCATGGAGGTCGCAGCTGACGGCGATCACCGTCTCCTCGCCCGCCACGGCGCGCAGCTGCTGCAGGAGCAGGCCGCAGGCGTCCTCCACCTGGGTGGTCTGGGTGGCCCCGTGGAGGGAGACCAGCAGCCCCTCCACCGGGAGCTCCGCCCTGAGCCTGGAGATGGTCTCCTCCAGAAAGTGGAGCAGAACGCCGTGGTCCACCGCGCCGCCGCTGTTTCCGTTCATGGAGTACAGAGGGACCACCGTCCCGCCGCCCTCCTCCGTCACTCGGATCATCCCCCCCACGGCGCAGGGCTTATCCCGCAGGGCCCGGTACATGTCCGTCCCGCCGTAGACGCCGCAGCGCTGGAAGTCGGCCATGCTGCGGGGCACGGGGTTGAACGAGTTGGTCTCTTCTCTGAACTCGCATATCGCAATTTTCATATGGAATGTCTCTCCTCCCAAAGCCGGGACGCAGATGCTAGGACGCCTGCTTACGCCCCATGGTGCGCAGACACTCCTCCATCACCCGCAGCATGTTCTCGCAGTCCTGGGGGTAGATTTCCCCCATGTTGGCCACCTGGATCAGATTCTGGGCGGCGTAGTCCCCCTTGCCGATGTAGAAGATGTACCCCCGGGCCTCCATCTCCTTCAGAAACGCCGGCGCGGCGATCCCCTCGGGCAGGAAGACGGAGGTCACCGTGTTGGACATGTGCTCGGACAGGAGCAGCCGCATGCCCAGGTTCGTCAGGCCCTGGCGGATGATCCTGGCGCAGGCCTGGCACCGGGCCACGCGCCCCTCCAGGGTCTCCTCCATGATGTTGCCCAGGGCGGTGTTCAGGGGCCAGAAGAGGTTGACGTTGGGGGTGTTGGGGGTCTGGCGGGCGGCGCGGGCGCTGGCGTAGTGCTTGTAGAGGCTGAGGTAGACGTTTTTGCACTGCTCCGGCGTCAGCGCGTCCAGCACCGCCTTCTTCGCGCAGATGTAGGCGGAGCCGGGGAAGGCCCCCACGCACTTCCCGCCCACGGAGGTGGCCACGTCGATGTTGTTCTCCGCCACGTTCACGAACTCGCCGCCGGCGGCAGAGACGCAGTCCGCATAGAGGAGTTTGCCGTACCGCCGGCAGAGCGTTCCGATCTCCCCGGCGGGGTTGATCATGCCGGTGCTGGTCTCGTGGAAGACCATGGCCGCTGCCGTCACCTCGGGGTGCTCCTCCAGGGCCCTTTCGATGACCTTGAGGTCGGGGTAGGTCCCCCAGGGGAAGGCCACGTCCACCTTGGGGATGCCGTACTTATCGATGATCTCCAGCAGCCGCTCCCCGAACAGGCCGTTGCGGATCAGCAGCACGCTCTCTCCGTCCCGGAACAGGGAGGAGAGCACGGTCTCATTGGCGGAGGTGCCGGAGCCGGAGATGATCACGGGGTAGTAGCTGTCATCCGCCCGGAACAGCCAGCGGATTTTCTCCTGGGTGTCGGCGAACATGTCCTCAAACTCCTCGCTGCGGTGGCAGATGTCGTAATGGAGCAGGGCGCTGCGGACATTGTCCTTCACCATGACCGGACCGGGAGAAAATAACTTGGGTGCACTCATTGCAAACGACCTCCAATCCTTGCGTTTGATAATATTGTTCCCATGTTTTGCGGGATTACCCTTTTGTTTTACACTATTCGTGTTGTTTTGTCAATAGTTTTTGTGTGATTTTATTGTATTTTGTGGGTTTTACACATAAAACCACCACAAAGTTTTCCACAGTCAACAAAAAAACCTTTTCCTCTTGAGATTTCCCCCCGCTTCGGATATAATTTTGATGAAGCTGAACAGGAGGTCTTTGCATCATGTTAGCACAGGAGCGGCAGCACGCCATTCTGGAGATCCTCGCCCAGCAGGGCGGCATCATCAAAATGAAGGACATCGCATCCCAGTTCCAGGTCTCCAACGAGACCGCCCGCCGGGACCTGGAGGTCCTGCAGGACCAAAAGCTGGTGACCCGCGTGTACGGCGGCGCCATCCTCACGGACCGCAGGGAGCCGCTGGCCCTGCCCCACCAGCGGGGGAGCGAGAGCGCCGGAGGGAACAACACCCGGGTGATGATCGGGCGGGCGGCGGCGGAGCTGGTCCACGACGGGGAGGTGGTGATCCTGGCCTCCGGGTCCACCATCCTCGAGGTGGCCCGCCACCTCAAGCGCCTGCGGGACCTCACGGTGCTGACCAACTCCCTGGCGGTGATCAACGAGCTGATCGAGACCAATTTCAACATCTACGTCCTGGGGGGCAAGCTGGACAACAACGAGCTGAACATGTCGGGCGCCATGGGCGTGCGGGCGATCCAGGGCATCTTTGCGGACAAGACCTTCATCGGCGCCGGGGGAATTACCTTCCAGTACGGCGTCTCCGACTATGGCAGCAGCGACGCCGCCATCCGGGCGGAGATGCTCAGCCGGGCCAACCAGACGATTCTGGTGGCCCAGAGCGACAAGTTCGGCCGCAACACCTTCTCACTGGACACGCCGCTGGACCAGATCCACACCATCGTCTCCGACAGCGCGCTGACACAGGAGTATGCCGACGGCATCCGGGAGATGGGCATTGAGCTGATTCTCGCCCAGGAGTAGGAACAGAGCCGGAGGAAGAAAGGTTTCTTCCTCCGGCTCTGTTTATGTCTGAAGCTGGGTGAAAATGGGCTCCAGGCGCTGGTACAGCCCTGTGTAGACGCCGTACATCTTCTCGTACTCCTCGCGGCGCTCCTCTCTGGGCAGGAAGCGGCGTTCCGCCCGGCGGCTCCTGCGGACCGCGCCGGCGTCCCGCCAGAGGCCCAGGCCCGCCAGGGCGCAGTACGCCCCGCCGACGGCCCCCGCATGGGCGTGGTCCGCCGGTACGGACACCGGTATGCCCAGCACGTCCGCGAGCATCTGCATCCAGCGGCCGCTGTTGGCCCCGCCGCCCACCACCGTCAGCGCCTCCAGGGGCCGATCCCTCAGCTCTCCGCACCGCTGGGCGCACTGGCGCATGGCGTAACAGACGCCCTCCATCACTGCGTTGACGTAGTGCCGCCTGGTGTGGAGGGGGCAGCCGTTGAGAAAGGCCAGCCGGGCCCGCTCGGACAGGGGCGGCAGCTCTCCGGAGAGCCACGGGGCCGCCAGCAGGCGGCCGGAGCCGGCGGGCAGGTCCTCCAGCTCCCGCTCCAGCAGATCAAAAATGCCGCCGCCCAGCTGAGCCCGCTCCGCCGCGTAGAACTGGTCGACGGCCCAGTTCAGGGCCAGGCCCACGGACTGCAGGGAAAACAGGACCACATCCCGCTCCCGGTCCATAGCCGCGGCGGCCAGGCCGGAGGCGGGCGCCTGGCGGTCCGTCACCGCGCCCACCCAGCCGGAGGTGCCGAAGTAGGCGTGTACCGCCCCCCGCGCCCCGCAGCCCGCCCCGATGGCCACGGCGGGAATGTCCGCGCTGCCCGCGAAGACCGGAATCCCCGGCGGAAGCCCCAGCTCCCCGGCGGGCCCCGGCGCTAAGACCCCCGTCTGGTCCGTACTGTCCACCATGGGCGGGAATTTCTCCCGGTCCAGCTCCCCCGCCTCCAGAACGCGGCGGTAGAAGCGGTCCGTCTCCTCCGTGGGGGAGTGGATGAAGTCATTGCTCACGTCCACGGCCCACTGTCCCGTCATCCGCCGGCGTAGGAAGCTGTTCACCTCCAGGATGTACGCCGCCCGGCTGTAGATCTCCGGCCGCCGACGCTTCAGCCACAGCAGCTTGGCCCAGTAGCTCTGGCCGCTGAACAGCCCGGTCCCCAGGCGCTCGTTCAGGTATGCGGCCTCCTCCTCCCCCCGTGCGTCCAGCCAGATGACGCACGGGTGCAGCGCCCTGCCCTGGGCGTCCACGGGGATGATCCCCTTCCACTGCGTGCACAGGGAGATTCCCGCGATCCCCTCCGGCGGGATCCCCGCCTCCGCCGCAGCCCGGCGGGCGCCGGCACAGAGGGCCAGCCAGTAGTCCTCCGGGTTCTGCTCCGCCCACCCGGGCCTGGGCGCGGCCAGGGGATAGGTCCCGCCGGCGCAGGCCAGCAGACGCCCGTCCGCCGCGATCACCGCCGTCTTGACGCCGCTGGTTCCCACATCAAAGGCCATCACATAGGGCTCCATTGCACATGCCTCCTTCGTTGCTTTTGTGTATTTTACAAATAATATTGACATAGTACCACAAAAAGGCTATAATTGCAACGTGGAATTTTGGAAAATCCACATAATCCCACATATCGGAGGATGAAGGAGGGCACGCACATGCAGGAAAAAATGATCGTTCTGTCCATGGACGCCATGGTCCGGGAGGATGTGGCCTACCTGGAGAGCCGGCCCCACTTCGCGCGGCTCATGGCCGGGCGGGCGGAGGTGGAGCGGGTGGAGGGCATTTACCCCAGCATCACCTACCCCGCCCATGTTACCATCGCCACAGGGTGCTTCCCCGGAAAGCACGGGGTCATATCCAACACCGCCTTCAAGACAGTCAAGGACGGGATCGACCATTGGCACCTCTACGCCGAGCGGCTGCGGGTGGAGGACCTCTTCCGCGCCGCCAGGCGGGCCGGCCGCTCCACCGCCGCCGTCTACTGGCCCGTCACCGGGCTGAATGCGGGGATTGACGATCTGATCGACGAGTATTTCTTCCCCTACTACGGCGAGACGCCGGAGGAGGCCTTCGCGAAGCTGGGGGCCCATGAGGCGGCCCTGGAGGCGGTGCGGGAGAACCTATGCCGCTTTCCCTACCATTTTCAAAAGGGCCTTCCCCTGACAAGGGAGAACACCTTCGACGACTTTGTCAACGGCTGCGCCTGTTCCCTCATCCGCCGCCGCAGGCCCGACCTGCTCATGCTCCACAACTGCTATCTGGACAGCCTCCGCCACCGCTTCGGCGTGTTCGCCCCCCAGATCCGGGAGGGCCTGGACCTGATGGACCTGTGGCTGGGGGAGCTGATGGAGGCCATGGAGGACGCGGGGGTCTATGATCGGACCAACTTCGTGATCCTCAGCGACCACGGGCAGATGAACTTCGTGCGGCGCGTCAAGCTCAACTGCCTGCTGGCCCGCGGCGGCTTCATTGACCAGGACGGCGCCGGGCAGGTGACGGACTGGCGGGCCTTCGCCCAGTCCAACGGGATGAGCGCCACCATTTACATAAAGGAGGGAGCGGGGAAGGCGCTGGAGCGGGAGGTGGGGGACTTCCTCCGGGGCCTGGCCCGGGAGGGCGTCTGGGGCTTTCAGGAGGTGCTCACCCGCCGGGAGGCCCGCCGGCGCTACGGTATGTACGGCCCCTTCGCCTTCATGGTGGAGACCGACGGCTACACCGCCTTCAGCGACAGCTGGGAGGAGCCCCTGCTGGCGGACGCCGATCCGGCGGACTACCGCCTCGGCCAGGCGACCCACGGCTACCAGCCGGAGAAGGGGCCCCAGCCCGTCTTCCTGGCCAGGGGTCCCGCCTTCCAAGCGGGGGCGGTCCTGCCCAGGGCCCGCCTGGTGGACGAGGCGCCCACCCTGGCAAAGGTCCTGGGTGCGGACATGCCGGAGGCCGACGGCGTCTGCCTGGACAGCCTGCTGGCAGCCCGCCCCTGACGGGCGGCGGGACAGACCTGCAAAAAATCTGCGCCGGCCCGTCCCGGTTTTTTTCCGAAACTCCCGCAAGAAACTGTTGAAAAAGGGGCGGAGGGTGTGCTATACTATGCCTATATGCGGCCTGACAGACAGGCCAGTGGAAATCTAGAGGAAAGTACGAGGGGTGTAGTATTATGCGTAAAGGCATCGTCAAAATGGTGGGGATTCGGGTGGCCTTCGCCCTTGTCTCCATCGTGCTCTTCAGCTTCGCAATGACATTCAATATTTTCCGGATCCAGAGCACCCAGGACACCGCCATCAAGGCCGCCGCCCTGCTGGACAAGGCGCAGAAGGCGGAGGTGGCCCACTACAAGTGGTCCGCCAACCTCAGCAACGCCCTCTACGCCGATACCGAGTTCACCGGCAGCATGGACCCCACCACCTGCGCCCTGGGCCAGTGGCTCTACGGCGAGGAGGAGCTCAAGGATACCGCCATTGAGTCCCTGCGCAGCCAGATTGAGCCTCTGCACAAGGCCCTCCACGAGTCCGCCTCCTATGTGCTGGAGCTGAAGGGGACCAACTCGGTGCGGGCGCGGGACTACTATCAGGACACCATCCAGTCCAATCTCACCACCCTGGTGGGCCTGCTGGACCAGGTGGTGGACCGGGGCACCGTCCTGAGCAGCGAGAGCGCGGCGGACATGGAGCGGACCCTGAACATCATGCACTTCACGACGCTCATCGGCCTGTCCATATCCCTCATCTGCCTGATCAGCCTGGTGCTGTACGTCCTCAGCCGGGTGGTGAAGCCCATCATCCTCATCACCAGGGGCGCCGGCCCCCTCCACGAGGGGCGCCTGGATCTGGATCTCCACTACAGCGCCAACAACGAGCTGGGGGACCTGGCGGGGACGCTGGAGCGCTCTCTGCGCCAGATTCACGAATATGTGGAGGACATCAACCGCATCATGGCCCAGTTCTCTCAGGGCAACTTTGACGTGACCACCTCCTGCAATTACATAGGCGACTTCCGCTCCATTGAGGAGTCCATCAACAGCTTCACCACCACCATCTCCTCCTCCTTCGCCCAGATCAACCAGGCGGAGCGGCGGGTGTCCGGCAACGCCGAGCAGCTCTCCTCCGGCGCCCAGTCCCTGGCCCAGGGCGCTACGGAGCAGGCCAGCGCCGTGGAGGAGCTCTTCGCCACCCTGGACGATCTGAGCAAGACTGCGGAGGAGAACGTGAAGAGCGCCGCCTCCGCCCAGGCCAACGCCCGCCTCACCGGCGAGCAGGTCAGCCTCAGCGAGGAGCAGATGGGACAGATGGTCTCCGCCATGGAGGACATCGTCAACGTCTCCCAGGAGATCAGCAAGATCATCGCCACCATCGAGAACATCGCCTTCCAGACCAATATCCTGGCGCTGAACGCCGCCGTGGAGGCCGCCCGGGCGGGCTCCGCCGGCAAGGGCTTCTCCGTGGTGGCCAACGAGGTCCGCTCTCTGGCGGCCCAGTCCGACGAGGCCGCCAAGGCCACCAAGGAGCTCATCGAGAGCTCCGTGGGGGCCACCGAGCGCGGCCGCCGCATCGTGGGCGAGGTGTCCCAGACCCTGCACAAGACCCTGGAGCTGGTGACCAAGTCCAACCAGGAGATCGGCGTTATCGCCCAGGCGGTGGAGGGCGAGGCCGCCGCCATCGCCCAGGTCACCGAGGGCATCGGCCAGATCTCCGCCGTGGTCCAGACCAACTCCGCCAGCAGCGAGGAGTCCGCCGCCGTGAGCACGGAGCTCTTCGAGCAGGTCCGCCGCCTCCAGAGCGAGACCCGCCGCTTCCAGCTGAAGAAGTAAACACCGCGCTCCTCCCCGGCAGGCTCAGCCTGCCGGGGATTTTTTGGCGGCGCCGCTTCTATATATTACAAAATTATTAATTCACCGGGGCCTCTCTTCCCTTTCCGGGTCGAATATGGTAGAATCAAATCACTTGTCCCTCCACAAGACCTGTAGAAAGCGAGAGAGACCCCATGAGAAAACGAGCCCCCATCAAGCACATCCTGCCCCTGGCCCTGTGCCTGGGACTGATTCTGACGCTGCTGCCGTCGGCAGCCCTGGCGGTGGAGACCTTTACCACCAGCGACGAGGGCGCGGCCCTCATCATGGAGTACGAGGACTTTCGTGCCATGCCCTACAGCGACAACGGCAAGTGGTACATCGGATACGGCACCCTCTGCGAGCCGGAGGACTTCCCCGGCGGCGTGTCGGAGTGGGAGGCCGAGGCGCTGCTGCGGGAGAAGCTGGTGGAGTTTGAGGACGTGGTCAACACCCTGCTCATGGACCACGGCATCTCCGTTAGCCAGGCCCAGTTCGACGCCATGATGAGCATGACCTACAACCTGGGTACCCAGTGGATCAACGAGGACTACCGCTTCTGCTCCTACCTCATCGAGGGCATCTGGCAGTACAGCGAGCAGGAGGTGGTCAATGCCATTGCCACCTGGTGCCACCAGGGCAGCACCGTGCGGGAGCACCTGGTGGACCGCCGGCTGCGGGAGGCCTTCCTCTTCCTCTACGGGGACTACGACAACGACGGGGCGGAGCGCTACACCTACATCAACTTCTCCCCCGCCGGCGGGAAGCTGGAGAACACCACGGTGTTCTACCCCGTGGGCCTGCCCTACGGGGACCTGCCTGTGCCGGAGATGGCCGGGCGCAGCTTTTTGGGCTGGTACACCAACACCGGCGTGCCTGTCACCGGGGCGGAGACGGCCCTGGAGCCCGTGTACCTCACCGCCCGGTGGGACGGCGAGGGGACCGGCTCCGCCGGGAACGACGTGGACCTCTCCCAGTGGGTCAACCCCTACAAGGATGTGAAGGACAGCGACTGGTTCTACGCCTACGTCCGGGAGCTGAGCGCCAAGAACATCCTGGGGGGCTACCCTGACGGCACTTTCCAGGCCGCGGGCACCCTCAAGACCGGGGAGGCCCTCAAGCTCATCCTCACTGCGGCCCGGTATCCGGACCCCGGCAACGCCCCCTCCGGCCACTGGGCCGGGCTGTACCTGGAGCTGGCGGAGAACCTGGGGTGCGTCCTCCCCGGTGAGATCACCGACCTGGAGAGCCCCATCAGCCGCTTGGCCATCGCCCGCATCACCGCCGCCGCTCTGGGCCTGGAGGCCCGCGCCGGGGCCTCCCCCTTCGCCGACGTGGACGACGGCAGCGCCCTGGCCCTCTACGAGGAGGGCATCCTCAACGGCGCCGTCTCCGGCGGGCGGCGCTACTACAACCCGGACAACGCCATCAACCGGGCGGAGATGTGCGCCATCGTCTCCCGTGTGAGCTCCTGGCAGTACACGGAGCGAAACGACCCCGCCCAGTCCGGATACATCGAGTTCCGCAAGGAGACCGTCCCCGTGCTGTGGGACGTGCCCGCGGCCCCCTACAACCGGAACCTCTTCGTCCGGGACGGCAGCCGCATGTACTACAACGACCCCGCTTACACCACCGCCTGGGGCGTCGACGTGTCCCGGCACCAGGGGGACATCGACTGGCGGAAGGTGGCGGAGGCCGGCGTTGAATTTGCCTTCATCCGGGTGGGCGGCCGGGGGGCCAGCACCGGCGAGTTCTACGACGACGCCAATTTTGAGACCTACATCACCGGCGCGCTGGAGGCGGGCATCCAGGTGGGTGTGTACTTCTACTCCACCGCCATCACCGCCGAGGAGGCCCTGGCGGAGGCGGAGTACGTGCTCGAGCGGGTCCGCCCCTACAGTCTGACCTACCCCATCGCCTTCGACTGGGAGATCTACTCCAAGGACAGCCGCAACGCCAGCATCGACCCCGAGATCATCACCGACGCCGCCCTGGCCTTCTGCCAGCGGGTGGAGCAGGAGGGATACCGCTCCCTGATCTACGTGGGCCTGGAGAGCGCCTACCAGCGCATGAACCTCAGCCGGCTGACGGATTACGACCTGTGGTTCGCCCAGTACAACAGCCGGAACCAGCCGGACATGTATTACAACTACCGCATCTGGCAGTACACCGACAGCGGGACCGTGCCCGGCATTGGCGGCAAGGTGGACATGGATCTGGCCTTTATCCCATACTATTAAGGAAGAACCCAGGGCCCGCGCCTCGGCGCGGGCCCCCGCTCTGTGAGAGGAGGAACCGCCATGGAATACGGCTGCACGCTGGAGCTGCACAGCCCGCCCCGGGCCGGGATCCGGCAGGAGCTGCGCGCCTTTCTGGACCGGTCGGGCCTGGGCGGCGCCCCCGGCGTCCGCCACACCGCCCTGGTCCGGGACGGGGCGGGCCGGATCATCGCCGCCGCCTCCCTGGAGGAGAACGTGGTCAAGTGCGTGGCGGTGGACCCGGACCACCGGGGGGAGGGCCTCACCGCCGCCGTGCTCACCCCTCTGCGCCGCCTGGCCCTGGAGGAGGGCCGCCGCCGGCTGTTTCTCTACACCAAGCCGGACCGCCGGACCCAGTTCGCCCCCCTGGGCTTCCACGAGGTGGCCCGGACGGAGGAGGTGGTGCTGATGGAGGACCGGCGGGGGGGCTTTGCGGCCTGGGCGGCCTCCGTCCGCCCGGCGGACTGCGCGGGGCCGGTGGGGGCGGTGGTGATGAACGCCAACCCCATGACCCTGGGCCACCTGTACCTGGTAGAGCAGGCCGCCGCCCAGTGCGCCCGCCTGTGCCTGCTGGTGGTCTCCGAGGACCGCAGCGCCGTGCCGGCGGCGGACCGCCGGGCCCTGGCGGAGGCCGCCGTGGGCCATCTGCCCAACGTCTCCGTGGCGGGCACGGAGGACTACCTCATCTCCTCCGCCACCTTCCCGGACTACTTCCTCAAGGACCGCCGCCGGGGCGGCGCGGTCTGGACGGCCCTGGATGCGGCGGTGTTCTGCCGCCTGGCGGAGACGGCGGGCATCTCCGTCCGCTTTGTGGGCAGCGAACCCTTCTGCCCGGTGACCCGCGCCTACAACGAGGCCCTGGCTCAGGCCCTCCCGGCCCGCGGGGTGGCGCTCAGGGAGCTGCCCCGGCTGGAGCGGGATGGCCGGGCGGTGAGCGCCACCGCCGTTCGGGCGCTGGTCCAAGCGGGGCGGTGGGAGGAGATCCGGCCCCTGGTGCCGGAGACCACCTACAGCTGGTTCGCCAGTCCGGAGAACCGGGCGGTATTTTTGGAGCGCGCGGCGGCGCTCGACAGACACGAACAGGGAGAGGAGCTGCGGATATGAAGCTGATTCCAACCAGAGACGCGGTGGGCCACGTGCTCTGCCACGACATGACCCAGATCATCCCCGGCCGGTATAAGGATGCCCGCTTCCGCAAGGGCCACGTGGTCCGGGAGGAGGACGTCCCGGTGCTGCTGTCCATGGGGAAGGAGAATCTGTACGTGTGGGAGCTGGTCCCCGGCTTGGTCCACGAGGACGAGGCCGCCGCCCGCCTGTGCGCCCTGTGCCGGAACGAGTACATGGAGCAGAGCGCCGTGAAGGAGGGCAAGCTGGAGCTCACCGCCGCCATAGACGGCCTGTTCCGGGTGGACGCCCGGCGGCTGCGGGAGATCAACCTGCTGGGCGACATGATGATCGCCACGCGCCACGGCGATACCCCGGTGCGCCGGGGGGACAAGCTCTGCGGCACGCGGGTCATCCCCCTGGTCATTGCGGAGGAGCAGCTGGCCCGGGCGGAGGCCGTGGGGGCCGGCCGGCCCCTGCTGGAGATCCTGCCCTGGAAGCTGAGGACCGCCGGCATCGTCACCACCGGCAGCGAGGTGGCACAGGGGCTGGTGCGGGACGCCTTCACCCCGGTGGTGACGGCGAAGCTGGCGGAGCTGGGCATCGCCGTCGCCGCCCGCCGGGTGGTGGGCGACGGCCTGGAGGAGGTGGCCGCCGCCATCGCGGACGTGCGGGCCCAGGGGGTGGAGCTGGTCCTCTGCACCGGCGGCATGAGCGTGGACCCGGACGACCGCACGCCGGGGGCCATCCGGGCCAGCGGCGCACGGATCGTCTCCTACGGCGCGCCCGTCCTGCCCGGCGCCATGTTCCTGATGGGGTATTTCCAGGACGGCGTCCCGGTGATGGGCCTGCCCGGCTGCGTCATGTACGCCCGGCGCACCATTTTTGATCTCATCCTCCCCCTGGCCGCCGCCGGTGTCCCCGTCGCCAGGGAGGACATCGCCGCCCTGGGCGAGGGCGGGCTGTGCCTGGGGTGCGGGGAATGCACCTTCCCCAACTGCGGGTTTGGGAAGTAGGGGCGCACATGGATTTTCTGCACGAAAAAGGGGCAAGAGAGCCGTTGACAGCACGGCGGCCGGCCGGCGGCATACGGAGGAGGCGCGTACTATGAACATCGGACTTCTGGTGGTGAGCTTCGGCACCACCCATCTGGACACGCTGGAGCGGACCATCCTGGCGGCGGAGGCGGACCTGTCCGCCGCCTTCCCCCAGCTGCCCTGCTACAGGGCCTTCACCAGCGCCGTGGTGCGCCGCCGCCTGGCGGGGCGGATGGCCGTGGACGGCGTGGAGGAGGCCCTGGCCCGGATGGCGGCCGGCGGGCTGGAGGGCGCGCTGGTCCAGCCCACCCTCCTCATCCCCGGCGAGGAGTACGACCGCCTGCGCGCCCGGATCCCGGCGGACGGGCGCTTTGCCCTGGGGGGCCCCCTGCTGCGGGACGAGGCGGATCTGGCGGCCATGGCGGCCATCCTCCGGGAGGCCTACCCCCTGGACAAGGATACGGTCCTGCTGGCCATGGGCCACGGCACCGCCCACAGCGCCAACGGCCTGTACCTCCGCCTGGCCCGGCACATGGCCCCGGATATGGCCCTGTGCACCGTGGAGGGCCGCCCCTCCTTCCGGGAGGCCGTGGACGCCCTCCTGGCCCAGCCCCGGCGGAAGGTCCACCTGGTCCCCCTGCTGCTGGTGGCCGGGGACCACTCCAAAAACGATATGGCCGGCCCCGGTCCCGACAGCCTGCGGAGCCTGCTGGAGAGGGCGGGCTTCCAGGTATCCTGGTCCCTGCGGGGGCTGGGGGAGCTGCCCGCCGTCCGGCGGCGCTTTGTCCTGCGGGCCAGGGAGGCCTATGAATCCGCCGGCTTTTGCGGGGCGGCGGCGGCTTCCGGCCCTCCGCCGGAAAGATTTTAGACTTTCGTAACAATCTGTGCTGTATTTGTTAATAACCTGGGGATACAATAGGTCTTGCAAGTGACAAGACTTCTTTTTCATCTGATCCTCCAAACCATAAGGAAACCGGGAGACCGCCAGGTCTCCCGGTTTCCTTATGCCCTGCCCGAGGAGCGCGCCCGCCCGTCAGGAGGCCTTTTTGAAGGACACAATGCGGATGGCCGCAACGTCGGTCCCCAGCTCCTCGGCCAGGGCGGCGGACACGGCGGCGATCATCTCCTGGCGGTTGGGGATGGCGGGGGCCTGAGGGGCGGC
>CAJTOM010000032.1 GCA_910577915.1 uncultured Oscillospiraceae bacterium
CTACTTTTTGTGCGAACAAAAAGTAACCAAAAAATCGCTGGAACCAGGGGTTCCAGACCTCCCCTGCATTGATGCTGCGCCTGGCACGGTCTGTCCAGTCTAACCCCTCTGCCTGCCGTTAGGGGCCGTGCTCTGCGTCTGTTTCAGGCCGTTTAACGGCGGAGCGTCACGGCCCTATGGACTGGTGATGGCGCCGCCGCCCGAAAATTATGAACTTTTCGTGAACGACGCACGCCTCCGTGCAACTCTCCCCCTGGCCCCACCTTATGTGAGGGAAGACCACCTCCGCGTTAAGCAGGTACGGAAGAAAGTCGATGCCCGATCAGGTACCGGATCCGCGCAGCCGGGCTGCCCAAAAGGCTGTTGCAGCGCACCTTGGCAATGAAATACACAGTCCCTTCACGGGCTCTCCTCCCATTCCACCAAATCCCCCGGCTGGCAATGGAGAATGTCGCATATCACACCCAAACTCTCCAATGTAAGCGTGGTAGAACCTACACGAATTTTTTGTAATGTAGCTTCTCCAAGCACCTTCTCCTTGCGCAGACGATAGCTGGAATATCCGGCCTTTTTCAGTTCTTCCATGACGTTGACCCTATATTTCAGCATATGCAGGCTCCTCAAAGTATATTTTTGATTCACTAAAATTTGTGTTGACATTCTCTCAGGTTAGTGTATAATACTCTCATCAACCGAAAGGAGTATACTCCCATGGACGAAATCATGCAAGTCCTCTTCAACGACGTCATCGACCGGCTGTTGCAAAAGTACTATGACCAAACCGCCTATGCCACGCGATGCAAATCGCGTGACGAAATAGGCCGCCGCCTGTGGGAGCAGCTGCCTGCCCCGCAAAAGGAGCAGCTGGAGGAACTCCAGCGGGCCTACGACGCCGCCCAGATGGCGGAGCTGGAGGCCGTGTTCCTGGCCGCCTTCGACCAGTGCAAAGCCCTGGCTTGCTCCCACAGCGCTTAAAAGGTCAGCTGCTCCATAACCGGCGGCGTCCCGCCCGGCACGGCGAGGCCCAGGTGCTGATAGGCCTTGCCCGTGACGCACCGCCCCCGGGGGGTCCGGGTCAGAAACCCGATCTGCATCAGGTAGGGCTCGTAGACGTCCTCTAAGGTGACGGCCTCCTCGTTGATGGTGGCCGCCAGGGTCTCCAGCCCCACCGGGCCGCCGCCGTAGTACTCAATGACGGCCCGGAGCATCCGCCGGTCGATCTGGTCCAGGCCCAGGTAGTCCACCTCCAAAGCGGTGAGGGCCTTGTCGGACAGGGACTTTGTGATGACCCCGTCCCCCACCACCTGGGCGAAGTCCCGCACCCGGCGGAGCATCCGGTTGGCGATGCGGGGGGTGCCCCGGCTGCGGCGGGCGATCTCCATGGACCCCTCGGGCTCGATGGGGGCGTCCAGGATGCCGGCGGACCGGGTGACGATGAGGGCCAGCTCCTCCGGCGTATACAGCTCCAGCCGCAGCGTCACGCCGAACCGGTCCCGCAGGGGGGCGGACAGCTGCCCCGCCCTGGTGGTAGCCCCGATGAGGGTGAACTTGGGCAGGTCCAGCCGGATGGAGTTGGCGGAGGGGCCCTTGCCGATGATGATATCGATGGCGAAATCCTCCATGGCGGGGTAGAGCACCTCCTCCACGGAGCGGTTGAGCCGGTGGATCTCGTCCACAAATAAAATATCGTTCTCGTTGAGGTTGGTCAGCAGCGCCGCCAGGTCCCCCGCCTTCTCGATGGCGGGGCCGGAGGTGATGCGCACGTTGACCCCCATCTCGTTGGCGATGATGCCGGACAGGGTGGTCTTCCCCAGCCCCGGGGGGCCGTGGAGCAGCACGTGGTCCAGGGGCTCCGCGCGCATCTTGGCGGCCTGGATGAAGACCTCCAGATTGCTCTTGGCCTTCTCCTGGCCGATGTACTCCTTGAGCCGCTGGGGCCGCAGGGAGTACTCGTTCTCGTCCTCCCTGGTGAGGGAGGTGGTGACCAGGGGCTCCTCCTCCACGAAGGGGGCCCCGCCGGAAAAGTCGATGCTCATTTCTTACAGCCCTTCCGCCAGCGCCTGCACCTGGTCCAGGAAGGCCTCCTCGCCCCAGGTATTGATCTTGAAGAGCATCGCCTGGCTGCCCCCGGAGGTGATGGCGGAGAGGAACAGGTCCTCCCCCTCCCCCGCCAGGGTCAGGTTCAGGCTCACCCGGTTGCCCCCGACCATGCTGTAGCGCTCGTAGACCCGCACCGCGCAGCGGACGGCCCCGCTGCGCCAGTCGCTGCCGTCCTCGAAGGAGGCGGAGGCGCTGCCCTCCAGAATGCCCTCATCCAGCCGCCGGAGGACCTCGTCGAAGCTCCCCCGGAAATGCCGCTCATACTTTGCCATAGCGTTCTCCTTACTTCACCATATTTTTCAGCGCCAGCCGGATGATCTGCTCCAGGGGCTGTCCGTCGATGTCCACCCCCTTGAGGGCCATGTTGATCTCCGCCTGGGAGTACCCCAGCACCGCCAGGGCGGCGCTGGCCTCGGAGAGCTTGTTCTGGGGGATGATGGTCACCGCGTCCATGGCGACGCTCTCCCCGGCCCCGGAGACGGTCTGTCCCTTGGCCAGCTTGTCCTTGAGCTCCAGGATCACCCGCTGGGCGATGCGCTTGCCCACGCCGGGGGCCCTTGTCAGGGTCTTCTCGTCCCCGGTGATGATGCTCATGGCCAGATTGGCCGGCGTGCTGGAGGAGAGGATCCCCAGCGCCGCCTTGGGCCCCACGCCGGAGACGGAGATGAGCTGCTGGAAGAGCTTCAGCTCCTCCTGGCTGGCGAACCCGTACAGGTCCATAGCGTCCTCCCGGACGCTCAGAAAGGTAAACAGCTTGGCCCTGTCCCCCTTCTTGATCTGAGAGAGGGTGTACGCCGTGGTACGGCAGGCGTACCCCACCCCGCCGCAGTCGACGACGGCCAGATAGGGCTCGATGTGGGCCACTGTGCCGGAAACATAGTAATACATGGCAACTCCCGAAGCAAAACGAAGTTTTGCGCAAACAGTTTTTCTGGTGACGCATCCCCATATGCATGGGGGAGCCCCTCACCGCGTGTCATAGCGCCTGGGATCAAACCGCCGCTCGGTATTGAGCAGGCTGGTGGCGCTCCTGCCGTGGCAGATGGCGATGGCCAGGGCATCGGCGGCGTCGTCGGGCCTGGGGATCTCCCGCATCTTCAGCAGCCGCTGGGTCATCAGCATCACCTGCCGCTTGTCCGCCCCGCCGTAGCCGGCCACGGCCTGCTTGACCTGCATGGGGGTGTACTCGAACACCGGCACCCCAGAACGCTCCACCTCCAGCAGGATGACGCCCCGCCCGTGGGCCACGGCGATGCCGGTGGTGATGTTCTTGGAGAAAAACAGCTCCTCCACCGCCGCCTCCTCCGGCCGGAACTGGTCCAGCAGCTGGACCATATCCCGGGAGATCTGACACAGGCGGCTGGACAGGGGGATGCCCGGCGGCGTGGTGATGACGCCGTATTGGAGCAGCCTTGCGCCGGTGCGGTCGGCCTCCACCAGCCCAAAGCCGATGGTCGCCACGCCGGGATCGATGCCTAAGATGCGCATGAGAGGACTCCTTTGTTGATCTGGCCCCTATTCTAACATCTGTATGAGAAAAAAACAAGGGGAAACAGGAAAATCGCCGGGGACCTCCGTCCCCGGCGGTTTTCCCCGTCCGTCAAAAAAAGCCCTCCGCAGGAGTTTGCCGCCCGCAGGCGGCAAATACAATCACATCGTTTTTCCCGCGGCGTGTACGTGGGAAAAACACTTTGCGCAGAGCGAGCGTCGAATTGTGCGCCAAGAGCGCACAACCGAGGCGCAGAGCGGCGCGAAGCCCCCCTCCCAAAAGTGGCCGGCCACTTTTGGGAGGCCAATCGCCGGGGACCTCCGTCCCCGGCGGTTTTCTCACCGGCCGCCCTCTCCGAACACCAGCGCCGCCGCCCTGGCCGACTGGGCGGCGTCCCTTGTGTAGAAATCCGCGCCGATCTGGTCGGCAAACTCCTGGGTCACCACCGCGCCGCCTACCATCACCTTGCAGGCCGCGCCCGCCTCCCGGAGGGCCCGGATGGTCAGGGCGATGTTCTGGGCCGTGGTGGTCATCAGGGAGCTGAGCCCCACCAGGGGCGCCCCCGTCTCCAGGGCCGCCCGGACCACCGCCTCCGGCTCCACGTCCCGGCCCAGGTCGACCACCCGGTAGCCGTAGTTCTCCAGCAGCATCTTCACAATGTTCTTTCCGATGTCGTGGACGTCCCCCTTGACGGTGGCCAGCAGGATGGTCCCCTTCTCCCCCGCCCCCTCGGGCAGGCGGCGGCGCACCACGTCGAAGGCCGCCTTCACCGCCTCGGCGGAGGCCATCAGCTGGGGCAGGAACAGCTCCCCCCGCTCATAGGCCTCCCCCACCCGGTCCAGGGCGGGGATGATGTGGCCGTTGATGACCTCCAGCGGCCCCTCCCGCTCCAGCAGCGCCTGAGCGGCGGCGGGGACGCCGGATTTCTGCCCCATGGCCACCAGCGCCTCCAGGGACGGCTCCTCCCGCCCCTGGGCCCACGCACCGCCCAGGCGCTGGCGGCTTGCGATGTAGTCCGCGCACCCCGGATCCCTGCCGGTCAGCACCCGCATGGTCTCCAGGGTGTCCATCACCCTGGAGGATCCGGTGTTGATGATCGGCACGTTCAGCCCCGCCGCCATGCAGGCGGCCAGGAAGGCGCAGTTGAGGGCGTCCCGCTCCGGCAGGCCGTAGCTGACGTTGGACACCCCCAGCACCGTCTTGTACCCCGCCCCCCGGACCAGCCGGATGGCTTCCGCGGCCGCCAGGGCCCCCGCCTGGTCCACCGACGCCGCCATGGCCAGGCAGTCCAGGAAGAGGTCCTCCCGCCGCACGCCGGCGGCCTCCGCCAGCCGGGCCACCGACAGGGCGGTTTCCGCCCGGACGGCTGGGTCGCTGCTGATGCCCCCCTCGTCCAGGGCCAGGACAATCAGTCCCGTGCCGTACTTCACCGCCAGGGGCAGGATCTGCGCCAGGCTCTCCCGCGAGCCGTTGACGGAGTTGAGGATGGGCCGGCCCCGGCAGAGCCGCAGGGCCCGCTCCAGCGCGCCGGGGTTCGCGCAGTCGATCACCAGCGGCAGCGGGGACACCCGCTGTATGGCCAGCACCAGCGCCGGCAGGGCCTCCGCCTCGTCGATGTCCGGCAGCCCTGCGTTGACCACCAGGAAGTCCGCGCCCTCCTGCTGCTGGGCCGCGGCCGCCTCGGCGGCCCGGTCCCAGTCCTTCCCGTAGAGGGCCGCCTTCATCTCCCCGCGCCCTGTGGGGTTCAGCCGCTCCCCCACTACGGCCAGGGAGTCCGCGGACAGCGCTGCGGCCCCCTGCCAGCCGCACAGGCGGCACACCCCGTCCGGCTCCCTCTGAGGGGGCGCGCCCCCCTCCATCAGGGAGCGCAGGGCGCGGATGTGGTCCGGCGTGGTGCCGCAGCACCCCCCCAGCAGGGCAGCCCCCGCCTCCAAAAACCGCTTTCCCCAGGCAGCGAACTCCTCCGGCCCCACGTCGTACACCGTCCGTCCGCCCTCCAGCCGGGGCAGGCCGGCGTTGGGCTGGACCAACACCGGCAGGTGGGTGGCCCCCAGCATGGCTCCCAGGGGTTCCTCCATCTCACGGGGCCCCACGGAGCAGTTGAGCCCCACCCCGTCCGCCCCCAGGGCCGTCAGGGTCACGGCCGCCGCCGCCGGGTCCACCCCCAGGAAGGTCCTGCCGTCCGCGCCGAAGGTCATGGTCACCAGCACCGGCAGGTCCGTCCGCTCCTTCGCCGCCAGCAGGGCGGCCTTGGCCTCCAGCAGGTCCCCCATGGTCTCGATGAGCACCAGGTCCGCCCCGGCCCGCGCCCCGGCCTCCGCAATCTCGGCGAACATGCCGTAGGCCTCGTCGAAGCGCATCTCCCCGAAGGGCTCCAGCAGGGACCCCAGGGGCCCCACGTCCAGGGCCACATACCGCTCCGGCCCGGCGGCCCGCCGGGCGGCGGCCACGCCGGCGGCGATCAGAGGGGCCGGGTCCTCCCCCAGCTTCCGCCGGCTGGCCCCGAAGGTGTTGGCGGTGATGATGTCCGCCCCCGCCCGGACGTAGGCCCGGTGGACGGCCTCCACCGTCTCCGGCGCCGTCAGGTTCAGCCGCTCCGGGCACTCCCCCGCCCCCAGGCCAGCAGCCTGGAGCATGGAGCCCATGCCCCCGTCAAAGAGGTGATACGAAGAAACATGCATCATACGCCTTCTCCCTTCCAAATCCGTCACCGGTCCATCACGCCCAGGGCGGAGCCCACCGCCCCACCGCCCAGCACCAGCGCCTTAACGCCCCTCTGCAGGCTTGTCCCCTCCGGGAACGCCTCCGCCGCCGTCCCCTCCGGGACCCGGAACAGCCACTGGATATACTCCCTGTCCCCCGGATCCTCCCGGACGATCCGAAACCGCCTCTGAAAGGCCAGGATCCGGGAGTCCCCGGACAGCAGCGGCGTCAGGGCCGGGGACAAAAGCCACGAATGGCAGCTGTACCCGCCCTCTCCATACGCGGGGGCCTGGGCGCGAAAAAACCTGTCCGCCCGGTCCAGGGAGCCATCCACCGCCGCCGGCGACAGATCCGCATCCGACGGGATGTGGACCGCCACCGACCTCTCCCCGTCCCGCTCCTGGAGCTCGTACTCCAGCGTTCCCAGGCGGAACAGCCCCATGCTGGTCTGCCGGTAGGTCCACCAGCCCCTGTCAAAAAACATACGGCCGTTTCTCTCCCGGCACTCCGCCAGGAATCTGGGGAAGCACCGCATGGTGTCCCGATAGACCGCCGGGCCGATCCCCCGCTCCCGATACCGCTCCCACGCCCGCCGGGCGCACTCCAGTTGGCAGTACAACATCCCCAGGCCGCCGGCGTCCTCCCCCAGCAGCGCCCGCAGCCCCTCATAGCCCCTCGCTGCGGCGTCCCGCTCCAGCAGCTGCGCCAGGCAGGGCTCCAGCCTCTCCATATCCAGCTCCCCGCCCACACGCGCCAGCCGGTCAGCCATCTCCGGCTGCAGATCAATGAGGCGGTACAGCGACGGCAAATCCATTGCAGCTCTCCTTTTGTACAAAGTTTTGTATCCACAGCAAAAAAACGTGCCCAAGGCACGTTTTTCAGCTACGCCCTCGGATGGGCCTTGTGGTAGACATCCTGGAGCTTCTGCTTGACCATGTGGGAATAAATCTGGGTGGAAGAGATGTCCGCATGACCCAGCATCTCCTGAATGGAGCGCAGATCCGCCCCGTTCTCCAGCAGGTGGGCGGCGAAGGAGTGGCGCAGGGTGTGGGGCGTGATGTCCTTTTTGATCTGCGCCTTCTCCTGGTAATACTTGATGATCTTCCAGAACCCCTGGCGGCTCATGCGCTCGCCGCCCATGTTCACAAACAGGGCCGGCTCCCTGGGAGTGAGCACCATATGGGGCCGCACGTCCCTGATGTAGTCCGACAGGGCCTTGACTGCGGCGCTGTACAGGGGGATGATCCGCTCCTTGCCCCGGCTGGAGCAGCGGATAAAACCGGCGGCCAGGTTCACGTCCTCCACGTTCATCCCGATCAGCTCGCTGACCCGGATGCCCGTGGCGTACAGCAGCTCCAGCATGGCGTGGTCCCGGTAACCCTTGTCGTCCACGCACTGGGGCTGCTCAAGCAGCTGCTCCACCTCCCGGCCGGTGAGAATCTGGGGCAGCTTGCGCTCCGCCCGCACCGGCGCGGTGTGCCGGGCCGGGTTGCTGCGCACCGCGCCCCGCCCCTGGAGATAGCCGTAGAAGGACCGCAGGGAGGCCACGCCCCTCGCCACGCTGGCGGCGGACTTTCCCTTCCCGGACATGTATCCCATGTAGCGCTCCACCTGCTCCTGGGTGCAGGCGGACAGCTCCGCCCCCTCCACCTCCGTGAGGTACCGGGCAAACTGGGTCACGTCTCGGACGTAAGAGGCCACGGTATTCTCGGAGGAGTGCCGCTCCAGCTCCAGATAGTGGGCGTACTCCATGATATAATTCGCCAACACGCCCCCTCCTCTCCCGAAAACCGGTCAAAATACCTCCCCCATTGCCAACCGGAACAGGAGAGGGGTCACCAGCCGCTCACAGCACACACCCACGGCCAGAATCACCGCGCACAACACAAACAGCAGAAAATAGCGGCTCCCGTACAGCACCGGCGCAGAGCGCTTCCCCCTCCCGAAGGAGAGCAGGAACAGCTCGATAGACATAGGCCACGCCGCCTCCGCCAGCGCCAGAAAGCAGGGCAGGGTGAACACCAGCCGCACCGCCAGCGCCCCCAGGGCCAGCAGCACCCCTGCCCGCCCGTAGCACCGGACGAAGCAGGAGACCGCGTACATGCTGCAAAAGCCGAACAGCCCAGACAGGGCCGGAATCAGCGCCGCCCCCACCGAGGAGAACCCCAGCAGAAACAGCGCCGCCGCATAACCGAAATAGGCCGCCGCGCAGCCGCCCAGGGACACCGCCACGCCCCCCGCGTCATACAAACCGCAGTAGTCGTTCAGGTACCGGCCCAGGGCCGCCTGGGACGCCTCGCCGCACCCGGCGGCATACAGGTGGCCCCCCAGGGCCCCCGCCAGAAACAGCGCCGCCAGCACCAGCCCCCGCAGCAGGGACGGGTCCCAGGCGCCCCACCTGACCCCCCGCAGGACAGTCCGTCCTCGCATTTTCCATCACCTCTCCACCAGCATATGCGAGGTGGACAAGGTTTAGAAGCGGTCCGCCGTTTTATGTGGACCTGCGCCCGGACGCCCCCTGTGGGGGAACCTTATTTATCATAGTTCAATTTCCACCGATTGGCAAGAGAAAAAAGGAAACTCGGGACATTTTGTCAATTATCACGAAATCTTATGTAAACAGCATTATGTAAATCTACTATCGACAGCCCCGCCGTCCCTCCCTGCCCCGAACATTTTGTGTGCCCCCCGGAGGCCCGGCACCACATCTGGGAAAAATCCGCGAATACATCTCGTAATCAGCGGCCTGCGCCGCCGCCGGCCATTTCCTTTAATTTTGGTTATTTTCACCTCTTGACAGAAGCCCTGCAGCGCGGAAGCGCCGCCAAGCCCCTCAGCCCCGCCGCTTCCGGCGGGTCCGCTTCCCCCGGCTCCCGCCCCCGCGGGGCAGATTGTACCCCACCAGCGCCGCCAGCAGCCCCCCCGCCGCCATGGACAGCCCGATTCCGGTCAGGCCGTTGTCCACGCAGATGGCGTCCGCAGTGAAAAAGGCCGCCGCCAGGGTCAGGGTGAGAAACACCGCCACCACCACCGGCACCGTCAGCATGCTGGTCCCCTTCCCTCTCACCACGCTGTACCCGCAGCCCAGGAAGGAAGCCAGCAGCGCGGCGGCGCAGGTCATGGGGTAGAGCCGCTCCATCCCCACCGCCCCCCTGTGGATGAGCAGGGCGTAAAAAAACTGCATCGCCACATAGACGGCCAGCGCCAGCAGGCCGCCGACCACACTGTTTTTGACCATCCCCTTGGGCAGAGACATGACTACCTTAGACATAACAGAACCTCCCGGCAAATCTACTGATAAACCAGTATATTGACCGGAAGGCTCGGTTATTCGGTTATTTCTCCTCGCCGCTCTCCTCGATGCCGGCGGGCTCCTCGTCGCTCTTTTTGGCCTTCCTGCCCTTCTTGTCCTCGGGGGGATTGCTGTTGTTGGTGGACACGGACCACTTGGTCAGCTCCATGCGCACCCGGTCGTCGCTGGTCTCGATGATGATGTTCTCCTCCGTGACCTGTACGATCTTGCCGACGATGCCGCCGATGGTGGTGATCTGGTCGCCCTTCTTCAGGCTGTTGCGCATCTCCTCCGCCTGCTTCTTCCGCTTGTTCTCCGGGCGAATCATCATAAAATACATCAGCGCCAGCATGACGACGATCATGATTAAGAAAGAGCCGGAACCGGCTGCAGCGCCTCCAGCGGTATAAAACATAGGCATATCGCGTTTTCCTCCTTACCCAAAAATTTGCGAGTTTCGCTAAAACAAAACGCTTTTGTTATTATACCCGACTTGCCATGGTTTGGCAAGTCCTAAATTTGCACCCTGTCAAATTGGTGTTCACAGGCGGGCGACAGGCGGGCTGCCCGTGCTTCAGACACATCATTGGAAAGAAACATGCCTCTTGCTCCTCCCCCTGTTTTGGGGTATACTAAAGAAAAACACAAAGGAGAGATACCCCTATGCCATCCATCGAGGAACTGAGAGCCCGCTTTCAGCGCGACCGCTTCGCCACGGAGCTGACCGGCGCGGACATCCGGGAGGCGGAGCCGGGGTGGGCGGTGTGCGCCCTGTCCCTGCGGCCCGTCCACCTAAACGCCAACGGCGTCCCTATGGGCGGTGCCGTCTTCACCCTGGCGGACTTCGCCTTCGCGGTGGCGGCCAACGGCTTCGCGGAGCAGGTCACCGTATCCCAGCACGCCTCCGTCACCTTCCTCTCCCCCGCCAAGGGCCGGGAACTGTTGGCGGAGGCCAGGTGCCTGAAGGCGGGGCGGGCCACCTGCCTCTACCAGGTGGAGGTCCGCGACGAGCTGGGGACCTACGTGGCCCACGCGGAGGTGAACGGCTTCACCCTCCATCAGCCGGCGGCCGGCGGCCCGCCCCCGGCGGAGTGACCCCCCATTTTCCCGGTTTTGCGCCTTTTCCCCGAAAAAAAGATTGTAATTTCTCCCAACATGATATATACTAGGAGGGCATTCTTGATTTGGGAGGTCCTACCATGAAGAGTACATGGCGCTTTGTGATGAAGATCATCGGCCTGTCTCTGGCGCTGGCCGGCGTGATCTGCCTGGTGATCGGCTGCTGGGACAAGCTGGCGGAGGAGGCCGCTGCGGCGAAAAAGGCCCTGTGCGGCGGGCGCTGCCCCGAGTTCGACGATTACGACGACGACCTGCTGTGTGAGTAAAGCGGAAAAGAGCGTTCCCCCGGATGCCGCCGGGGGAACGCTCTTTTTATACGCATCTCCGATGAAATGCGGATTCCCGGCGGCGGGCTACAGCGCCGCGTACAGCGCCGTCAGGTGCTTGAGCATCTCCACCACCCGATCCATACCCTCCACCGTGGCGCACTCGTAGGGCCCGTGGAAGCTGAAGCCGCCGGTACCCAGGTTGGGGCAGGGCAGACCCATGAAGCTCAGCCGCGCGCCGTCGGTGCCGCCCCGGATGGGCTTGGTGAAGGGGGTGAGCCCCGCCCGCCGGGCGGCCTCCCGGGCGTTGTCGATGAGGTGCATGCACCCGCGCAGCTGTCCGGCCATGTTGTAGTAGCTGTCCTTCAGCTCCAGGGAGATGGCGGCCTTGGGGTGGGCGGCCTGGACGGCGCGGACGGCCTCCTCCAGCACGGCCTTCTTCTCCTGGAATTTCTCCCAGTCGTGGTCCCGGATGATGTAGGCCATCCTGGCGGCGGCCACGTCCCCGTCCATCTCGTCCAGGTGGAAGAACCCCTCGTATCCCTCGGTCCGGGCGGGGACGGCCCCGGCGGGCAGGCGGGCGTTGATCTCCATGGCGATGAGCAGTGCGTTTTCCATGGCGTCCTTGGCGGAGCCGGGGTGGACGGACACGCCGGTGACGGCGATTTTGGCGGAGGCGGCGTTGAAGTTCTCGTACTCGATGCCCCCCTCCACGTCCCCGTCCAGGGTGTAGGCGTACTGCGCGCCGAAGGCGGCCACATCGAAGTGGTCGGGCCCCTCCCCAATCTCCTCGTCAGGGGTAAAGGCGATGCAGAGCTTCCCGTGGGGCAGGTTCTGCTCCCGCAGCTCCTGAACCAGGGTCATAATCTCGGCGATGCCCGCCTTGTCGTCCGCCCCCAGGAGGGTATCGCCGGAGGCGGTGATGAGGGTGCGGCCCTTCATCTGCGCCAGCACCGGGAAATCGGCGGCGCGGATCACCCGGCCCTCCTTAGGCAGGACCACGTCCCCGCCGTCGTAGTCCGGGTGGAGGATGGGCTCCACCCCCGCCCCGGAGAAGGCGGGGGCGGTATCCATGTGGGCCAGCAGCCCCAGGGCCGGCGCACCCTCGCACCCCGGCGCGGCGGGAAGGATCCCCGTCACCACCCCGAACCGGCTGACCCGGACCTCCTCCAACCCCAGCTCCCCCATCTCCCGCTCCAGCAGCCGGACCAGGTCCCACTGCCGCTGGGTACTGGGGCTGGTCCCGGTCCCCTCGGCGGACTCTGTGTTGATTTTGACGTAGTTGAGCATTCTCTCATAGGCGCGCATAAACGGCGTCCTCCTTCTATCAAAGTCAGTACTCGATCCCCCGCCGGGCGGCGACGCCCTGGTCGAAGGGGTGCTTGATTTTCTTCATCTCCGTGACGTAGTCCGCCGCGTCCAGCAGATTCCGGGAGGGATTCCGGCCGGTGAGGACCACCTCCAGCTCCTCCGGCCTCCCGGCCAGCAGCGCCAGCAGCCGCTCCTCCTCCACCATGCCGGTGGTGCAGGCGCTCATGGCCTCGTCCAGCACCAGCAGATCAAAGTCCGCTCCCCGCCGGAAGGCCTCCTCCAGCATAGCGGAGTAGTACGTCCGGGCCTCCCGCTTCTCCTCCTCCGTGAGGGTCCAGCTAAAGCCGAAGGTCCGGGTCTGGGGAACCGTCTCAATCCCCGGCACGCCGGCCAGGGCGGCGAACTCCCCGCTCTTCCCGTCCTTAAAAAATTGCAGCAGCAGCACCCTCCGCCCGCTGCCGGCGGCCCGCAGGGCCAGCCCCAGGGCGGCGGTTGTCTTCCCCTTGCCGTCGCCGCAGTAGATGTGCGTCAGTCCCGGCATGCAATGCCCCCTTTCATGGATCATCGTCGTATACGCGGCTCATCCGCGCCTTTAATCAAACCGCACACGCCAGTTCTCCGCCTCGCCGGCGTCAAAGCACATCATGATCTGCTCCCTGCTGGCCTTCTCCTCCGCCAGCGGCTCCGGCAGCTCGTCCCTGGCAAAATACCGGCGCTCCGTAGTCTCGATGTTGGGGACAAACTCGCCCCCCAATGCGGAGCAGAGCACAAAAACTTTCATCACCCCGTAGGCGTACCGGGGCGCGTTGTGCCGGTTCCTGTCCTGTACCGCAATGAGGCGCTCCGCCCTCACCCGCAGCCCGGCCTCCTCCAAGGTCTCCTTGACCACATTTTCTGCCACCGACCGGTTGACATCGCACCACCCGCCCGGCAAAGACCAGGTTCCGTTGCGCTCGTGGACCAGCAGGATTTTCCCCTCCTGAAAAACAGCAGCCCGCGTGTCCACCTTGGGTGTCTGATACCCGGTCTCATTGCAGAACAGACCCTTCACCTTTTCCACAGGAATCTCCGTCCGGTGGGCCACCATCTCCGCAGCGATCTCCCGCAGCCGCTCATACCGCTCCCTGTCATAGGGGTCCCGTCCGTAGGCCAGCCCCGCCTGGGCCAAGCTCTGGATCTCGACCGCCCACTGGAGCCACCGGTTTTCCTCCTTTATCACCGTCTCCTCCCCTCCTACATCCAGATGGAGAACACCCGCAGCACCTTTTCCAGCACCTTTCTGAACCAGGAGCGCCCCTCCCACCGCTCCGGGTCCACGGCGGCGCTGCGGGCCATAATGCCCTCCATGTCCGCCAGGATTTCCCGGATGGCGGGCGCGCCGTAGAGGACCGTACCGCACTCGTAGTGGAGCTGAAAGCTGCGGTAGTCCATGTTGACGGAGCCCACCAGGGCGATCTCCCCGTCGGCCACCAGGCTCTTGAGGTGGAGGAAGCCGGGGGTAAATTCGTAGATTTTCACGCCGTGGCGCAGCAGCCGCTCGTAGTAGGACCCGGCCACAATATAGGTATACTTGTGGTCCGGTATGCCCGGCAGCAGCAGGCGCACGTCCACGCCGCTGTCGGCGGCCATGCACAGGGCCCGGACCATGCCGTCCTCCACGGCGAAATAGGGGGTGGTCAGCCAGAGGCTGCGGTGGGCGTTGGAGATGCACTGGTAGTACAGGTCCTCCGCCGGGTTGTCGGGGTTGTTCATGGGCCCGTCGCCGAAGGGCTGGCAGAAGCCGGCCGCCTCCCGCTCCTCCAGGGGGCGGTAGAAGTCATGCTCGCTGTGCAGCCGCTCCCCCAGCATCTCCCACATGTGGATAAACTGGGCGGTGAGCCCCCAGGCCCCCGGGCCGTCCAGCAGCACGCCGCCGTCCTTCCACTCCCCGAACCGGCGCACGCGCCCCACGTACTCGTCCGCCACGTTCACCCCGCCGGTGTAGGCGTACTGCCCGTCCACGCAGAGGATCTTCCGGTGGTCCCGGTAGTTGAAGTAGAGGCGGTTCACGTACTGGTGGACGGGATTGAACACGCACACCTCCATCCCCTCCTCCCGCATGCGCTCGATGGTCTCCGCGCGCATGCGGGTGATGTTGCCGAAGTCGTCGAAGATGATCTTGACCTCCACGCCCCGCCGGGCCCGGTCGGCCAGCACCTCCTGGATCTGGTCCCACAGCTGCCCCTCCGCCAGGATAAAGAACTCCAGGAAGATAAACCGCTCCGCCCTGGCCATCCGCTTGACGGCGTCCGCAAAGAAGTCCGCCCCGGAGGAGAAATAGGTCACGCCGGTGCCCCGGCAGAGCAGGAAGTCCCGGCGCTGCAGCAGCTCCGAGGCCCGCCGCCAGTTGGGCAGAGCAGCCGCCAGCCGCTCCTGGTCCACCAGGGCCCGCCGCCGCTCCGTGTCCCGGCAGGAGGGTGGGGGCAGGGGCAGCAGGTTCAGCCGCTTGCTCTGGATGTTCCCGCCCCACAGGACGTACAGGACCATCCCCGCCACCGGCAGGGCCACCACCAGCAGGGTCCAGGCCAGCTTGTAACTGGAGGAGACCGCGCTGGACTGGATATTCACCGCCACCGCGATGGCCGCGATCTCCAGCGCGGCGAAGGCGATGGCCGCGTGCCCCTGGAGGAAGGCGGTCAGAATGATGACCGAGCCGATGTTCACCACCAGCAGCACCACCGCCATGGCGATGCGCAGGGAGGCGGCAATGCGGCGCTCCGTGGTCTGTTTGACGGGATGCTTTTTCACGGGCGGCTCCTTTCTCTGCCAAATTTTTTATCTGTCTGAGGGCCCGCGGCCTCCGCGCCTTTTCAGGGCGGGGCCGCGCCCCTCCCCGCAGGCCCGGCGGCGGCCATGTTCCAGCATGCGCCGCCGCCCCTCTTTTTATCCGTTCTCCTCCAGAAGCCCGTGCTTTACGTCCCACAGCCTCTGGGACAGATCCACATAGTACTTGTGGGGGTTGTCGAAGCGCTTGACCTCCTCCCAGAGGGTGTCCACCTGCTCTAAGCAGTACCTCCGGATATCCGGCAGGGCGGGCAGGTCGTAGACCAGTTCCCCGCCACGGAAGATGGGCGTCTGCAGCTCCTTGGCGGTGAAGTTGTAGACCTCCTTCTTCTTCCAGGTGGCGTCGGGGTCGAAGATGGTCAGGGGCCGGCTGTCGTCCACGATCTCGTCGTACACGGTGAGGTAGTCGGCGATGGCCTTGCCGGTGTCGTTGCCGAAGAAGCGGTAGAGCTTCTTATAGTGGGGCGTGGTAATCTTGGCCACGTTCTCGCTGATCTTGATCTTGGGGAGGACAGCCCCCTCCCCGTCCTCCACCGCCACCAGCTTGTACACCCCGCCGAACACCGGCTCGCTGCGGGCGGTGATGAGCCGCTCGCCCACGCCGAAGGCATCGATCTTCGCCCCCTGGAGCAGCAGGTCCCGGATCAGCTCCTCGTCCAGGGAGTTGGACGCGGAGATGGTGCAGGTCTCCCAGCCGGCCTCGTCCAGCATCTCCCGCGCCTTTTTGGTCAGGTAGGCGATGTCCCCGGAGTCCAGCCGGATGCCGCACTTGGTGATGCCCAGGGGCCGCAGGACCTCGTTGAAGGCCCGGATGGCGTCGGGCACGCCGCTTTTCAGCGTGTTATAGGTATCCACCAGCAGCACCGCGTTGGTGGGGTAGATCTCGCAGTAGGTCTTGAAGGCCTCATACTGGCTGTCAAACATCTGCACCCAGGAGTGGGCCATGGTGCCGGCGGCGGGCACGCCGTAGAGCTGGTCGCTCAGGGCGCAGGCGGTGCCGTGGACGCCGCCGATGTAGGCCGCCCTGGCCCCCACGATGGCGCCCCCCTCCCCCTGGGCCCGGCGGGAGCCGAACTCCAGCACCGTGCGCCCCTGGGCGGCCCGGACCACCCGGTTGGCCTTGGTGGCGATGAGGCTCTGGTGATTGATGCACAGCAGGGCGTAGGTCTCAATGAGCTGGGCCTGGGAGGCGGGGGCCCGGACGGTCACCAGGGGCTCGCCGGGGAAGACCGGCGTCCCCTCGGGCACTGCCCAGATGTCCCCGGTAAACCGGAAATGGCGCAGGTAATCCAGGAAGTCCTCCTGGAACAGGTTCTTGCTCCGCAGGTAGTCGATGTCCTCCTGGCCGAAGTGCAGATTCTGGATGTACTCTACCAGCTGCTCCAACCCCGCCGCAATGGCGAAGCCGCCCTTGTCGGGCACCCGGCGGAAGAAAACGTCGAAGTAGGTGACGCGCTCCTGCATCCCCTGGCGGAAGTAGCCGTTGGCCATGGTCATCTCATAGAAGTCGAACAGCATGGACAGGTTCAGTCTCTCCTTGCGCTCCATAAAAACGTTCCTCGGTTTCTTTTGTAGTCGGCGCCGTCCTGTGTCCCCGGCGGTCTTTCCCCTATAGTATAACTTTTTTCCAGGTTTTGCAACGATAGAATTGACAATTCACCGGAC
This sequence comes from uncultured Oscillospiraceae bacterium, assembly GCA_910577915.1. Taxonomy (GTDB): domain Bacteria; phylum Bacillota; class Clostridia; order Oscillospirales; family Oscillospiraceae; genus Pelethomonas. The sequence continues at coordinate 16,769 of CAJTOM010000032.1, forward strand.
AGGTTCTAATATAAGGGGGCCGGAGACGGCGTATTTGATGAAACATCCACGGAGGGCGTTCATATGTCCATCATTTTAGGCATTGACATCGGCGGCTCCACCACCAAAATTGTGGGTCTGCAGTCCGGCGGGACCACCATCGCCATGCACCGGGTCCAGGCCCAGGACCCCATCACCTCCCTGTACGGGGCCATGGGGAATTTTCTTTTTACCAACCGCCTCCAGCTGGGGGACGTGTCCCGGATCGCCCTGACGGGTGTGGGGGCCTCCTACATTGACGAGGACATCTACGGCATCCCCACGGAGAAGGTGGAGGAGTTCTCCGCCGTGGGCGTGGGCGGCCTGGCCCTGAGCGGCCAGGACCGGGCGGTGGTGGTCAGCATGGGCACCGGCACCGCCTTCATCTGGGCGGAGCGGGGAAAGCCCGTGCGGCATCTGTGCGGCTCCGGCGTTGGGGGCGGCACCCTGGCGGGGCTGTGCTCCCGCCTGTGCGGCGCCCGGCAGTACAAGCAGATCGTCAAGCTGGCCGGCGAGGGGGACATCACCCGCATCGACCTGACGGTGGGCGACCTGACCCGCAACAGCCACCCCTCCCTGCCCCTGGACATCACCGCCGCCAACTTCGGCAACGTCTCCGACGACGCCACCGCCGGCGACTTTGCCGCCGGCGTGGTCAATATGGTGCTCCAGTCCATCGGCACCACGGCGGTGATGGCCTGCCGGGCCTGTGCCTGTGAGACGGTGGTGCTCACCGGCTTCATGTCCAGCCTGCCCCAGGCGGCGGCCTGCTGCGAGCTGTTCACACGGCTCCACGGCGTCCGCTTCATCATCCCCGACAACGCCACCCACGCCACCTCCATCGGCGCCGCCCTGTCCATCTGCGACGGCGGCGCCCCCCGCACCCGCTGAGAGGAGATTTCTGTGACACTAAGCGAATTTTTCAGCGCCCACCCTGCCGCCGCCGTGGCCTTTTCCGGCGGCGTGGACTCCGCCCTGCTTCTCAGCGAGGCCCGGCGCTGCGCCCGGCGCGCCGCCGCCTACTTCGTCCGCACCCCCTTCCAGCCCGCCTTCGAGCTCGCCGACGCCCGCGCCACCGCCCGCCTTCTGGAGGTGGAGCTGACAGTGCTGGAGGTGGACGTGCTGTCCCTGCCGGAGGTCGCGGCCAACCCGGCGGACCGCTGCTACCACTGCAAGCGGGCCCTGTTCACCCGGCTGACCGCAGCGGCGGCGGCGGACGGCTTCCCCCTGGTGCTGGACGGCAGCAACGCCTCCGACGACGCGTCGGACCGGCCCGGTATGCGGGCCCTGGCGGAGCTGGGCGTCCGCTCCCCCCTCCGGGAGTGCGGCCTCACCAAGTCACAGGTGCGCGCCATGGCCCGCCAGGCGGGCCTCCCGGTGTGGGACAAGCCGTCCTACGCCTGTCTGGCCACCCGCGTCCCCGCCGGAACGCCCCTCACCGCCGCCGGTTTGGCCCGGGTGGAACGGGGGGAATCCGCCCTGATGGCGCTGGGCCTGTCCGACTTCCGCCTGCGCCTGCGGGGGAACGAAGCCCTGCTCCAGGTCCGCCCGGAGCAGACGGAGCTGGCCCGCGCCCTCCTCGCCCGCCCGCCTGAAACTCTGGTCCGGGACTTCGCCGCCGTCGCCCTGGACCCCGTTCCCCGGGAGAGCCGGGAAAGCTGACCGGTCGCACAGCCGCACCGCCCGCAGGAGGCTTCCTCCCGCGGGCGGTGTTTTATATATGTGTAGAGGCATGCCGCCGGCCGCCCCCCACCGGGGGCAGCTGGGGCAGCAGCGTCCCTGCGGCGGCCAGCAGGAGAAACAGCCCCGCCTGGTGCCGGATGGTCAGCACCAGGGCCACCGCCGTGAGCAGCGCCGCGCAGCCCAGCCCCACCCGCCGGCAGAGCCGGTCCGCCGCCAGGGGGTCCGCCAGCCAGCTCGCCAGCAGGTGGAGGGCCCGCCCCCCGTCCAGGCTGGGCACAGGCAGCAGGTTGAACGCCCCCAGCAGCACGTTGGCCCCCGCCAGCACGTAGTCCCCCGTCACCCGCGCAAACACCAGGGCCAGCAGCAGGTTCACCCCCGGCCCCGCCAGCGTGCAGAAGAGCTCCCGCGGATAGGACAAACGGCGGGTGTCCGCCCGGATCTCCGCGCCGAAGGCAGTCAGGCGGAAGCGCTCCACCCCCGCCCCCATCATCCCCAGGGCCGCCAGGTGACCCAGCTCGTGGCACAAGGCGGACAGGGCGACCAGGGGCAGCACCGTCCCCGCCCCTGCCGCCAGGGCCAGCGCCACCATGGCGGCAAAGCCCCAGCTCACCTCCAGCTTACCCGATTTCCACATAGAAGATCGGATTGAGGTACAGATCGCCGTCGTGGAGCTCGAAGTGGAGATGGGGTCCTGTGGCCAGGCCGGTGTCCCCCACCTCCGCGATCTTCTCCCCCTTGACCACGGCGCCGCCGGCGGCGGTGACCCGGCTGCAGTGGGCATAGAGGGTAATGTAGCCCCCCTGGTGCTGGAGCATGATATAGTTGCCCAGTGTGCTGCTCTCCCCTGTGGCGTACACCTCCCCGTCGGCGAAGGCCAGGATGTCCGTGCCCTGGTCCGCCGCCAGATCCACGCCGTAGTGGAACTTATTCCCCCCCTCGATGGGGTGCTCCCGCCAGCCGAAAGCGGAGCTGAGGGCCCCCCGGATGGGGGAGGTGTGGGCAAAGCCCAGGTTGCGCTGCTCCAGGCTGGCGTTGTCCGGCATGGCGGGCATGGTGTAGACATAGGAAACGGCCTCTGCGGCGGTGGTGTCGTCCTCCTCCTCGGTCTCTGCCGCCGGAGCGGCGGGGGGCTCCGGCTCTCCCGCCGGCTCCTCCGGCGGGGACTGGGGGGCGGGCGCGCCGTCCAGGTCCACCACGATCTCCGCCATGGGCTCCGCCTCCGCCTCCGGCAGGCGGACCGCCGTGTAGCGCAAAAGCCGTGCCCCGGGGTCCAGGGATGCCGTTGTCCGGCTGGGGGCGGCGCTCTCCTCCTCCAGCGGGGGGCTGGGGCTGAAGACGGCGGTGTAGGCGTCCTGGAGGGAGTCGCTGACCGCCGCCTGGCCGCTGACCGCCCGTCCCATGGCGGCAAAGGCCTCCTTGAAGTCCGCGTTCCGGCCGATGAGCTGGCCGGCGGACCGGGCGAAGCCGCTGACCGCCTCCGGGAACAGCAGCTTGACCGCCACCAGGAGCACAAACACAACCCCGCAGATGGTCAGCCGCGCCAGGGCGCGGCTCTCGGCCTGGGCGGCGGTCCGGCGGCCCCCTCTGGCGCTCCCCCGGCGCATCTGCTGGGCGCGGCGGCGGGCAGAACTGGTTCGGTTCAAAGCAATCCCTCCTTTTTCTTCCCCTAGTCTATGCGTCCGGCCGCCCAATTTATGCACAGGCAGGTTAGAGCGCCCTGTTTTGGTAAAACTAGGAGGGAGGTGATTGCATATGGAATCAATTTGGCATCAGACCTCCGCTGCGGCCCCCCGGCCGCCGCTGGAGGAGGACCTGTCGGCGGAGGCCGCCGTCATTGGCGGCGGCATGGCCGGCATTCTCACCGCCGCCCTGCTGGAGGAGGCGGGGGTGCGCACGGTGGTGCTGGAGGCGGACCGGGTTGGCTCCGGCCAGACCGGGAATACCACCGCCAAGGTGACCAGCCAGCACGGAGACTGCTACCGCCGGCTGGAGGAGCGGCTGGGGGCGGAGGCCGCCGTTCAGTACGCCGGGGCCGGCCAGGAGGCGGTGGAGGCCTTCCGCCAGCTCATCCGCCGCCGGCGGCTGGACTGCGCCTGGGAGGAGCTGCCCGCCTATCTCTATGCCCTGTCCCCCCGCAGCTCCCTGGAGGAGGAGGCCGCCGCCCAGCAGCGGGCGGGTCTGCCGGTCCGGCTGACCCGGAAAACCGGCCTCCCCTTCCCGGTGAAGGAGGCCCTGCGGTGCGACGGGCAGGGCCAGCTCCACCCCCTGCGGCTGCTGCACGCCCTGGCCCGGGAGCTGACGGTCTACGAGGGCGCTCGGGTGCTGGCAGCGGAGGGGGACCGGCTGCATACGGCGGGGGGCTCCGTCCGGGCGGAGCAGATCATCTTCGCCTGCCACTTCCCCTTCGTCAACATGCCGGGGTACTACTTCCTCCGGATGCACCAGGAGCGCAGCTACGTGCTGGCCCTGTCCGGCGCGCCGGCACTGCCGGGGATGTACTACAGCGTGGACCCCGGCGGCCTCTCCCTGCGCACTGCCCAGGGCTTGCTGCTGGCGGGGGGCGGCGGGCATCGGACCGGGGAGAACCGCTCCGGCGGGGTCTACGCGTCTCTCGCCCGCTCTGCGGGCCTCCTGTTTCCCGGCGTCCGGGAGGCCGCCCGCTGGTCCGCCCAGGACTGCATGACCCTGGACGGCGTACCCTATATCGGCCCCTTCTCCTCCTCCGCGCCGGGGTGGTATGTGGCCACCGGCTTCGGCAAGTGGGGCATGACCGGCTCCATGGCCTCCGCCCTGCTGCTGCGGGATCTGATCCTGGGCCGGAGGAGCCCCTGGGCGGAGCTCTTCTCCCCCCAGCGGTTTACCCCCGTCGCCTCCGCCGCCTCCCTGCTGGACAACGGGCTCCACGCCGCCAGAGATCTGGGGCGGCTGCCCCTCACCGCCGCCAGGGGGCCGGCCCAGGCCCTGCCCCCCGGCCACGGTGGCATTGTGGAAGCGGGGGGGCGGAAGATGGGGGTTTACAAGACGGCGGAGGGCACACTGTACGCCGTGGACCCCCGCTGTCCCCACATGGGCTGCCAGCTGGAGTGGAACCCTGACGAGGAGAGCTGGGACTGCCCCTGCCACGGCTCCCGCTTCGACTGCCGTGGCCGTCTGCTCTCCGGCCCCGCCCAGAAGGGGCTGTCGGGGGAGAAACTGTAAAAACCTCCGCGGCCGTCAGACGGGCTATACCCGCCCACGGGAGCTCGCGCCCCCCAGACACAAATAATTTTTAATCATTTTTTCGATGGTGTGCACGTCCGTAAAGTGCCCCAAGGCGGCGCCTTCAGCGCTAGGCCGCACAGGGCGCAGCCCACGGAAAAACGCCCCTGCCGGCCAAACGCGGCCCGCTCCTTCCCCTTCAAAAACACCCTGCTCTTTTTTGGCACACGCAAATAGAAAACGAGGAGACCGGACATCGTCCAGGTCTCCTCGTTTTACGCTCTGTTCCGTCAGTGCTGGTACTCGAACTCCAGATTGTACATGCTCACCAAATCGCCGTCCCGGATGCCCATAGCCTCCAGGCGGTCGAAGAGGCCGCTCTCCCGCAGCATCCTGTCGAACCAGTTGCGGCTCTCGTAGTCGCCGAAGTTGGTGTTGGCAATCAGGCGCTGGAGCCAGGGCCCCTCCACCAAGTACACATTGTCCTCCACCGTGATCTCCAGAGGCTCGCTCATATCCACCTTGGGGGGCCGCCTGACGTACTCCGGCTGGTAGACCGTCACCGGCGGCAGCTCCCGCAGCCGGTTGGCCACGGCGTACACCAGCTCCCTCGTCCCCTGGTGAGCGGCGGCGGAGACGGTGATCAGGGGGAAGCCCAGCGCCTCCACATGGGCCCGCAGGGTCTCCAGAAGGCCCTCGTCCGCCATGATGTCCGTCTTGTTAGCCGCCACGATCTGGGGCCGGGCGGCCAGGTCGGGGCTGTACTGCCGCAGCTCCAGATTGATGGCGTCAAAGTCCGCCACAGGGTCCCGGCCCTCGCTGCCGGACACATCTACCACGTGGACCAGCAGCCGGCAGCGGTCCACATGCCGCAGAAAATCGTGGCCCAGGCCAGCGCCCTCGCTGGCCCCCTCGATGATGCCGGGGATGTCCGCCATGACGAAGCTGACCCCGTCGTCCACGTACACCACTCCCAGGTTGGGGTAGAGGGTGGTGAAATGGTAGTTGGCAATCTTAGGGTTGGCCCGGCTGACCACGCTGAGCAGCGTGGATTTGCCCACGTTGGGGAAGCCCACCAAGCCCACGTCCGCCAGCAGCTTCAGCTCCAGCACCACCTCCTGGCTCTCGCCGGGGAGGCCGCTCTTGGCGAAGCGGGGAGCCTGCCGGGTGGGGGTGGCGAAGTGCTGGTTGCCCCAGCCGCCCTTCCCGCCCCGGCAGAGGACGAAGGGCTCGTCGTCCGACATGTCCTTGATGATCTCCTCCGTCTCCAGGTCCCGGACCAGGGTGCCCCGGGGGACCCGGATGACCAGGGATTTGCCGTCCTTGCCGCTCTTGCGCTGGCCGGCGCCGTCCACGCCGTTCTCCGCCACGTACTTGCGCTTGTAGCGGAAGTCCATCAGGGTGGACAGGTTGTCATCCACCTGCAGAATAATGCTGCCGCCGCTGCCGCCGTCGCCGCCGTCAGGCCCGCCGGCGGCGATATATTTCTCCCGGTGGAAGGAGACGCAGCCGTTACCGCCCGCGCCGGCCTTCACACTGATGCGGGCCTTGTCAATAAATGTTGTCGCCATAGAAGGTCCTTTCTCGGCTTGCGCCGGGGATTGTGGGACGCAAAAGCCGTACCCATCGTCTCAGCACACATCCCTGCGGCCAAAATTACTTGCGGCTTCGCAAAAAAAGCGCCGCATATATCCGGTATTCCCGCGCCTTTCTGCCCTGCCGGCAGGATTTTGTCCTGTATATCTGCGCGCTTCGGCTGACGGTACGCTTCTCAGCCTTTCTGGGGCCGTCTCCGGCCGCGGCCGGCCCGCCGCCCGTCGGCAAAGGCCGCCAGACGGCCCACCCGGGGGGGATCAGAGGAGATGCGGCGCATGGTGGGTTCCGGCCGGGGCACGGGGATGGGGGCCGCCGCCTTGCTCCCCTTGGCGGGCTGGAGCATGGCGGGGTTGGGCACCGAGCGCTCCACCTTGAGAATCACGGCCTCGCGGTCCGGCGAGGGCATGCCGGCCGCCTTCTCCGCCGGGGCGGCCGGCGGCTTGGGCGCCGCCGGCCTTTTCGCCTTTATCGCCGGAACGACGGCCGCCTTGGGGGCGGCGGGAACCGCGGGGAGCCTCTGGGCCCTGGGCGCCGCCGGGACGCCGTCCGCGCGCTTCACGCGGCCCGCCCGCGGCTCCCGCTGCTTCTTGGGGGAGGCCTCCAGAATCTCCATGGGCCAGGGGTGGTCCTCCACCACCGGCACCTTCTTCCTGGTGAGCTTCTCAATGTCCTTGAGATAGGCCAATTCGTCGTAGTTGCAGAAGCTGATGGCCACGCCGCTGCGGCCCGCCCGGCCCGTGCGGCCGATGCGGTGGACGTAGGTCTCCGGCACGTTGGGCAGCTCGTAGTTCACCACCGCCGCCAACTCGTTCACATCGATGCCCCGGGCGGCAATGTCCGTGGCCACCAGGACCCGGATGGCCCCGCTCTTGAAGCTGTCCAGGGCCCGGATACGGGCGGTCTGGCCCTTGTTGCCGTGGATGGCCATGGCGGCAACGCCCGCCCGGCCCAGCTCCTTCACCACCCGGTCCGCCCCGTGCTTGGTGTTGGTGAACACCAGCACGCTGTCCAGGCGCTCGTCCTGAAGGACGTGCTGGAGCAGGAGCTTCTTGTTGCCCTTGTCCACCTTGTAGAGACGCTGCTCGATGGCGTCCACGGTGGAGGACTGGGGCGTCACCTCCACCCGGATGGGGTCCTTCAGAATCTGCTTGGAGAGCTCCGCGATCTCCTGGGGCATGGTGGCGGAGAACAGCAGGGTCTGCCGCTTCTCCGGCAGGCGGGCGATCACCCGGCGCACATCGTGGATGAATCCCATATCCAGCATCCGGTCCGCCTCGTCCAGCACAAAGGTCTCAATGGCGGAGAGGTCGATGTGACCCTGACTGCACAGGTCGTTGAGACGGCCCGGCGTGGCCACCAGCACGTCCACCCCCCGCTGCAGGGCCTCCACCTGGGGGGCCTGGCCCACGCCGCCGAAGATGACGGTATTCTGGATGCGCAGGTACTTGCCATACTGGTCAAAGCTCTCCTTTATCTGTAAAGCAAGCTCCCTTGTCGGCGTCAGCACCAGAGCGCGGATGGGCTTGTGGGACTTCCCTACCCGGCTGTTGAGCCGCTGGAGTATGGGGATGGCGAAGGCCGCCGTCTTGCCGGTGCCGGTCTGGGCGCAGCCAATCAGGTCTCCCCCCTTCAGCACGGTGGGGATGGACTGGGCCTGGATGGGCGACGGCACGGTGTACCCCAGTTCGTCCACCGCGCGGAGCAGCTGGGGCAGCAGGTTGAGTTCTTGAAAAGTCATAATGTTCCTTTTTCTATTAAAATCCGTTCAGAATGTACCGCCCCTGATGGGGCGGCCCCGCTTATTATATACGCTTTCCTCTGGAAATGCAATCCCCTGACCGCTTTTCCTCTCCGGATTGAGAAAAAGATGGAGGGGACGGCCGCCGGCTCCTGTCCATATTCCCTTGTCAAGGTGCGCTCTGTGCGGTCTTCTTGACCCTGCCGCACGCGGCCCGGTACCCGGCCTAGTCGCACTTACTTTCGGACTTGGTTACTGCGGTGGTGGTGCTCCCTACAAACTGTAGGGCGGAAACGGGGGGAAGTTGTACGCCGGCGTGCAACGGGCTGAGAAATTTTTTCGCGTGTAGCAAAGAGTACGGCTCCCTTTATCTTCATAAAATCAATTTTTTCCCCTTGACACGGGAGGTCTAATCTGGTAGACTATCTATAAGGTCTACTCTATTAAACCAAGGAGGTGCGCCGTGGATACGCCGAAAATTTTTGAGAGCGAGTTCCGCTTCTGCCAGATTCTCTGGGACCACGAGCCGGTGAGCAGCACCGAGCTGGTCAGGCTGTGCCGGGAGAGGCTGGGGTGGAAGAAATCCACCACCTACACCGTCATCAAGCGCCTGTCAGAGCGGGGGGTGGTGCGGCTGGAGAACGCCGTGGTCACAGCCCTGGTCTCCCGCCGCCAGGTCCAGCACAGCGAAAGCCGGGAGCTGGTGGACCGGGCCTTCGGCGGTTCCCTGCCCCAGTTCATCGCCGCCTTCGCCGGCGGCAGGCCCCTGAACAGAGAGGAGGCGGAGGAGATCCGCCGGCTCATCGACCAGTACGAGGAGGTGTGAGATGGAGCAGGTATTCTTGTCCTTCCTCAACCGGAGCATCGCGGCGGGGTGGCTGGTGCTGGCCCTGGTGCTGCTGCGCCCGGCGCTGAAAAAGGTCCCCAAGGCGGTGCGCTGCCTGCTGTGGGGGCTGGTGGGGGTGCGGCTGGTGTGCCCCTTTTCGCCGGAGAGCGCGCTGAGCCTTGTGCCCAGCGCCGAGGCGGTACCCCGGACGGCGCTGACCCGGCCCGCCCCCCAGATCGACACCGGCCTGGCCCTCTTCAACAGCACGGTCAACGGCTATCTGGACAGCCGCTTCCGCGAGGCCGCCCCGCCCGCCGGACAGGCGCAGTCCATCGCCGCAGTCCTCGCCTGGGTGTGGATCGCGGGGGCGGCGCTGATGGGGCTGTGGGCGCTGGCGAGCTGGCTGCGGCTGCGGCGCAGGGTCGCCGCGGCGGTGCCGGACGGCGGCGGGGTATGGCTGTGCGACAGCATCGCCTCTCCCTTCCTGCTGGGGCTGCTACGGCCCCGCATCTATCTGCCCGCCGGGCTGGACGGCCGCAGCCGGGAATACGTCCTG
>CAJTOM010000033.1 GCA_910577915.1 uncultured Oscillospiraceae bacterium
GCTGCGGGTGCGGTGGGCCCGACGGGTCCTGTTGGCCCCGCCGGTGATGCGGGTGCGGTGGGCCCGACGGGTCCTGCTGGCCCCGCCGGTGCTGCGGGTGCGGTGGGCCCGACGGGTCCTGCTGGCCCCGCCGGTCCTGCCGGCCCGGAGGGTCCCACAGGCCCCGCCGGCCCGGAGGGGACGATTACGCCGGCGGCGGCGGTGGCGGATGCCACCAGCGCGGTGGATTTGCTGACGCAGTTCAACCTGCTGCTGGCCAATCTGCGGGCCGCCGGGCTGCTGGCCGTCTGAGGACAGCGCTGTGATATACAGAAGAAGGGGAGGGCGGCGCGCATGCGCCGCCCTCCCGGATTCTCGGGAAACGCCGCTGCTGGCGCATCAATGCGAAGGAGGGGCTATGAATATCGTTGTCTATGCGATCTGCAAAAATGAGGAGCAGTTTGTGGACCGGTGGATGGACTCCATGGGGGAGGCGGACCGGGTAGTGGTGCTGGACACAGGGTCCACTGACGGCACTGTCCGCCGGCTGCGGGAACGGGGGGCGGAGGTGACGGAGGAGATCGTCTCCCCCTGGCGGTTTGACACGGCCCGAAACCGCTCCCTGGAGCTGGTGGACCCGGAGGCGGAGATCTGCGTGTGCACGGATTTAGACGAGGTGTTCCACCCCGGCTGGAGGGAGGCGCTGGAGCGGGCCTGGCGGCCCGGGGCCTCCCAGGCGGCTTACCGCTACACCTGGAGCTTCACGCCGGACGGCGGGGAGGGGGTGGTGTTCTGGAGTGAGAAGATCCACTCCCGCCGGGGCTGGCGCTGGGTGCACCCGGTCCACGAGGTGCTCCAGTGGACCGGCGAGGGACAGCCCGGCGGGAAGATCAAGGCGGAGGGGGTGCAGCTGGATCACCACCCGGACCACAGCAAGTCCAGAGGACAGTACCTGCCCCTGCTGGAGCTGTCAGTGGAGGAGGACCCGGAGGACGACCGCAACGTCCACTACCTGGGGCGGGAGTACATGTACAAGGGCCGGTGGGACGCGTGCATTGCTGTCCTCCGCCGGCATCTGGCCATGCCCGCGGCCCGGTGGCGGGACGAGCGGGCCGCCTCCATGCGCTATATTGCCAAGGCCTATGCGGGCAAGGGGGACCGGGCGGCGGCCAGAGACTGGTATCTCCGGGCGGCGGCGGAGGCGCCCCATCTCCGGGAGCCCTGGGTGGACATGGCGCTCCTGCTCTACGAGCAGGAGGAGTGGGACGGGGTGCTCTACTTCACCGGCTGCGCCCTGGCCGTCACCGAGCGGCCCCGGACCTACATCTGCGAGGCGGCCAGCTGGGGCAGCCTGCCCTGGGACCTGCGGGCCATTGCCCTGCACCGCACCGGCCGGCTCGGGGAGGCCCTGGAGGCGGCCCGGCGGGCTCTGGAGCTGGAGCCGGGCAATGAGCGGCTGCGGGGAAACGCGGCGCTGCTGGAGCGGCTGGCGGGGGCGTGAGGCCTGGCCCGGTTTTCCTTAACACTTTGTTCAAAATCCAGTCATCACCAGTTCTTTTTCTTTGGTTATAGTGATTACACCAAAGGAGGATGCCCCATGACGAGCTGCCGCTATTCTAACCAGATACGCTATCAGATTACACCGGCGGACTACAGCGCTTTGCGCGCCCGCCTGGCCTCCGCCGCGCCGGAGGAGACCGGGGAGAGCGTCCACATGCTGCTTTTTGCCAGCTACCGGCGCTATATGCTCCCCGGCCAGGTGGAGGAGGAGCCGGAGGAGGACCGGACGGAGCCTGTGTTCAGCCTGCGCTATTTTGACGACGACCCCACATATCTGCTGCTGGAGCGGCAGCAGGACGGGGAGACGGAGGCCGCGATGGTCACCGAGGCCGAGTGCCGGGCCCTGCTGGACGGGGAGACGGACTGGCTGCTGGATTCCCGAAACCCGCTGCTGCAGGATTTTCATGACGGCCTGACCCGGCGGATGCTGCTGCCCAGGGTGCTGCTCAGCTACCGGAGAGAGACCTACGCCCTGGAGGGGCGGGATCTGTGGGTGACGCTGGACACCGGCATACGGGCCTCCCTCCAGCACATGGACTTTCTGGACCCGGAACTGCTGGCCAGGGACACCGAGGGCCAGGAGGAGCGGATGCTGATGGAGATCAGCTACAGCAGCGCGGTGCCCGATGAGCTGCTGTGCCTGCTGGAGGAGACCGCCCCCCGCCGCAGGCTGCTGCGGGAGCGGTATCTGTCCGCTTAGAAGGGGGGCGAGCACAAGTAAATCTGTGCCTCTTTTTGAAAACAGCCGGTTTTCCGGCTGTTTTTTATTGCGTATTTTCTCCAAATGCGGTACACTGGAAAAAACTGAGAAAGGCGGCGGCAGTATGGCGGGGGAGCGGCTGGACAAGTTGCTGGCTTCCACGGGACGATGGTCCCGGCGGGAGGTGAAGGGGCTGATCAAGGAGGGGCGGGTGCTGGTGGACGGCGTGCCCGCCGCCGCTGGGGAGGAGAAAGCAGACCCGGCGCTGTGCCGGATCCTGGTGGACGGCGCGGCGGTGGAACTGTGCCGCCGCACCTACATTATGCTCCACAAGCCGGCGGGGGTGCTCTCCGCCACCGAGGACGCCCGGCAGAGAACGGTGCTGGACCTGCTGAGCCCGGAGCTGCGGCGGCGGGGGCTGTTCCCGGTGGGGCGGCTGGACAGGGACACGGAGGGGCTGCTGCTGCTCACCGACGACGGGGAGCTGGCCCACCGCCTGCTCTCCCCGAAGCGCCACGTGGACAAGCTCTATTTCGCCCGGCTGGACCGGCCCCTGGGGGAGGCGGACCGGGCCGCCTTCGCCGCGGGCGTCACCCTGGCCGACGGCACGGTCTGCCGGCCGGCGGGGCTGGAACTGCTGGGGGATGGCCGGGAAGTGCTGGTCACTTTGCATGAGGGTAAATTCCACCAAATCAAGCGGATGACAGCCAGCCGTGGTTCGGCAGTCTGCTACCTCAAGCGCCTCGCCATGGGGCCCCTGCGGCTGGACGAGTCGCTGGCGCCGGGGCAATACCGGCCTTTGACCGTCACAGAAGTTATGAAAATCGGCGGAAAAATGTGAAAAATGGTGGAATTTACAAATCAGCCAAAAAGGTCTAATATTTTTTGTGGAAAAAAGAAAAAATGTCTTGCAATGTGTCGTGGGACCAAGTATAATGGGAGACAGTTAGGCATATTGCCCAAAGCCGCCGGCGTGGGACACTGTTGATGGAGGAGAAGCATATGTCGGGAAGGATTTTTCAAAACGTTGTCTTGCAGATCAAGGAGGCCACTGACCGGGTGGTGGGCGTGATTGACGCGGAGGGGACTGTCATCTCCTGCAGCGATCTGGGGCTGATCGGCCGGAAGTGGCCGGAGTACGTGGAGTGTGTCAACCAGGCGGACGGCGCGGTCATCTCATCGGAGGGGCGGACCTTCCGCGCCCTGGGGGGCTGGGGCTCCCGGTTCGACTATGCGGTGTTCACCATGGGGGACGACGAGGTGGGCCACACCGTCTGCTCCATGGCCAGCGTGGCCCTCAACGGCGCGAAGAGCTACTACGAGGAGAAGCACGACCGGAGCTCGTTCATCAAGAACATCATCTCCGACAACATCATGCTCAGCGACATCTACATGCGGGCCAAGGAGCTGCACGTGCCGCCGGAGGTCTCCCGCAGCGTGTTCGTCATCCGGCAGCTGGAGGGCGGCGACTCCGCCCTGCTGGATATGATCCAGGGCCTGTTTCCTGACCGGCAGAACGACTTCGTCCTCAGCGTGGGGGACAGCGACGTGGCCCTGATCCACCAGCTGCCCGAAAACGGCTGGGAGAAGGAGGTTCAGCGGGTGTCCGTCCTGCTGGAGGAGACGCTGCGGGTGGGGGGCGAGGGCCACGTGGTTATCGGCATCGGTACCGTGGCCCAGCACCTGCGGGATCTGGCCAAGAGCTTCAAGGAGGCCCAGATCGCCATTGAGGTGGGCAAGGTCTTCGACACGGAGAAGTTTGTCATCAACTACGAGAACCTGGGCATCGGGCGGCTCATCTATCAGCTGCCCACCACCCTGTGCGAGATGTTCCTGGTGGAGGTGTTCAAGAAGAACCCCATCGACTCCTTGGACCAGGAGACGCTGTTCACCATCCACAAGTTCTTTGAGAACAACCTGAACGTGTCCGAGACGGCGCGGAAGCTGTTCGTCCACCGCAACACCCTGGTCTACCGCCTGGAGAAGATCAAAAAGCTCACGGGGCTGGATCTGCGGGAGTTTGACGACGCCATCACCTTCAAGGTGGCGCTGATGGTCAAGAAGTACCTGACCAGCCGGGGCATCGACGCGTAGAGCGCGCAGTACATAGAGAAGAGAACCGGGCCCGGACAGCGCGCTGTCCGGGCCCGGTTTTGCGTTTTGGGGTTCATATGATTCTCGAACGGGGAGAGCCATACCCGCTGCCGTTCAGGGAGCCTGGAAGCGTGGTGGCTTTCCTCTCAAGGGCAACGTTCGTTTGGATGCCTTTTTTATAAAACGCATCAGTCGCCGGGGCCGGGGTAGATCACCTTCCCCAGGTTCCAGGTGCGGGCGGCCCGGCGGGCCATCTCCCGGCGCTCTTCCAGGCTGTTGTAGGCCAGCTCGGCGGTATGGCAGCCGCAGTCCAGGCATTGGACGTACAGGCACCAGCCGCCCTCCTCCTCCAGACAGCCCGCGCCCTGGCAGAGGGGGCAGTCCTGCAGCTCAATGTCGTCAAAGTGTTCCATGGATCGTCCTCCTGTGAGAATTTTGCACCATTGTACCACAGACTGTCCGAAAGGGCAACCGGAAATATGGCGCAGAACGGCAGTAACCCCACAGCCACTCTTGCGGCCGTGGGGCTACTGCACATGCTCTGTTGTCAAATAGATTCCGCCTTTCTGGGGTCCCGTGCGCGGGTCTTCACTTTTGCAATACGCTTGTCAGTTGCCGTTGAGAGACTTGCTCTTCTGTGGGCGGGCGGCCCAGGCTGTATGGTTTTGCGAAAGGAGAGGCGCTGCGCGGGAGAAAATGGAACTGCGATCCGCCGGGGTAGCCAGCGAATCAGGTTTCGCTGTACATCGGACCGTACCTCCTTGTTAGGATGACTAAAGTATACGATATTTTCCCAGATTTGTCAAGGGGGTTTGTGCAAATTATCAGAAAAATTTTGGGCAGAGGCGGCGGATTTTATGGTATACTGATGGCGACAACATAAGGAGGACGCTGTTATGTATGATGAGCTGACCGCCGGTGACATTCAGAAGATGCGGGAGGAGATCGACCACAGGGTGCGGGTGCTGCGCCCAAAGCTGATTGAGGACGTGCAGACCGCCCGGGCCTTTGGGGACCTCAGTGAGAATTTTGAGTACAAGTGCGCCAAACAGGAGAAAAACCGCAACGAGAGCCGCATCCGCTACCTGGAGCGGATGATCCGGACTGCCAAGGTGATCTCCGAGGACTCCGGGGAGGACGAGGTGGGGCTGTTCGACCAGGTGGTGGCGTTTAACGAGCGCCTGGGGCGGGAGATGACCGTGCGCATCGTCACCACCCTGCGCACGGACACGGCCAAGGGGCTCATCAGCAAGGAGTCCCCGGTGGGGAAAGCCCTGCTGGGCCGCCGGGCGGGGGACCGGGTGCGGGTGAAGGTCAGCGAGGAGATGCAGTACGACCTGGTCATCCGGTCCATTGAGAAGGGCCGGGACGACGGCTCGGTGGGGATACGCGCCTATTGATTACCCTCACCGCCAGAGGACCTGGGCAGGCTTCCGGGGGGCGGTGCGGTGGAAGGTCAGGTCTGTATGGCCTACGATGAGGCAGCTGTCCAGGCGGCGCTGCTCCGTGACGCCGAAGTACTCCCGTAGGCCGGGGTCGCCGTCGATGGCGGCGGCGGCAAAGCCGCAGTACAGCGCCCCCAGGCCCAGGGCGTGGGCGAGCAGCTCCATGTTGGCCAGAGCCAGACAGCCGTCCACCGGCCGCTGGGAGGTCACCGCGATCATCTGATTGCCGCCGTAGAAGAGGGCGTCCGGCTCCTCGGGGCGGGCCAGATAGCGTTCGTACCGGCGCAGCAGGAGCTTGCGGCCCTTCTCCTGGGCCATGCGGGCGAAGGCCTTCCAGATCCGGGGCCGCAGGGCCTCGAATTCCTCGTCGAGCACCACGAAGGCCACGGTCTGGCTGTTGGAGCTGGTGGGGGCGCAGCGCCCCGCCTCCAGTAGCAGTTCCAGCTCCCGGCGGGAGACCTTCTCACCGGTGAAGCGGCGGATGCTGCGGCGAAAGCGCATGGCATTGAGCAGGATCTGGGGATCCAGATCGAAGGAGGCGCTGCGGTAGGGGACGGGGGGCGGGAGCTCCGGCATGGAGGCGGCCCCGGCGGGGCACAGGGCCACGCACTGGCCGCAGCCAAAGCACCAGGTCTGATTGCAGCGGCAGACGCCGTCTGCGGTTTTCACGATGGCGTGAACCGCGCAGTTGTCCGCACACCGGCCGCAGCCGGTGCAGAGGGCGGGGTCAATGTGTACCATAATCATATATCTCCTTTTGGCGGGGGGAGGCCCGGGTCTGATGGCATCAGTGTAGCATACGGGGCGGGGAAATGCAACCGGCGGGTATTTTCCGGGCAGGGTATTTCCTTCGGAGGCTGTTTGTGGTAGAATGACATAAACCGGCCGCAGGCCGCGAGGAGGCGAGAAAACACGATGAGAGATTTTACACATTTTGATGCCGAGGGCCGCGCCCGGATGGTGGACGTGGGGGAGAAGGCCCCCACCCGCCGCACTGCCGCCGCGGGGGCCCGGGTGCTGGTGAGCCGGGAGACCTTCGCGCTGATCCGCGACGGGGGCGTGAAGAAGGGGGACGTGCTGTCCACCGCCCAGCTCGCCGGGATCATGGGGGCCAAGCGGACGGCGGAGCTGATCCCCCTGTGCCACCCGGTGGCGGTCGACGGCATCGGCATGGCGCTGACCCTGGACGAGGCGCGCTGCTGCGTGGACATCCGGGCGGAGGTGTCCTGCGGCGGGCGCACCGGTGTGGAGATGGAGGCGCTGACCGCCGTGTCCACGGCGGCCCTCACTGTCTACGACATGTGCAAGGCGGTGCAGCGGGACATGGTCATCACCGACGTGCGGCTGCTGGAGAAGACCGGCGGCGTGCACGGAGATTTTCGGAGGGAGGAGACGGTATGAGCTATACGGCGGCGGTGCTCACCATCAGCGACAAGGGCGCGCGGGGCCAGCGGGAGGACACCAGCGGTCCGGCCCTGTGCGGGATTCTGAGGGAGAACGGCTGGGAGGTGACGCGCACGGCCATTCTTCCCGACGAGCTGGAGCAGATCAAGGAGGCGCTGATCCGGTGTGCGGACGAGGAGCGGGTGGATCTGGTGCTCACCACCGGCGGCACGGGCTTCTCCTCCAGGGACGTGACCCCGGAGGCCACCCTGGCGGTGGTGGAGCGGGAGACCCGGGGCATTCCGGAGGCCATGCGGGCGGAGAGCATGCGGATCACGCCCAGGGGCTGCCTGTCCCGGGCCGCCGCCGGCATCCGGGGCGGGACGCTGATTGTCAATCTCCCCGGCAGCGAAAAGGCCGCCAGGGAGAACCTCCTGGCGGTGCTGGAGCCGGTCCGCCACGGGGTGGACATGCTGCGCTCCGGCGGTTCGGCGGACTGCGCCGCCCCAGCGGGGCGGCCGGCCCCGCCCTCCATGGACCAATGGCTCCGGGAGGCCAAGGCCGGGCCGGACGCTGGGAGGATCGGGATGTACCTGACCCATAACGGCGTCGTCCGGGAGACCGCCAGGGCGGCGGTGCGCGCCGGGGAGCCGACCGCCCCGGTGCGGGGGATGCGCTTTGCCTACGACCGGGCAGGGATGGAGGCCGCCGTGGCCGAGACACGGCGGATGGAGGGCATTTTTTATGTGCGGGCGTGGCTCAACGAGGGGGTGCTGGAGGCTGGCGAGGACATCATGTATGTACTGGTGGGCGGAGACATCCGGCCCCACGTGGTGGAGGCGCTGCAGTTTCTGGTGGGGAAGCTGAAGAGCGAGTGCGTGACCGAGGAGGAGCTGTACGGCCAGGCCGGAGGCGCGCACCCCGCCGCAATGCCAATGACGGACTGACCTGTGGTCAGTCCGTCATTGCGCGTATTTGCCGGAAGGTTATTTCAGCTCCTGCACCGACATCACCGCCCGGTGCTCGATGGGCTTCCACTCCACCTTGCCAAACAGGGAGGCGATGGTGATGGGCACGTAGGTGGTCATAAACAGGGGGAAGGTGAAGGTGTAGAGCACCTTTTTCCAGGCGCTGGCGCGGATGCGCCGCCACTGGGTGAGGGTGGTGATCCCGCCGGCCAGAAACAGCAGCAGGTAGGGCACCGCGAAAGAGGTCAAGGCGGCCCGCAGCAGGGGCAGCACCGGGCCGCCGGCGATGAGCTCCAGCACGGTCAGAGCCGCGCCCGCCAGCACGCCGCACACCGTCAGCACGATGGCCGGGGGAATGGACAGGAGCAGATCCAGGCAGCTCAGGCCGTTTTTGCCCGCCAGCCCCGCCAGCAGGCGGCCGCCCTCTTTCAGAAAGACCTGGAGGTTGCCCCGGCACCAGCGCATCCGCTGCCGGCAGGACTGGCCCAGGCGGGTGGGCTGCTCGTCAAAGAGCTCGGCCTCGCCGCAGTAGCCTACGCGCTCTCCCTTGAGGATGTTGTTGACGGTGAACTCCGTGTCCTCGCTGAGGGAGTGGAAGGGCCAGCCGCCCCAGCGGAGCATGATCTCCCGGCTGAAGAGGAACCCGGTGCCGGAGACCACGGCGCTCAGCCCCAGGCGGGTGCGGGGGGCGTTGAGGAAGGCGGCGTCCCGCAGGAACCACAGGCCGTAGCCGGCGGAGATCCAGTTATCGCCGTAGTTTTTGGAGTTGCGGTAGCTGGTGACGATCTGGTACTTCTCGCCGAAGGCCTCGTTCATTCGGGAGACGTAGTCCCGCGCCAGCAGGTTGTCGGCGTCGAAGACGAAGAAGCCGTCGAAGTAGTCGTCCCCCCAGGCGTCCCGGATTTGGGTGAGCAGGAAGTGGAGGGCGTAGCCCTTGCCCACGTGCTGGCGGTCGAAGCGCTCGTAGACCACGGCGCCGGCGTCCCTGGCGGCGCGGGCGGTGCCGTCGGTGCAGTTGTCCGCCACCACGAAGGCGGTGAGGTACTCGGCGGGGTAGTCCTGGTTCCGGACGCTCTCCAGAAGCTGGCCGATGACCGCCTCCTCGTTCCGGGCGGAGATGAGCACGGCGTAGCGCCGCAGAGGGGCGGTCCGGTCCACCCGGTGCCTGCGCCACAGGGCAACGGGGACGTAGAGAAGCTGGTAGAAATAGCACAGCATGAACAGGATGCCGATGACACGGTTCATGTGTTGGCAGAAGAGCAGAGCAGTCATGATTCGCTCCTTTCCCGCGCCCGGCAGATGGCGCGATAGGCCAGCAGCCCCAGGCCGCTGATGACAAGGGTGATAACGAACACCAGGACGGCGAAGGCGTAGTCGCCCATGCCCAGCGCGTCGCCGCCGATGGTGGAGGTGATGATGGAGGGGATGGGGGCGATGGTGCTGATGATCAGCCAGCTGCGCAGGGGGAGATTGGTCAGCCCTACAATGTAGCACAGCACGTCCTTGGGCGTACCCGGCAGGAAGAACAGGAAAAAGACCCAGAAGGTGAGCCGCCGCTCGTTTTGCAGGAAGCGGAGAGATTGGAGCTTTTCGAGGGGGAAGAAGACCTCCACGGCCCTGGCGCCGAACCGGCGCACCAGCAAAAAAACCATCACCCGCCCCACAAAGGCCCCCAGCAGGCACCAGAGGGTGCCCTCCAGCGCGCCGAAGGCGTATCCGGCGGCGATCTCCAGCGGCTCGCCGGGGATGACGGCCACCACGATCTGGAGAATCACCATCCCCATAAAGAGGAGGGGGGCCCAGATGCCCTGGCGGTCCACCCACTGGCGAAACAGCTCCGGCTCCCTGGCGAACTGTATCAGGGGGCGGCCGGCGAACCAGCAGATGAGCAGGGAGAGAAGCAGAAAGAGGGCGATGCCAATACCGGCGATCCACCGTTTTTGTATCTGTGTCAATGGCCGACGCTCACGCATAGGGGGAATTCCTTTCCTGTGTGGTGCTTGTATTGTACTCGTTTTTCTCTTAAATTGAAAGAAGGTAAATCTATAAGATTTGTTTAAGCCTCCCCCTGATTTTTCCTGGCGGCGCTTGTAATCGGCGGGAGAATCTGCTATACTGTCTGGGAAACATATGGAAAGGGCGCGGCTATGTGGGGATACGTACAGACCTTTTGGGAACAATTTGATTGGGCGGGGCTGCTCTCCGCCGTCTTCCGGGTGCTGGGGGTGCTGGTGTGCCTGACGGTCCACGAGACCTGCCACGGCCTGGCCGCCCTGGCCCTGGGGGACCCCACCGCCAAGCGGATGCGCCGGCTGAGCCTCAACCCCCTGCACCACATCGACTGGCTGGGACTGGCGTCCATGTTTTTGTGCGGCTTCGGCTGGGCCAAGCCGGTGCCGGTGGATATGCGCTATTTCAAGCGGCCCAAGGCGGGGATGGCCGTCACCGCCCTGGCGGGGCCGGCGTCCAACTTCCTGCTGGCCATGCTGCTGCTGTTTTTCGCGTCGCTGACGGCCCGGCTGGCGGCGGGGGAGGGCGCCGCGCTGCTGTACGGCTTTCTGGTGAACACGGCCCTTTTGAGCGTGGGGCTGGGGCTGTTCAATCTGGTCCCCATCCCGCCCCTGGACGGGTCGAAGGTGCTCTTCGCCCTCCTGCCGGAGCGGGCCTACTACACGCTCATGCGCTATGAGCGCTACGGCATGGCGGTGCTTCTGCTGCTGGTGTGGCTGGACGTGGGGGGCGGGTACCTCTCCGAGGCTATTTACCGGGTGTTTATGTGGATGGCCGGCCTGTTCTTTTAATATGTGGTACATAGCTGAGGTGAGGAATGGACGGTCCTGTCTATAAATTGGAGCACGTGGTGCACAGCCGGGAGGGGATGGAGGACTTCGAGGGTCCCCTGGATCTGATCCTCTTCCTGCTGGGCAAAAACAAAATCGAGATCCAGGACATCCCCATCGCCCTTATCCTGGAGCAGTACCTGGCCTACCTGGAGCAGCGCCAGCAGATGGATTTGGAGGTGGCCAGCGAGTTTATCACCATGGCCGCCCAGCTGATGTTCATCAAGTCCCGGATGCTCCTGTCCCTGGAGGACGAGGAGGCCCAGAGCGAGATGGAGGAGCTGATCCGCTCCCTGGAGGAGCGCCGCAGCAGCGAGAACTACACCAAGATCAAATATATCACCGGCCTGCTGGGCCCCATGGGGGAGTTTGGCCGGGACATCCTGCTGAAAAATCCGGAGCCCATGGAGTCTGGGAAAATTTTCGAGTACAGCCACCAGAGCGGGGATCTGCTGGCGGCGCTGGGGGAGATCGCGGACCGGGGGGAGCGGCGGCTGCCGCCGCCCCTGAGCAGCTTCGACCAGATTGTGCGCCAGGAGCCCTACCCGGTGGCGGGCAAGGCCGCGGAGATCCTGGAGCGGCTGAAGCGGGGGATCACAAGCTTCCGCCTCCTCTTCCGGGGAAGCCGCAGCCGCAGCGAGGTGGTGGCCACCTTCCTGGCGGTGCTGGAGCTGTGCAGGGCCAGGGTCATCCGCCTGGCCGGCAGCGAGAGCGAGTGCACCGTCGTTCCCACGGGGGAGGGCGCGGACTCCCTGCAGCTGTAACGATAACCATTTTTTGAGGAAAGGGCAGCAACATTTTGGATACACTGGATACAAAGGAACTGGAGGCCGCGGCGGAGGGCATTCTCTTCGCCGCAGGGGAGCCCATTCATATTGACCGGGTCTGTCTGGCCCTGGAGATCGGCCGGTCGGAGGCGGAGCAGGTCCTGCGCCGGCTGATGGACCACTACGCCTTCGAGCGCCGGGGCATCCGGCTGGTCCGCATGGGGGAGGAGTGGCAGATGTGCTCCTCCACGGACTACGCCGCCGTCATCCGGCGGGCCTTCGAGATCCGCCGGCCCGCCAAGCTCAGCCAGCCGGCCCTGGAGGTGCTGGCCATCATCGCCTACTACCAGCCCGTCACGCGGGCCCAGGTGGACCAGATCCGGGGGGTGGACAGCGCCTACACCGTGGGGCTGCTGCTGGACCGGAAGCTTATTGAGGCCTGCGGCCGGCTACAGGTGCCGGGCCGGCCCAGGCAGTACCGCACCACCCAGACCTTCCTGCGCTCGTTCCACCTGGAATCCCTGGAGGAGCTGCCTCCGCTGCCCGGGGTGGAGGACGGCGGACAGCTGCGGCTGACGGGCGAGGAGGAGGCCGGGGAGGACGCAAAAGAATAGGCGCGTGAAAGGGGGCGGGGCGCTTGGCCGGAAAGATCATACTGGGAATCCTGGGCGTCCTGCTCCTGCTGCTGGCCGTCATACTCCTGATGCCGGCGGGGGTGCGCTTCCGCTATGACCGGGGGGATCTGTCCCTGCTGGTCCGGTTCGGGCCGCTGAAGTTCCAGCTCTTCCCCCGGAAGGAGAAGAAGCCCTCCCGGAGGAAGCCCAAAGAGAAGAAGCCGGAGAAGAAACAGGCGGAGAAGAAAGCGGCGGCGGATCCGGAGAAAAAGCCGGCGGAGAAGACTGCGGCGGAGAAGAGCGCGCCGGAGAAGCCTAAACCGAAGAAAAAAGCGGAAAAAAAGCCGAGGGCAAAGATCAACCGGGAACAGATTCTCTACAGCCTGGAGACTCTGCCCCCCATTCTGGGCCGGGCTCTGAAGCGGACGGGGCGGCGGCTGCGCCTGACGCCCTTGAAGGTCCACCTGCTGGTGGCGGGGCCAGACCCGGCGGACACCGCCCTGCTGTACGGCCGCCTGGAGGCGGCCCTGGGGGCGGCGCTGCCCGCGCTGCACCGGCTGGTGCGCATCAAGGACCAGGATGTCCGCCTGTTTCTGGATTTTCAGCGGGAACAGATGGATTTGATCGCCGATGTGGGCCTGTCCCTGCGGCCCTGGGATCTGGTGTCGGTGGGCCTGCGGGCGGGGGGGAGCCTGCTGAAGTGGTATTTGCGGTTCAGAAAGCTGGCCTCCCCGCCACCGGCGGAGGAGCTGAAGGAGTCGAATACGGAGGCCGCGTGACGCGGTGCTTGAAAGGAGTACAGGAACATGGAGCAAAAGAATCCTCTGAGCGAGATGATGCAGGAGAGCATGGCTAAGGTGCGGGAGATGGTGGACACCAACACCATCGTGGGCCAGCCCATCCAGACCCCCGACGGTGTGACGCTGATTCCCATCTCCCGCGTCAGCTTCGGCTTCGGCGGCGGCGGCGCGGCCTTCGGCAGCAAGAAGAACGAGGACGCGAACAACATGGGGGCCGGCGTCGGCTCCGGCGTGCGCATCGAGCCGGTGGCATTTCTCATTGTGAAAGACGGCATCACCCGGGTGATGCCGGTGGCGGTCCCCGCCATGAACACCGTGGACCGGGTGGTGGAGATGGTGCCGGAGGTGATGGACCGGGTCGCCACTTTTATCAACGACCGCCAGAAGAAAAAGGAGGAGGCCGGCCAAATGCCGGAGGAGGCGTTTTAACAGGCCTCCAGCTGGAAGGCCAGGAAAGTTTTTTCCCGGTTGGAAGCTGGGACGCGGGGTATACTAGGTCCATCTGAACGGTTGGAGGTGGACCTGGATGTCCAAACGCAAGCTGACAGCCCTGTGCGCCCTGGCGCTGGCGGGAGCGCTCACCGGCCAGGCGTGGGCCGTGGGCACGTCCGCCGCTTCGGCGGTGCTCATCGAGCAGGAGAGCGGCCGGGTGCTCTATGAGCAGAACCCGGATGAGGAGCGGCTGATCGCCAGCATCACGAAGATTATGACCGCCGTGGTGGCCCTGGAGCGGGGGGAGCCGCAGATGGAGTACACCGTCACCGCCGCCGACATGGCGGAGGGGTCCTCCATGTACCTCAAGCCGGGGGACGTGCTGCGCCTGGAGGAGCTGCTCTACGGCCTGATGCTGGTCAGCGGCAACGACGCCGCCCTGGCAGTGGCCCACTGCGTGTGCGGCGGGCTGGAGGACTTTGTGGCGCTGATGAACGAGACGGCGGCGCGGCTGGGGATGACCCACTCCCACTTCGCCAACCCCAACGGCCTGGACGCCGAGGGGCACTACTCCAGCGCCAGGGACATGGCGCTGCTGGCGGCTTACGCCCTGGAGAACCAGGATTTCCGCCGGATTGTCTCCACCGCCTCCATCACCATCGGGGAGCGGTATCTGGCCAACCACAACAAGCTGCTGCGCCTGTGCGAGGGCTGTGTGGGGGTGAAGACGGGCTTTACCAAGGCGGCGGGGCGGACCCTGGTGTCCGCCGCCAGCCGGGAGGGGATGACCCTGGTGTGCGTCACCCTCAACGACGGAGACGACTGGAACGACCACATGAATCTCATAGACTACGGCTTTGCCAACTACCGCCTGGAGACCGCCGTGGACAGCGGACAGGTGCTGGCCTCCACTCTGGTCCGGGGCGGTACGGCGGCCTCCATCCCGCTGATGGCGGCGGAGGACCTGCGCTACCCCCTGACGGGGGAGGAGCGGCTGACGGTGGTGGCCCGCGCGCCCCTGTCCGTCGCCGCGCCGGTGGTGCCGGGGCAGCCGGTGGGGGAGGTGCGGGCCTACCTGGAGGGAGTGGAGGTGGCCAGCGTGGAGCTGGTGGCCGCGGCGCCCTCCGCCATGCGCACGGAGGAGGATAGCCCCAGCTGGTGGGAGCGCCTGTTCCGGGGATAAGCCGCCTGAGAGGCGGGGAAAGGAAATCCATGGAGCGTCTGCAGAAGATCCTCTCCGCCGCCGGCGTCTGTTCCCGCCGGCAGGCGGAGGAATTTTTGAGGGCGGGGCGGGTGACAGTCAACGGCGTCCCCGCCTCCCTGGGGGACAGCGCCGACCCCGCGGGGGACGTGGTCTGTCTGGACGGCCGGCCCCTGAGCGCTCCGGCGGAGCGGCTGTACCTCATGCTCCACAAGCCACGCGGGTACGTGACCACCCTCTCCGACGAGCGGGGCCGCCGGACGGCGGCGGATCTCACGGCGGACTGCGGGGCGCGGGTGTACCCGGTGGGGCGGCTGGACATGGACTCGGAGGGGCTGCTGCTGATGACCAACGACGGGGATTTTGCCCAGCGCCTGGCCCACCCCAGCCACGGGCTGGAGAAGGAGTACCGCGTCACCGTCTCCGGCCGGCTGGAGGGCTGCCGGGAGCGCCTGGCGGCCCTGTCCGCGCTGGAGGACGGCACGCCTATCGCCCCGGCCAGGGTGGCCGTGCTGGCGCGGCGCGGCGGGCGCTGGGTCCTCTCCGTCGTCATCTGCCAGGGCCTCAACCGGCAGGTGCGGCGGATGTGCGCCCTGGCGGGGCTGGAGGTGGCGCGGCTGGTCCGGGTGCGGGAGGGGCCGCTGGAGCTGGGGAGTCTGCCCGGGGGCCGCTGGCGGCGCCTGACGGAGGAGGAACTGACGGCGGTATACCGCTCCAGCGGCAGGAAAACGCCTGAATAGAGACTCTTTTTACCTGTTTTCTAAGGGGAAGTAGAGATGAAAAAGGACGTACTACATACCATACAGGAGAGCATGCCCGGCTTTTCCAAGGGGCAGAAGCGGATTGCCAGCTATATTCTCTCCGACTACGACAAGGCCGCTTTCATGACCGCCAGCCGGCTGGGGGAGCTGGTGGGGGTCAGCGAGTCCACGGTGGTCCGCTTCGCCGCGGTGCTGGGATACGACGGATACCCCGCCATGCAGAAGGCCCTCCAGGAACTGGTCCGGGGGAAGCTGACCTCCATTCAGCGGATTCAAACCTCCAATGACCGGCTGTTCGGCGCGGACGTGGTGGCCTCGGTGCTCCAGATGGATATGGAGAAGATTCGCATCGCCATTGAGGAGGTGGACCGCGCCGCCTTCCGGGAGGCCATGGACCGGATGATGGCGGCCCGGCACATCTATATCCTGGGGGTCCGGTCCAGCTCCTTTCTGGCGGGGTATCTCCACTTCTATTTTCACCTGATCTTTGAGCATGTGACGCTGGTGACCAGCAACAGCGCGGGGGACATTCTGGAGAGCATCCTGCGCATCGGGCCGGGGGACGTGCTGGTGGGCATCAGCTTCCCCCGGTACTCCAAGGCCACCGTCAAGGGGGTCCGCTTCGCCAGGGACCGGGGGGCGGACGTGGTGGCCATCACCGACAGCGCTATGTCGCCCCTGTACCCCCTGGCCTCCACGGTGCTCATGGCCCGCAGCGACATGATCTCCTTTGTGGACTCCCTGGTGGCCCCTTTCAGCCTGCTCAACGCCGTCATCGTGGCCGCCGGCCACCGGAAGAACGCCGACATCTCCCAGATTTTCAACCGCCTGGAGGGCATCTGGGACGAGTACGGCGTGTTCGGCTACAGCGACGAGCTGTAAAGGCGGGGACCTGGACGAGAAAAATACCTGTGGTGGAAACGCATATGATATACGATGTACTGGTGGCTGGCGGCGGCCCTGCCGGAATGATGGCGGCCATCGCTGCGGCGGAGCGGGGCGCGGATGTGTGCCTGCTGGAGCCTAACGAGCGCTTGGGAAAAAAGCTGAATATCACCGGCAAGGGCCGGTGCAACCTGACCAACAACTGCTCCCAGGAGGAGCTGCTGGCCCACGTGCCCTGTAACGGCAGATTCCTTTACAGCGCCTTTGCTGCCTTTGACAGCGCCGCTGTGATGGACTTTTTTACGGACCTGGGCGTCCCTCTGAAGACGGAGAGGGGCGGCCGGGTGTTTCCGGTGTCCGACCGGGCCTTTGACGTCAGCGGCGCGCTGGAGCGCCGCCTGAAGCGGCTGGGGGTCCGTCTGGCGCGGGACCGGGCGGAGGCGCTGCTGCTTGGCGGGGGCCGCCTGGACGGCGTCCGGGGCGGCGGGGGGGACTACGGGGCCCGCCGGGTGGTGGTGGCCGCCGGCGGCGTCAGCTACCCCCTCACCGGCAGCACCGGCGACGGCTACCGCCTGGCCCGTCAGGCGGGGCACACGGTGGCGGAGCCCCGGGGCTCCCTGGTGCCGCTGTGCGCCGCGGGGGACCTGTGCCCCCGGCTGCAGGGGCTGAGCCTGAAGAACACGGCCCTGCGGGTCTATGAGAACGACAGGAAAATCTACACCGACTTCGGGGAGATGCTCTTCACCCATTTCGGCGTCAGCGGGCCCATGGTGCTCTCCGCCTCCGCCCACATGCGCCGCTTCGGGAAGAAGCGCTACCGGCTGGAGCTGGATCTGAAGCCTGCCCTGGATGAGCCGGAGCTGGATAAGCGGCTGGTGTCCGACTTCTCCCGGCATGCCAACAGCGACTTTGTCAACGCCCTGGACGATCTGCTGCCCAAAAAGCTGATCGAGCCTTTTGTGGACCTGACGGGGATCTCACCCCGGCAGAAGGTCCACGACCTGACCCGCCAGCAGCGCCGCCGGGTGCTGGAGCTGCTCAAGGCCCTGCCGGTGGAGATCACCGGCCCCCGCCCGGTGGAGGAGGCGATTGTCACCTCCGGCGGCGTGACGGTGAAGGAGGTGAACCCCTCCACCATGGAGTCCAAGCTGCTCCCCGGCCTGTACTTTGCCGGGGAGGTGCTGGACGTGGACGCCTACACCGGCGGGTTCAACCTGCAGATCGCCTGGTCCACGGGCCATCTGGCGGGCTGCGCGGCGGCGGAGGGCGTCCATGGCTGATCGGACGGGGCGGGTGTTCCGGCGGGCTGTTTGGGAGGACCTGCCGGCCGTCAGGGAGATGTACCGTGGGATCGTCCGGTGGATGGACGCGAACGGGATACGGATATGGGACGATGTATACCCCTGCCATGCGCTGGAGGAGGACGTCCGGCGGGGCCGGCTCCACCTGCTTCTGGATGAGGGCGGCCCCGCCGCCGCCTTCGCCCTGTGCGGGGACCACCCGGGGGAGGCGCACATCGAGTGGGCGGACCCCCGGGGAGGGGCCCTGTATCTCACCCGCAAGGGCGTCCGCGCGGCGCACATGGGGAGAGGGCTGGGCGGCCTCATGCTGGAAAAGGCGGGGGAGACGGCGAGAGAGCTGGGGGCGGCGTACCTGCGCCTTTTTGTGGTGGATGTGAATCTGCCCGCCATCCGGCTGTATGCTGGGCGCGGCTTTGCGCGGAGGAAGGGCGTCTATCGGCAGGAGATTGATACGGCGCTGGTTTTGCGTGAATATGGATACGAGAAAGAGTTGGGGAAGGGCTGATACAGTCAGCGCGCGCGGTGTGATGGTGTATGCGGGGACGGGAGCGGCGCTTCTACATAGAAAGGGGATAGAGGGACAGCATGGAGCAGAGCAGACGAATTGCGGTGGCCATTGACGGCCCCAGCGGGGCCGGGAAGAGCAGCATCGCCCGGGCGGCGGCCCGGGAATTGGGTTTTGTCTACGTGGATACGGGGGCCATTTACCGGACGGCGGCCTGCGGGATGAACCGCCGGGGGATCGCCCCGGAGGACGCCGCCGCCGTGGAGGCGGCGCTGCCGGAGACGGCGGTTTCCATCCAATACGGGGCCGACGGCCTCCAGCGGATGTACTTAAACGGGGAGGACGTGACCGACGCCATCCGCCTGCCGGAGGTATCCATGCTGGCCTCCCGCCTGTCCGCCCTGCCGGCGGTGCGGGCCTTCCTGCTGGACATGCAGCGGGACATGGCGGCCCGGCACAGCGTCATCATGGACGGCCGGGACATCGGCACGGTGGTCCTGCCCGGCGCGGACGTGAAAATCTTTCTGACCGCCAGCCCCGAGGACCGGGCCATGCGCCGCTTCCGGGAGCTGGAGGCGCGGGGAACGCCCAAGGACTACGGCGAGCTCCTGGAGGAGATCCGCCGGCGGGACGACAACGACTCCCGCCGGGCGGCGGCGCCACTGCGCCCGGCGGCGGACGCGGTGGTGCTGGACACCACCGGCAACACCTTCGAGCAGAGCTGCCGCCAGATTCTGGAGATCATCAGGGAGCGGATTGCCCTATGAACCGATTTTACCGTATTGCCTACAGCATCATCGCGCCCCTGATCCGCCTGTTCTTTCCCCACCGGGCGGTGGGGCTGGAGAACCTGCCGGAGGGCGGCGCCCTCCTGTGCGCCAACCACGTGAGCGGGTGGGACCCCTTCCTCATCGCCGTGGCCCTGCCCATAGACGCCCGGCTGACGGTGATGGCCAAGGACCAGCTGTTCCGCATCCCGGTGGTGGGGTGGTTCCTGCGCAGCGCCGGGGTGTTCCCCGTCAAGCGGGGGGGGAACGACCTGGCCGCCATGAAGACCGCCATCCGCTCCCTCAGCGGGGGCAACCGCCTGCTGGTGTTCCCCGAGGGGACCCGGGTGGACGGGGAGAGCGGCGGCGAAGCCAAGGGCGGCGTCACCGTCATGGCCGCCCGCACCGGCGTGCCCATGGTCCCAGTGTACTGCGGCCCCAGGCACAAGTTCCTGCGCCGGACCACCGTCGTGTTCGGGGAGCCCTACACCCCGGTCATCGCCGGCCGCCGGCCCACGGCGGAGGAGAACCGCCAGGCTGCCGAAGAGATTCTGCGGCGCATCTACGCCCTCAGCGAGGTGGACGGATGGAAGTGACGGCCGCCAGGAGCGCCGGTTTCTGCTTTGGCGTGGCCCGGGCGGTGCGGATCGCGGAGGAGCTGGCCCGCGCGGCGGAAAAGCCCCGGATGCTGGGCAGCGTCATCCACAACCGCCGGGTGATGGAGGAGCTGGCCGGCCTGGGGATGACGGAGATCACTGCCCCAGAGGAGGCCGGAGAGGGGGAGCGGGTCCTGCTGCGGGCCCACGGCGTGGGCCGGGAGGTCTACGACCGCCTGCGGGCCCGTGGGGCGGAGATCGTGGACGCCACCTGTCCCCGGGTGGCCCACGTCCAGCGCCTGGTGGCCCAGGCGGAGGAGGAGGGCCGCCGGCCGGTGATGATCGGTGAGGCGGACCACCCGGAGGTCCGGGGGGTGGCGGGCTGGTGCCGGTCCCTGCAGGTATTTTCTGGGCCGGAGGAGGCGGCGCGGTGGGCTGAAACCGCTGGGGAGGCGGCGAAAGCGCCCCTTACCATCGTCTCCCAGACCACGCTGCGGCGGGAGGTCTGGGAAAGTTCTTTGAAAATTCTAAAAAAACAGTGTACAAATCTGAAAATATTTGATACAATATGTGATGCTACGCATACGCGCCAATCGGAGGCGGCCCTCCTCGCCGCCAAAGTGGACGCTATGGTGGTGGTTGGTGATCCCAAAAGCGCCAACACAAAGCACCTGACAGAGATCTGCCGTTTACACTGCTCCAGCGTTTTTCAAATTGAAAACGCGGACGAGCTGCCCTGGGAAAGACTGTCGGATTGCCGCGTGGTTGGTTTGACGGCGGGGGCCTCCACGCCTGCGAGCATCATAAAGGAGGTCATAAAGACGATGAGCGAAGAAAAAATCCAGGGCGAGGGCATGGAAAATTTTGCCGAATTGGTAGAGCAGTATACCAATACTTTAAATACAGGAGATAAGGTAACCGGCGTTGTCACCGCCATTACCCCCACGGAAGTCCATGTGGACCTGGGATGCAAGCAGGCCGGCTACATCCCTGTGGACCAGTTGACGGACGATCCCACGGTGAAGCCCGAGGACGTGGTGAAGGTTGGCGACCAGGTGGAGCTGTTTGTCATCCGTGTCAACGATGTGGAGGGCTACGCCACCCTGTCCAAGAAGAAGGTCGACGCTGTCAAGGTTTGGGAGAACATCGAGGAGGCCTGCAGCAGCAAGGAGATCATGGAGGGCATCATCACCGAGGAGAACAAGGGCGGCGTAGTGGCGTCCGTCAAGGGCGTGCGCGTGTTCATCCCCGCCTCCCAGTCCGGCCTGCCCCGTGACGCGGCCATGACCGAGCTGGTCAAGCAGCGCGTGAAGCTGCGCATCACCGAGGTCAACCGCGCCCGCCGCCGTGTGGTGGGCTCCATCAAGGTGGTGCAGCAGGAGGCCCGCGCCGCCGCCGCCGCCGAGGTGTGGTCCGGCATCGAGGTGGGCAAGCGCTACACCGGCACGGTCAAGAGCATGACCAGCTACGGCGTGTTTGTGGACATCGGCGGTGTGGACGGTATGGTACATATCACCGACCTGAGCTGGTCCCGGATCAAGCACCCCAATGAGATCGTGGCCATTGGCGACACGCTGGAGGTGTACGTCATCTCCTTCGACCCCGAGAAGCGGAAGATCTCCCTGGGCGTCAAGGACCGCTCCACCAACCCCTGGCAGGTGTTCATGGACACCTACAAGGTGGGGGACGTGGCCAGCGTGCGGGTTGTGAAGCTGATGACCTTCGGAGCCTTTGCCGAGGTGGTCCCCGGCGTGGACGGCCTCATTCACATCTCCCAGATTGCCGACCACCGCATTGAGAAGCCCGGCGACGTGCTCTCTGAGGGCCAGACCGTGGAGGCCAAGATTACCGCTGTGGACGAGGAGAAGCAGAAGATCTCCCTCTCCATCCGCGCCCTGCTGGCCCCCATGCCCGCGCCCGCCGGTGAGGACGAGGAGTAATCTCTGACATTCAGTTGGGCTGCAAAACAGTCCAAAGGTAGCAGAAGCCGCCCCGGTCAAGGGCGGCTTCTGCCTTCCTGTGAAAAAACTGGGGAAAAATCGGAAAAAACACTTGCAATGCGGAAGAATACGTGTTATACTAAACAATGGTTTTGCGGTGAAAGCCGCTGTAGAGCCGAATTGACGGGGAAAGAGGTGAACAAGAGCAATGAAGGAAGGTATCCATCCCAATTATCAGCAGACTACGATCAGATGCGCCTGCGGTAATGTAATTGAGACAGGTTCCACGAAGAAGGACATTCGCGTGGAAGTCTGCTCTAAGTGTCACCCCTTCTTCACGGGCAAGCAGAAGCTGGTCGATACCGGCGGACGCGTGGCTAAGTTCAACAAGAAGTTTGGCCTGAAGTGACATCACATTCCGGGAGCGCCGTGCCGCAGGTCTGCGGGACGGCGCTTTTTTGCGCCTTTTGGAAGGGGGGAGGGAGCCGTGCACTATGTGGAGGCGAAGGGCATCCTGTCGCCCCGGAACGGGATGAACCTGTACCGGGGCTGCGTCCACGGCTGCATCTACTGCGACTCCCGGAGCAGCTGCTACCACATGGACCACGCCTTCGAGGATGTGGCGGTGAAGAGAAACGCCATTGCCCTGTTGGAGGATGCCCTGAAGCGGCGGCGGAAGCCCTGCATGATCGCCGCCGGCTCCATGACGGACCCCTATATCCCGTTGGAGGAGGAGCTGGGCCATGTCCGGCAGGCGCTGGAGCTGGTGCTGCGCTATGGCTTTGGGATTACGCTGATCACCAAGTCCGCCCGGGTCCTGCGGGACCTGGACCTGCTGGCGGCCATCAACCGGCGGACGAAGTGCGTGGTGCAGATGACCCTGACCACCTATGATGAGGCCCTGTGCCGGAAGCTGGAGCCCCATGTCAGCACCACCCGCGAGCGGTTCCAGGCTCTGCTGCAGCTGCGGGAGGCGGGGATTCCCACGGTGGTCTGGCTGTGCCCCATCCTGCCGTTTATCAACGACACACGGGAGAATCTGGAGGGCGTCCTGGATCTCTGCCTCCAGGCGGGGGTCTGCGGCATCGTCTGCTTCGGCATGGGGGTGACCCTCCGGGAGGGGAGCCGGGAGTACTTTTACGCCCAGCTGGACCGCCTCTTCCCCGGCATGAAGGAGCGGTATATAGCCGCCTACGGCAGCCGCTACCTGCTGGAGAGCCCCAACAGCCGCCAGCTGACGGCCCTTTTTCACGACGTCTGCCGGCGCGGCGGCATGGTTCACGACAACGACAGCGTGTTTCGGTATCTGCGCACCCTGGAGGAGCGAACGGACCAGCTGAGTCTCTTTGGATGAATGGAGCCGTCTTGGGGGGAGATACTACAGACAACAATCAGAAGAAATCGAGGTACTATGAGAGAACAAAAAGCGGAAGAACTGCAAAAGCCCAGGGACATCGCCATCCTGGCCGGCCTCTCCAGCCCCCGGCTGGAGGCCAGGGACAACGCCGACGAGGAGTCCATGGCGGAGCTGGAGGCCCTGGTGGAGACCGCCGGCGGCGAGGCCGCCGCCTCCGTGCTCCAGAACCGGGCCAGCCCGGATCCCCGCACCTTCATCGGCGAGGGCAAGGTGGCGGAGATCAAGGAGCTGGTGAAGAACGAGGCGGCCACCACAGTCATCTTTGACAACGATCTCAGTCCCTCCCAGCTCCGGGTGCTCACCGAGGAGCTGGGGGTCCAGGTGCTGGACCGCAGCGCCCTGATTCTGGACATCTTTGCCCAGCGGGCCCGGACCAGGGAGGGCCGCCTCCAGGTGGAGCTGGCCCAGTATCAATACCTGCTGCCCCGTCTCACCGGCATGTGGACCCACTTAGAGCGCCAGGCCGGCACCAGCGGCAAGGGCCCCATCGGCTCCAAGGGCCCCGGCGAGACCCAGCTGGAGACGGACCGCCGCCACATCCACCGGAAGATCGACAAGCTCAAGGAGGAGCTGGAGGAGGTCCGCCGCATCCGGGGCACCCAGCGCCAGCGGCGGCTGAAAAACGAGATCCCCGTGGTGGCCATTGTGGGCTACACCAACGCCGGGAAGTCCACCCTCCTCAACGCCCTCACCGGGGCCGGCATCCCCGCCAACAACCGTCTCTTCGACACCCTGGACACCACCAGCCGCCTCCTGACCGTCAGCGAGACCATGGACGTGGTCATCTCCGACACCGTGGGCTTCATCCGCAAGCTGCCCCACCAGCTGGTGGACGCCTTCAAAGCCACCCTGGAGGAGCTGGAGTACGCCGACCTGCTGCTCCACGTCATCGACATCGCCAACCCCCTCTGGCAGGAGCAGGCCCGGATTGTGGACGGGCTGATCGGCGAGCTGGGGGCGGAGCAGACCCCCTGCCTGCGGGTCTACAACAAGTCGGACCTCTTCTGGGGGGACATCCGGCCCCACGGGGAGGACGCCGTCAATATCTCCGCCAAGACCGGGGAGGGCCTTCCGGCGCTTCTGGAGGCCATCGACCGCGCCCTGGACAAGGGCAAGCGCCGGGTGACGCTCCACCTGCCCTACGACAAGGGGAACCTGCTGGATCTGCTGTATCGGGAGGCCAAGGTGGAGAGCGTGGAGTATGCTGGCACCATCGACGTGGTGGCGGTGTGTAATCCCAAGGCCATCGGCGCGGTGAAGGCCTATGTGGAGGGCTGGGTGGAGCCCAAGGAGCCCTGGGAGTGACGCCCGGTTTGCGGGAGAATGGTTCAAAGATGAACAATTTGTGAATTGGCGAAAGCGGCCCTTGCAATACAGTGGGAATTGGTGTATACTAGACGTATACAGATTGCGCGCGGGCGTAATGACTTTGACGGCGAGGGCTGCTGCGATGGATCGTTTTTGTGACTGTATGGGACTTCTGGGAGGGATAGACGGAATTCTCTGACCGACTGAAATCCACCTTATCAAAATCGTTCAAAAAAGCGTGTGAGCTCCGGCTGTTAAGGCGGGCTTGCACGCTTTTCGACATTTTTTGAAAGGTGGTGGCAGCTGATGAGCTGGCAGGAGGAATTGAGAAACGGGATCAGAACGGCGGAACAGCTCGCGCCCATACTGGGCTGGACGGCGGAGGAGACGGCCCGGCGGGCGGAGGTCATCAAGCGCTTCCCCATGATGATTACGCCCTATTATCTCTCCCTGGTGAACCCGGCGGATCCGGCGGACCCCATCGCCCGCATGTGCGTGCCCACTCTGGACGAGTTCGGACCCGGCGGGTCCTTCGACACCAGCGGCGAGGCCAGCAACACCAAGCTGGAGGGACTTCAGCACAAGTACGCCCAGACGGCCCTGCTGCTGTCCACCAACCAGTGCGCCATGTACTGCCGCCACTGCTTCCGCAAGCGGATGGTGGGCCTCACCGGCGACGAGCTGAACCGCCGGGTGGACGAGGCGGTGGCCTATGTGCGGGATCACCGGGAGATCACCAATATCCTCATATCCGGCGGGGATGCCTTCATGAATCCCAACCATATCATTACCCGCTATCTCAGCGAGCTGACGGCCATTGAGCATCTGGACTTCATCCGCTTCGGCTCCCGGGTGCCGGTGACCCTGCCGGAGCGCATCTACGGGGATCAGGAGTTTTTGGACACCTTTGCCAAGTACGCCCAACGGAAGGCCCTGTATCTGGTCACCCAGTTCAACCACCCCCGGGAGATCACCCCCCAGGCCGTCAAGGCCATCCGCGCCATGATCGAGCGCGGCGTCCAAGTCCGCAACCAGACCGTCCTTCTGCGGGGCGTCAACGACAGCGGCGAGACCCTGGGCCAGCTCCTCTCCGGCCTCACCCGCGTAGGCGTGGTGCCCTACTACGTCTTCCAGTGCCGCCCCGTCACCGGCGTCAAGGAGCGCTTCCAGGTCCCCATCCAGGAGGGCATCCGCATCGTGGATGCCGCCAAAGCCCGCCAAAACGGCTTTGGCAAGGCCATCCGCTACGCCATGAGCCACCCCAAAGGCAAAATCGAAATCCTCTGCCGCCTCCCCAGCGGCGAAACCGTCTTCAAATTCCACCAGAGCAAAGACGACGCCGACCTCGCCCGCGTCTTCACCCGCACCCTGGCCCCCTCCCACACCTGGCTGGACAGTAACCTCAACGGCATATAAAACCGCACCCCGCCTGGGCAAGTTTCCCAGGCGGGGGTTTTTCTTGTGGACTTTTGGGGGGAGGTGAGGTATACTGGAGGCATACATTCTTTTTCTCGAGAGAAAAAGAATCAAAAAGAGCTTTTGATTGCCCTGCGGTGGTTCTATTGGAGCATTTTTGGGTGGACTGCGGTGCCCAAGGCTCGGAGCTGCGCTCCTCGCGGGTATATGTGGTCTAAAGTCGGCCGGGATTGAGCAATGACCGCATCGAGCGGTCATGCTCAATTAAATCCTGCACGG
>CAJTOM010000034.1 GCA_910577915.1 uncultured Oscillospiraceae bacterium
GCCCCATAGGGGCGCGGGGGATGATTTTTATGGCGGCCCTGTAAGAAGCCGGGCGCGGCCCCGCGAGAGGGCCGCACCTGGGTAAAAGGACTTGCAATATTCAGTAGGCCAGTCTCTCCTCCAGCCAGCTCTTCAGCTCGCTGACCGGCACCCGCACCTGCTTCATGCTGTCCCGCTCCCGGATCGTGACGCAGTTGTCCGCCGGGGTCTTCTCGTCCCCCACGGTCTCAAAGTCCACAGTGATGCAGAAGGGCGTCCCCACCTCGTCCTGGCGGCGGTAGCGCTTGCCGATGCTCCCGGCGTCGTCGTAGTCCACCATCCAGTACTTGCTCAGCTCCCCCTGGATCTCCCGCGCCTTGTCCCCCAGCTTCTTGCTCAGGGGCAGCACGGCGCATTTGAAGGGGGCCAGAGCGGGATGGAGGCGCAGAACGGTGCGCACGTCGTTTTTCTCCGCGTCCACCACCTCCTCGTCGTAGGCGTTGCACAGGAAGGCCAGCAGCATCCGCTCCACGCCCAGGGAGGGCTCGATGACGAAGGGCACGTAGTGCTCGTTGGCCTCCTGGTCGAAATACGACAGGTCCTTGCCGGAGGTGGTCTGGTGGGCGGTGAGGTCGAAGCTGGTCCGGCTGGCCACCCCCCACAGCTCGCCCCACTCGGTGAAGGGGAAGGCGAACTCGAAGTCGGTGGTGGCGTTGGAGTAGTGGCTGAGCTCCTCGGGGTCGTGGTCCCGCAGGCGCAGGTTTTCCTCCTTGATGCCCAGGTCCAGCAGCCACTGGTGGCAGAAGTTCTTCCAATAGGCGAACCACTCCAGCTCCGTGCCGGGCTTGCAGAAGAACTCCAGCTCCATCTGCTCGAACTCACGGGTGCGGAAGATGAAGTTGCCGGGGGTGATCTCGTTGCGGAAGCTCTTGCCAATCTGGCACACCCCGAAGGGCAGCTTCCGGCGGGTGGAGCGCTGGACGTTGAGGAAGTTGGTGAAGATGCCCTGGGCGGTCTCGGGGCGGAGGTAGACGGTGTTCTTGGCCTCCTCGGTAACCCCCTGGAA
Source organism: uncultured Oscillospiraceae bacterium (assembly GCA_910577915.1). Taxonomy (GTDB): domain Bacteria; phylum Bacillota; class Clostridia; order Oscillospirales; family Oscillospiraceae; genus Pelethomonas. The sequence continues at coordinate 1,046 of CAJTOM010000034.1, forward strand.
GGTTTTGAACATGAGGTTGAACTTGCGGATGTCGGTGAAATTGTGCTTGCCGCAGGAGGGGCAGGGGATGGCGTGCTCCTCAATGAAGGCCTTCATCTCCTCCTGGGAGAGGGCGTCCACGGGCTTGGGTAGGGCAAAGCTGTTTTCGGCGGCCCAGTCCTCGATGATCTTGTCCGCCCGAAAGCGCTCCTTGCACTCCTTGCAGTCCATGAGGGGGTCGGAGAACCCGCCCACGTGGCCGGAGGCCACCCAGACCTGGGGGTTCATCAGAATGGCGGCGTCCAGGCCCACGTTGTAGGGGTTCTCCTGAACGAACTTCTTCCACCAGGCCCTCTTCACGTTGTTTTTCAGCTCCACGCCCAGCGGGCCGTAGTCCCAGGTGTTGGCCAGACCGCCGTAGATCTCGCTGCCGGCGAAGATGAAGCCCCGGCCCTTGCACAGAGCCACAATTTTTTCCATGGTTTTTTCGTTGTTTTTCATGCTGATCTGCTCCTTCTTGATAAAATAGCGTTGGCGGAAGGGGCGGAAAAACGCCCCAAGCCAACCGGCTCAGGGCGAACAAAAAACATGTCCGTGGTTCCACCTGAATTCGGGCCAGAGCCCGCACTCTTGGTCCGTAACGGGGACAACCCGGCGGGGCATTGCCTCCCCGCGGCTCAGAGGCGCCCTTCCCCGTGCGCTTCCGGGGACTTGCACCCACCGTCCCCTCTCTGCCGTCCGCGCGCGGCTACTGTTCCTCGTCACTGCCTGTGTGGGGGCTAGTGTATCATTTTTTGGGCGGTCTGTCAAGGGGGGCGGAAGCGTCCAGACGCGCAGTGAAAGGAAGTCAAAAACAGAAAGGGGCGGGATGAACCGGGTCGGCGTGGACTGGGGTGCAGGGGTTCATCCAGAACACGGTAAAAAATCAGTAAAGGGTATTGGCTGGGGCGCAGAAATTCTGGATGCATAACTTGCAACTTGGGGCGCACAGAAATCGCCAAAGCATAGAAATACCGCCCGCATTCAGAACGAATGCGGGCGGTCTCATGGTGGAGACTACTGGACTCGAACCAGTGGCCTCATGCGTGTGAAGCATGCGCTCTAACCAGCTGAGCTAAGCCTCCATATAGACGGGAGCGATTCCTCCCGTCCGTGGTGACGCGTACGGGAATCGAACCCGTGTTACCGCCGTGAAAGGGCGGTGTCTTAGCCGCTTGACCAACGCGCCAAGGGCTTGGCCGGTACGGCCATGGTAGCGGCGACTGGATTCGAACCGGTGACACTTCGGGTATGAACCGAATGCTCTGGCCAACTGAGCTACGCCGCCATATCACTGCTTAACGAATCAAGCAAATGTTAATATACCCCATAATCCCCTTTTTGTCAAGAGCTTACGCGAAATATTTTGCAAATATTTTTACGCCTGCCGGAGATCTCTTTTGCCGGCCCTGCGGCCCCCGCCCGCAGAGGACGGGGGCCGCCAAATTTATCCCTCGCCAAGGTACGTCCTGCGCACCACGTCGGACTTCAGCAGCGCCGCCGCCGTGTCGTGCAGGGCAATTCTGCCGGTCTCCAGGACATAGGCGCGGTCCGAGACCTTCAGCGCCATTCTGGCATTCTGCTCCACCAGGAGTATGGTGGTCCCCATCTCATGGATGCGGCAGATCATGCGGAAAATATCCTTGATCACCAGCGGAGCCAGCCCCAGGGACGGCTCGTCCAGCAGAAGCAGCGCGGGCTTGGCCATCATGGCCCGGGCAATGGCCAGCATCTGCTGCTCGCCGCCGGAGAGGGTGCTGCCCATCTGTCCCAGCCGCTCCCGCAGGCGGGGAAACAGCTCCAGCACGGTCTCCAGCGTCTCAGGGGCCTCCCCCTTGCCCCGGAGATAGGCGCCCATCATCAGATTTTCCCGCACCGTGAAGCCGGGAAAGATCTGCCGCCCCTCCGGCGAGAGGATCATTCCGTCTCGCACCTTCTCCTTTGTATCGGTCCGGGTGACATCCTTGTCCTGATAGAAAACCTGCCCGCCGCAGGCGGGGACAAGGCCCACAATGGCGTTCATGGTGGTGGTCTTGCCCGCGCCGTTGGCGCCGATCAGGGTGATGGTTTCGCCGGGCTCCACGTGCAGGTCAATGCCCCTGAGCGCCTCGATGCTGCCGTAGCGGACCTGGAGCTTCTCCAAACGCAATATACTCATAGCTCGTCGTCCTTTCCCAGGTAGGCCTCAATCACGGCCGGATCCGCCTGAATTTCACCGGGGGTCCCCGTGGCAATCTGCCGGCCATAGTTGATGACGGTGATCCATTGACAGGTGTTCATCACAAATTTCATATCGTGCTCAATAAGCAGAATCGTATACCCCATATCCCGCAGCGTGTGCATGATCTCCATCAGCTCCAGGGTCTCCTGCTCGTTCATCCCCGCCGCAGGCTCGTCCAGCAGCAGCAGCCTGGGCTCTATGGCGAGGGCCCGGGCGATCTCCAGCTTTCTCTGCGCCCCGTAGGGCAGGCTGGTGGCGTAATGGAAGCGGTACTGCTCGATGTGCAGCAGCCTCAGCAGCTCCAGGGCGCGTTCCTCTGTCTCCGCCTGCTCCCGGCGGTACCGGGGGGAGTGGAAAATGATGTCAAGGGCGTTGGACTTTGTCTTGATGTTCCGGGCCGCCATGACGTTCTCCCATACCGTCATCTTAGGGAAAAGCCGGATATTCTGAAAGGTGCGGGCAAATCCCAGGGCCGCGATCTTGTGGGGCGCCATGCCGGTAACCTGCCGCCCGAGTATCTCCACCGTCCCCTCCGTGGGGGCGTAGTAGCCAGTGACCACATTGAAGAGGGTGCTCTTGCCCGCCCCGTTGGGGCCGATCATGCCCACGATTTCGCCGGACTCCACCTCCAGGTTGATGTTGTCCAGCGCCACCAGTCCGCCGAAGCGCTGAACAACGCGGGAGACCTTCAGGATTTTTTCACTCATGGCGCGCCTCCTTCTCTTCACCGGCCTCCGATGGGCCGGACGGCTGCATTCTCTGGCGGATATGCTTGAGATTGACGCTGCCGAGAATGCCCTCTGGCTTGACGATCATCAAAATTACCAGTAAAAAGCCGTAGATCAGCATCCGGTACTCCACCAGGTCCCGCAGAAGCTCGGTGATGACCGTCAGGACGATGGCCCCCAGATAGCTGCCGGGAATGCTGCCGAGGCCGCCGAAGATGACCATAATGATGACCTCGGTGGAGTTGAGGGTTTTGAACATGGTGGGATCAATGTAGCTCATGAAGTGGGCGTAAAAAGCCCCGGCGAAGCCGCAGATCATGCCGTACAGGGCGAAGGCGCCCACTTTATATTTGACCACGTTGACGCCCATGGACTGTACGGCGATCTCGTCGTCCCGAATGGCGGTGATGGTCAGGCCGATGCGGGAGTTCATCAGCTTCCAAACCACATAGGTGACCAGGACCGTCATCGCCAGCGCCACATAGAAGACGCCCTGGCTGCTGGTCACTTTAACGCCGAAAAAGCTCAGCTTCGGAATATTCATAATGCCCAGCGGCCCCCTGGTCAGGCTCATCCAGTTGAGCTCGATCAGCCGCACGATCTCGCAGAAGCCCAGGGTGACAATGGCCATGTAGTAGCCCCGCAGCTTGAGCACGCACATGCCCAGCAGCATCGCAATCACCCCGGAGAGCAGCGGCGCGATGAGAAACAGCAGCCCCGTACCCAGGCCGATGCGCGTGGACAGAATCGCGCCCGTATACGCCCCGATCCCCCAGAAGGCCGCCGTGCCGAAGGAGGTCTGGCCCATGTAGCCGGTCACTACGTTCAGCCCGAGGGCCAAAATAACGTAGATAAGGGAGGTGGCGGCCACCCGCAGCACGTAGGCGTTGGTCACAAAAAGCGGAAACAGGAGCAGGCAGGCCAGGGCCGCCAGGGTGAGCGGCCGGCTGTATGTTGCGATGAAGTGCAGAATTCTTTTCATGCCGTCCGCCTCCTTACAATTTGCTGCTGGCTGCCCTGCCCAGAAGACCGCTGGGCTTGATCAGCAGCACAAGGACCATGATCATAAACGCATAGGCATCCCGGTAGCCGGAGCTGATGTAGCTGGCGCCCAGGGTCTCCAGGATGCCGATCAGCAGGCCCCCCACCATGGCTCCCGGCAGAACGCCAACCCCGCCCAGAACCGCCGCGGCGAAGGTCTTCATGCCCACCTGGGCGCTCATGTTCAGATCCACCGTCCTGTAGTACATGCTGACCAGCGTACCGGCCACCGTGGCCATAACCGCGCTGACCACAAAGGTGACGGAGATCACCCGCTTGACGTCCACCCCCATGAGCCGGGCGGCGTCCACATTCTCGGCGGTGCTGCGCATGGCGCGGCCCGCCTTGGTGCGGTAGACAACGAGGGAGAGCGCCGCCATCAAAACGGAGCAGATAAGCAGAATCAGCACCTGTGTCCAGCTGACAATCGCGTTTCCCACGGAGAAGGAGCCAAAGTCCAGCTGATTGGGGAAGGATTTTGTCTCGCTTCCGAACAGGAGCTGTATGGCGTTGTCGATCACAATCCCGACGCCGAAGGTGCTCATCAGGGACGCCATCCGGTTGGATTTCTTCTTTCGCAGGGGGCGCAGGGCAAAGCGGTCGACGCCGTAGCCGATGACCCCCACAATCACCAGGCTGCCGGCAAAGGCCAGCAGGAAGTGTCCCTCCAGCCGCAGGTAGAGCATCAGCGCCACATAGGCGCCCAGCATATACATGGAGCCGTTGGAAAAATTGATGAGCTGGAGGACGCTGAAAATCATGGAGTAACCAATGGCCACCAGCGCGTACATGCTGCCGATGGTGACGCCATTGATCAGTTGCTGCAAAAACATGTGCTTCACTCCTTTTTCGTAGTGTGGAACGGACGGAGAGGGGGAGAGAGGGGGCGGAGAGCGCAGGGAGAGGGGAGGCGGTTGTTTTCACACAAAAACAGCGGGTCTCCTCCGCAGAGAAGAGGCATGGAGCGCAATACGGAAAATTTAGGCAAAGCTCTCGCGAAGGTTGGGGATGCCCCGCATAGTTTTGTGCGTTTTTACTAAATTATCACAGCGGCCCGGAAACTGTCAAGGGAGGTCCTTGTACTGAATTTAGTACAATAAAGTATCTTGCATTGGGCCCGTGTTTCTGCTAGCATAAAAACTGGAGAGCGGAGAGAACCTCAGCAAAGTGCCTGCCTGGCAGACAAGCGATTCCCCTGCGCACACGCATTTCATTTCCCGCAGCCGGCTTCCCCGGATCGCCTCCGGGGGAACCCGCCACCTACAAACAAACTGCAAGGAGGTAAGACAACATGAAAAAGGTTCTGACATGTATACTCTGTATGGCGTTCTGCCTGTCCCTGTTCGCCTGCGGCGGCCCGGCGGAAAAACCGCAGGACGGCCCGTCTCTGGACACCGCGGCCCCCTCCGGGGAGGGCGGGGACTACAAGTTTGTTCTGATGGCGCCCCTGACGGGCAACAACGCCCAGTATGGGCAATCCTATCAGGTCGCCATGAATCTTCTGGTGGACAAGTACAACGAAAACGGGGGTATCAACGGCCACAAGGTGGTCCTTGAGGTCTACGATGACAAGGCGGACGCCAAGGAGAGCGTGAACATCGCCACCCGGGTGGCGGAGGATCCCTCGGTGCTGGCGGTGATCGGGAGCCAGACCTCCTCCTGCTCCATGGCCGCCGCGCCCATCCTCCAGGAGAAGAATATTCTGATGATCTCCCCCCAGGCCTCCCACGTGGACTATACCGGCATTGGCGACTGCATTTTCCGCACACAGGTTACCACCGCCTGGGAGAACAGTGAGACGGCCCGCTTTCTGGTGGAGAGCCTGGGCGCGAAGAAGGTGGCCGTCATCTACTCCAGCGACGACTGGGGGGTGAGCATGCTGGATACCATGAGCGCCTCTCTGCAGGAGCTGGGCGCGGACGTCGTGGCCGCCGAGACCTATATCGCCAGCGAGACCAAGGACTTCACCCCCCTGATCTCCAAGATCAAGCAGGCGGAGCCGGACGTACTGTTTCTGGCCTCCGTGTACGCCGACGCGGTGCAGATCATCCAGCAGGCCGAGGGGCTGGGCCTGGATGTCCCCTACGTGGGCTCCAACACCCTGTTCAAGCAGGAGTTCCTCGACGTGGGCGGCGCGTCCGTGGAGGGCGTGATGATGTGCAACACTGTGCAGCTCAACAACCAGAATGAGGAGTATATGTGGCTGGAGGAGGCCTATAAGGAGAAAACCGGCAGCTTCATTGACTCCTACGTGACCCAGTCCTACGACGCCTTGCACATCGCCCTGCTGGCGGCGGAGGCCGGCGGGACGGACCGGGACGCCATTAAAAACTATGCGGCCAATCTCACGGACTTTGTGGGCGTCTCCGGCACGTTCTCCTTTGACGAGTCCCGCAATCCGGCCAAAACCGTCTATATCTATGAGATTCAGAACGGCGAAATCGTGGAGATAGACTGGTGAGGGGCCGGCCGCACCAAAAAACGGTTAGGAGTAAATGCTTATGAGATTTCATTTTGACGAGCTGCCGGTGATCGACAACCACTGCCACCCCTTTCCCACGGGCCGGGTGCCCAAGGTCATCGAAAACACCTGGACCATCTCTCTCAACCCGCTGACGCCCCAGGAGATCCGTGCCGGTGCCTATTTTCAGATGTCCACGGCGGAGATGTGCCGCTACCACGGCGTCACGGACGTGGACGAGATGCTTTTGCTGCGGGAGGAGCTGTACCGGCGGGACCCCCGCGCCTACACCCAGAAGCTCTGGGCCGACGCCAATATACAGATGCTGCTGGCGGACATCGGCTCCCCCGTCACCAACAAGCGGCTGACCCCGGAGGAGCTGGCGGAATTTGCCGCCCTCAACGACTCCGTTGAGGTCCGGTACATCAACCGCATCGAGCGGGTCACCGACGACCTCCTGCCCCTGGGGCTGTCCTTCCCGGAGTTTGAGCGGCGCTTTCTGGCCGACACGCGGCGCATGGCCGCAGAGCAGCACCTGATCGCGCTGAAGTCCATCATCGCCTACCGGACCGGCCTGGAGGTCCTGCCGGCGCCCCGCGCGGAGGTGGAGCGGCAGTACGAAGCCTATCTGAGGGACAACGCCGACAAGCGGGCGGAGAAGTACATCCGGGACTATGTGTTCCTGCTCAGCGGCGAGCTGTGCCGCGAGCTGAACATTCCCCTCCAGATCCACACCGGCGCCGGAGACAGCCCGCTGAGCGATCTGCGGCTCAACAACCCCCTGCTGCTCTACGACGCGCTCAACGACCCGCGGATGCAGAATGTCAGCGTCATGCTGGTCCACGCGGGCAACCCCAACACGGAATACGCGGCCTATCTGGCGGCACACTATCCCAATGTGTACCTGGACGTCTCCTCCATGTGCCCCTACTTCGCCCATACCGTGGAGGACAAGCTGCGGGCCATTCTGGGCTTTGCCCCCTTCAATAAGGTCATGTATGGCTCCGACGGCGGCGGCATCCCCGACCACCACTGGTTCTCCGCCAAATATTTCAAGCGGGCGCTGGCCAGGGTGATGGACCGCTTTGTGGAGGACGGCATCCTGGGGGTATCCTTTGCGGAGGAAGCGGCCCGGTGGATTCTGTCGGAGAACGCCAGGGCGTTCTACCGGCTGTAGGCGGCGTCTCCGCATCTCAGGGGACGGCGCGCGGACAAGGCCTGACCGGCGAAAGAGGAGGATGACATGAGTCTCCGGGAGGATTTCATCTTTTACGCGGGGGAGAAACCCGCCTACCAGGCGGTCTACGAGACCCTGCGGGACGCCATTGTCTGCGGCCGGATTCCCAAGGGGGAGCGGATGCTGGAAATCTACTACGCGGAGATCTTCAACGTCAGCCGCACGCCCATTCGCTCCGCCTTCCGCAAGCTGGCCAACAACGGCCTCGCGGTGGAGGTGCCCGGCGGCGGCGTGGAGGCCAAGGGGCTGGATGTCAGCGGAATTGAGAATATTTTCAAGTTTCAGCAGGCCCTGGAGCGCCTGGCCTTTCCCCAGGTGATCCAGAACATGACCAGGGAGGCCCTCGCCGAGCTCTTCGGCCGCCTGGCGGACTGCGAGAGGCTGATTGACCAGGACATGCAGCTGGTGGCCCACCTCAACGAGAGCGTCCACCGCAAGCTCTTTGAGATCTCCCGGTTCGAGGGAATCATGGAGGCGGTGGATCTGGCCTACGGCTTTGTACAGGCCTTCAACCTGCTGGCGGCCCGGGACCGGGGGCGGCAGATCGCCATCACCGAGGAGCACCGGGCCATCCTGTCGGCAATTCAGCAGCGTGACCAGGTGCTGCTGAACTCCGTGGCGGACTACCACCTGGAGGCCTGCCGGCTTTTTGCGGTCCAGTTCTATCAGAAGCTGCCCCGTCTATAAGACAATCTAACATTTGAAATTGATTTTTGTTTAGGAGGTTCAATCGCTATGAAAAAGTCCCCTTTTTATTATCTGAATCTGAACCAGGGCGCGGTCATGTCCGGCGGGAAGCCCTGGCACACGCCGGCCCAGTTCACGGACGTGCTGGAGGAGTACAACGCTGTCCGCACCGCCTGCGGCGTCACGGACTGGAGCACCATGTGCAAGTTTGACATCAAGGGCCCCGACGCCAAGGCCTTTCTCCAGAAGATGATCGTCAACGACATCAACCGCCTCACCCCCGGCCGGGGTCTCTACAGCTGCATGTGCAACGAGCAGGGCGGCATGTACGACGACACCACCGTCTACCAGTATGCGGAGGACCACTACCTGCTGGTGGGCAGCACCGCCGGCCGGGCCAAGGACGCCAAGCGCTTCGCGGCGTACAGCAGGGGCATGCGGGTATACATAACCGACGTAACCGGCGGCTTCGGCCTTCTCTCCGTCCAGGGCCCCAACACCCGCAAGCTCCTCAACAGCGTCAGCAGCGAGACGGTGGACGACGTGGCCTATTTCGCCTTCAAGATGATCCAGATCGCGGGCCACGACGTGATGGCCTCCCGGACCGGCTTCACAGGCGAGCTGGGCTTTGAGCTCTTCATCGCTGCGGAGGACTGCCCCTGCGTGTACGAGGCCATTCTGGAGGCGGGGAAGGACTGCGGCCTGAAGCCGGTGGGCCTGCTGGCTGCCTCCGGCATGCTCCGGCTGGAGAAGGGGTATCTCTCCGGCAAGGAGTACAGCGAATCCATCAATCCCTATGAGGCGGGTGTGGGCTGGTCCGTGAAGCTGGACACCGATTTCATCGGCCGCGACGCCCTGGCGGACCTCAAGCAGCGGGGGCCGGCCAAGCGGCTGATGGGCTTTATAATGGACGGCAAGGACAAGGTGGCTCCCGCCGGCGGACAGGTTCTCGCCGATGGCGCCTCAGCGGGACAGGTGACGGCGGCGACCTACTCCCCCGTTCTGGACAGGAGCCTGGGCCTGGCCTACATCGACGCCGCCTATGCGGTGGAGGGCACGGCGGTCACCATCCCGGTGGACGGCGTCCCTGCGGCGGCAAAGCTCTGCTCCAAGACCATGTACGATCCGGAGAACATCCGGCTGAAGGCGTGATATTTTCCAGGCCCTAAAGACAGGAGGAGGCCGCCGGCATCGCCGGCGGCCTCCCTCTATACATGTTATACATGTTCATTGCGTTAAAACCCGCCGCTCCTCCCCTACTCCGCGCCGCAGATCACGCCGCCGCCCACCACGGCCTCTCCCTGGTAGCACACCAGGGACTGCCCGGCAGTCACCGCCCGCTGGGGCTCGTCGAAGACAAAGCGCACCCGCCCGCCCCCCTCGGGGTACAGCACGCCCGGCGCCTCCCCCTGGCTGTAGCGGGTCTTGGCAGTGGCCGGCGCCGGCTGCTCCAGAGGGGACAGCGAGACCCAGTTGAAGTCCTCCGCCCGCACCGTCCGGCTGTAGAGCGCCTCCTCGTCCCCCAGCACCACGGTGTTGGAGGGCCCGTCCTTGCCCAGCACGTACAGCGGCCGGCCGGCGCTGACCCCCAGTCCCCGGCGCTGACCGGTGGTGTAGCAGGGCAGTCCCCGGTGGCGGCCCAGCACCCGGCCCGCCGCGTCCACAAAGTCCCCCGGAGCGAAGGCCACGCCGCCGTACCGGCGCAGAAAGGCGGGGTAATCCCCGTCGGGGATAAAGCAGATGTCCTGGCTGTCCCGCTTCTGGGCGTTGACCAGCCCCGCCTCCGCCGCCAGGGCCCGGACGGCGGCCTTGTCGTAGTCCCCCACCGGCAGCAGCAGGCGGCTCAGCTGCTCCTGGGTGAGGGGGTAGAGCACATAGCTCTGGTCCTTCCGCCGGTCCAGCCCCCGCAGCAGCCGCCACCGGCCGGTGTCCGCGCAGCGGTCCACCCGGGCGTAGTGCCCGGTGGCCACAAAGTCGATGCCCAGCTCGTCCGCCCGGCGCAGCAGGGCAGTGAATTTCACCCGTCGGTTGCACTGGATGCAGGGGTTGGGGGTGCGCCCGGCCTGATAGGCCGCCGCGAAATCGTCCATCACCGCCTCCCGGAAGAGACGGCTGAAGTTGAACACGAAGAAATCCATGCCCAGCAGCCGGGCCGCTGCCCGGGCATCCTCCACGTCCTCCAGGGAGCAGCAGCCCCCCTCCCGGCTCTCGCCGTCATACAGCCGCAGGGTGCACCCCACGGTCTCCAGCCCCATCCGCTGGAGCAGCACGGCGGCCGCCGCACTGTCCACGCCGCCGCTCATGCCCACCAATACCTTTTTTCTCTCCATGGCCGTCAGTCCAGATACTTCTGGGTGAACGCCTGCTTGGGCAGGGCATCCGCCAGCTCCACGATGGTCCGGTTGTAGCCGCCCCCCAGATCCGCCAGATAGGTCCGCAGGGGCTGTACCTTCTCCCGCCGGTTGGGGAGGGATACGGTGACCGTGGTGCCCCGTCCCGCCTCCGAGGTGAGCAGCAGGCTGCCCCCGTGCTCCCGGGCGATGCGCCGGCAGATGGGCAGCCCCAGCCCCAGCCCGTGGGGCGGCGGGTCCAGCCGGTCGGTGTGGAGATAGCGGTCGAAGACCGTCTTCTGCAGCTCCGGGGCGATGCCCACGCCGGTGTCGGACACGGACAGCTCCACCTGCTCCCGGCCCACCCGGACTTCCACCGTCACCCGCTTCTCCCCCGTCCCGATGAACTTAAAGGCGTTGGACAGCAGATTCAGCAGCAGCCGCTCGATCCGCTCCCCGTCCACGGCGATGACGTGGCCGGGCCTCTCGCTTTTGAAGTGCAGTGCGATTCCCAGCAGCTCCGCCGGGACCTCCGCCCGCTCTGTTGCCTCCCGGCACAGCCCCACGATGTCCTCGTTGCGCAGCCGGGCGGCGCTGGGCCCGTCCAGGTTGGCCGCGTCCGCCAGATTGTTGGCCAGGCGCAGAATGCGGTAGTAGCTCTGGCAGAGCACCGCCGCGTCCATGTCCATCCTCCCGTCCCCGTCCCGCGCCTCCGGCGGGGCGATGCGGGAGAGGGCGCCGTAAATATTTCCCAGGGACCCCCTCAGCTGGGCAGACACCTGCCGCAGCACGCCCTCCAGCTCCCGATCCCGCTCACAATTGTGTTCCGACATGCGGCACCTCCTGCCCGTAGTCTGCGCACCGCTGGAAAATTAAAGAGTGGTAATTTTCCCCACCCGCCTCTCCCGCGGACCGCGCACAGCAAATTTCCAAGAATTACTGAGTTATCATAACAAATTTTTGTCGAAATTACAAGAAATTCTTGAGCATGTCAAAAATTCCACAAAAAATGCTTTTCATTTGAAAATCCCCGGTGTATAATACTCCCAGAACACCATATGATGCATATATCATTCCAATTTATTTTTGAGAGGAGCTTTTCATTATGAGCATCAAAGTTGGTATCAATGGGTTTGGCCGCATCGGCCGCATGGTCTTCCGCGCCAGCGTCAACCACCCTGAGATCGAGATCGTGGGCATCAACGACCTGTGCCCCGCCGATTACCTGGCCTACATGCTGAAGTATGACACCATGCACGGCCAGTTCGCCGGCGAGGTCTCCTCCACCGAGAACGCCATCGTGGTCAACGGCAAGCAGATTCCCATCTACGCCAAGCGCGATCCCGCCGAGATTCCCTGGGGCGAGCTGGGCGCCGAGTACGTCGTGGAGTCCACCGGCCTGTTCCTGACCAAGGAGAAGAGCGAGGCCCACCTGAAGGCCGGCGCCAAGAAGGTCATCATGTCCGCCCCCTCCAAGGACGACACCCCCATGTTCGTCATGGGCGTCAATCAGGACAAGTACACCACCGACATGAACTTCGTCTCCAACGCCTCCTGCACCACCAACTGCCTGGCCCCCATCGCCAAGGTGCTCAATGACAAGTGGGGCATCACCGACGGCCTGATGACCACCGTCCACTCCACCACCGCCACCCAGAAGACCGTTGACGGTCCCTCCCTGAAGGACTGGCGGGGCGGCCGCGCCGCCGCCGGCAACATCATTCCCTCCTCCACCGGCGCCGCCAAGGCCGTGGGCAAGGTCATCCCCGAGCTCAACGGCAAGCTGACCGGCATGTCCATGCGCGTCCCCACCCTGGACGTCTCCGTGGTGGATCTGACCGTGAACCTGGCCAAGCCCGCCAAGTACGATGAGATCTGCGCCGCCATGAAGGCCGCCAGCGAGGGCGAGCTGAAGGGCATCCTGGGCTACACCGACGAGGCCGTCGTCTCCGCCGACTTCCTGGGCGACGCCCGCACCTCCATCTTCGACGCCGGCGCCGGCATCGCGCTGACCGACACCTTCGTGAAGGTTGTTTCCTGGTACGACAACGAGATCGGCTACTCCAACAAGGTGCTGGAGCTCATCAAGCACATGTACAGCGTGGACCACAAGTAATCTCCCCCTATACGCAGAAAGCGCCCCCTCCGGCACCGCCGGAGGGGGCTTTTTCCCGCCCCCGGCCGCCGGATGTCCGTCAATAGCCGCCTTTCCGCGAAAAACCCTGGATTCCCCTTGAACCCCGGGCGGAAATTTGGTACAATGTCCCCATCGGTATTTTTACCCAGGAGATAAAGGAGGAACGACTGCATATGGATTATCAGAAGGAATACCAGAAGTGGCTGACAAGCGGCGTGCTCACCGACCGGGAGCGGGCGGAACTGGAGGCCATCAAGGACGACCCCAAGGAGATCGAGAGCCGCTTCTACGGCCCCCTGGAGTTCGGCACCGCCGGACTGCGGGGCACCATGGCCGTGGGACTGCACCACATGAACCTCTATGTCATCCGCCACGCCACCCAGGCCTTCGCCAACGTCATCTGCGCCGAGGGGGAGCGGGCCAGGGAGCGGGGCGTGGCCATCTGCATGGACTGCCGCAATCACGGCATGGAGTTTGCCCGGGCCGCCGCAGAGGTCTGCGCCGCCAACGGCATCAAGGTGCGCATCTTCGAGTCCCTGCGCCCCACCCCGGAGCTGAGCTTCGCCGTGCGCCACTACGGCTGTCAGGCGGGCATCAACGTCACCGCCAGCCACAACCCCAAGGAGTACAACGGCTATAAGGTCTACTGGGAGGACGGCGCCCAGCTGCCCCCCCGCCACGCCGCCGCCATTGCCGCCCAGCTCGAGAAGATCGACATCTTCACCGGCATCACCTCCATGCCCTACGACGAGGCCATGGCCAAGGGCATGATCACCGTCATGGGGGAGGAGACCGACGAGGCCTTCCTCAAGGAGGTTATGGCCATGACCATCGACCCCGCCGCCATCCCCGCCGTGGCGGACAGCTTCAAGCTGGTGTACACCCCCTTCCACGGCTGCGGCCACAAGCTGGTGCCCGAGGCCCTGCGGCGGGCGGGGGTAAAGCACCTCCTGTGCGAGCCGAAGCAGATGGTCATTGACGGCGATTTCCCCACCGTCAAGTCCCCCAACCCGGAGAATCCGGAGGGCTTCTATCTGGCCGTCGATCTGGCCAGGGAGAACGGCGTGGATTTCATCCTGGGCACCGACCCGGACAGCGACCGGGTGGGCATCATGGTCCGGGACAAGGAGGGGACCTACCAGGTCATCACCGGCAACCAGACCGGCGTGGTGCTGCTGGACTACATGCTGGGGGCCATGCAGCGCACCGGCAAGCTGCCCGGCAATGCGGTGGCCCTGAAGACCATCGTCACCACCGAGATGGCCCGCACCGTGGCGGAGAGCTACGGCGTGCCGTGCTTCGACACCTTCACCGGCTTTAAGTTCATCGCCGAGAAGAAGAACGCCCTGGAGGGATCCGGGGAGGGGAAGGTGGTCTTCTCCTACGAGGAGAGCTACGGCTACATGCTGGGGGACTTCGTCCGGGACAAGGACGCCGTCACCGCCTCCCTGCTGCTCACCGAGATGGCCGCCTACTACGCCGCTAAGGGCATGACCGTGCTGGATGCCCTCCAGGCCCTCTTCGAGAAGCACGGGTTCTACGGCGAGAAGACCCACAACCTGGTCATGCCCGGCCTGGACGGCCTGGCGGACATGGCGAAGCTGATGAAGAACCTGCGGGAGAATCCCCCGGCGGAGATCGGCGGGGTGCAGGTGGTCCAGCGCAAGGACTACCAGGACGGCAGTGTGGTGGACTGCGCCGGCGGCGGGAAGAGCGCCATGGAGCTGAGCGGCTCCAACGTGCTGCGCTTCGAGCTCTCCGACGGCACCTCCATCATCGTCCGCCCCTCCGGCACCGAGCCGAAGATCAAGGTGTATATCCTCACCAAGGGCCGGGACGCGGCGGAGCGGGACGCCAACGTGGCCAAGTACAGCCGGTGGGTGGAGACGCTGAAGCCCTGAAGACGGCGGTAAAACTGGGCTGCGCGGCCCCTGCGGCCCGGCAAATCCCACTATTTTTTATTTCTGCTTATTTAGGATGACTAAATCCGAAATTTTGCTTTACAATAGGTAATGTCTGTGCTATAGTGAACGGGTATGCGGCTTCCCGCCGCGCCATTCCCTGGCTTCGCCCGGCTGGCGGCACCTGCCCCGGCGCAGCTTGCGGAGAATTTCATGAAAAGGTGGAAACTGTCCCATGATGCAGAAAGATCAGAAAACCTCGATTATCGAGTCCAACCGCACCCACGCCACTGACACCGGCTCCCCGGAGGTCCAGGTGGCCATCCTCACCGAGCGGATCAACCAGCTCACCGAGCACCTGAAGGTCCACGCCCACGACAACCACAGCCGCCGGGGCCTGTACAAGATGATCGGTAAGCGCCGCAGCCTCCTGGACTACCTGGCCCGGAAGGACGTGGAGCGCTACCGCGCCCTCATCGCCAAGCTGGGTATCCGTAAGTAAGTGAACAGCGCGGGGAATGGGGGACGCCCCCTTCCCCGCCTTTTCGCGTCCCCCGCGCCTCCCAGGAATTGGGAAAGGCCGCTGTTTTAGCAGTTGATCTTGCCGCCGGTCCCCCGCTCCGGCGCCGAGATCAAGTGCTAAAAGGCGGCTCTCATCAGACAAAAGATCAAAAAAGGAGTACGCTATGTCTACCATCATCACCAAAAAGCAGTTCCCCAACTACCGCAAGTACACCATGGACCTGGCGGGCCGCCCGCTGACCCTGGAGACCGGCAAGCTGGCGGAGCTGGCCAACGCCGCCGTGCTGGTCACCTACGGTGAGACCACCGTCCTGTGCACCGCCACCGCCGCCGCCCGTCCTCGCGACGGCATCGACTTCTTCCCCCTGAGTGTGGACTTCGAGGAGAAGATGTACTCCGTGGGCCGCATCCCCGGCAGCTTCATGCGCCGGGAGGGCCGCCCCGGCGAGAAGGGCATCCTCACCAGCCGCGTCATTGACCGGCCCATCCGCCCCCTGTTCCCCGGCGACTTCCGCAACGACGTGTCCATTATGGCCACCGTTATGAGCGTGGACCACGACTGCTCCCCCGAGATCGCCGCCCTCATCGGCACCTCCGCCGCCCTGGCCATCTCCGACATCCCCTGGAACGGCCCCGTGGGCGCGGTGAAGGTGGGCTTCGTGGACGGCAAGCTGGTGGTGAACCCCACCCGCGAGCAGGCCGAGATCTCCGATCTGGACGTGACCGTGGTCTCCACCGGCAGGAAGGTGGTGATGATCGAGGCTGGGGCCAACGAGATCTCCAACGACACCATGTTTGAGGCCATCCAGCTGGCCCACAGCGTCAACCAGACCCAGGTGGCCCTCATCAGCCAGATGGTGGCGGAGATCGGCAAGGAGAAGTTCGACTACCCCCATGCCGACTTCAACCAGGAGCTCTTTGACGACATTGTCGCCCACTTCATGGACGAGGCCAAGGCCGCCATGGACACCGACGACAAGAACGTCCGGGAGGCCCGGTGGAACGCCATGATCGAGCACTGGCACGAGCGCTATCTGGAGCAGTACCCCGACATGGACAAGTACCTGGAGGAGTTCACCTACAAGTTCCAGAAGAAGATCGTCAAGGCCTGGCTTCTGGAGGGCCACCGCGTGGACGGCCGCGCCAAGAACGAGATCCGGCCCCTGGGAGCCGAGGTGGGCGTGCTGCCCCGGGTCCACGGCTCCGGCCTGTTCACCCGCGGCCAGACCCAGGTGCTCAGCGTCTGCACCCTGGACACCATGTCAGCGGCCCAGAAGCTGGACACCATCTGGCCCGAGGAGTCCAAGCGGTATATGCACCACTACAACTTCCCCGGCTACTCCGTGGGCGAGGCCAAGCCCTCCCGCTCCCCCGGCCGCCGGGAGATCGGCCACGGCGCTCTGGCCGAGCGGGCCCTGCTGCCCGTGCTCCCCTCTGAGGAGGAGTTCCCCTACGCCATCCGTGTGGTGAGCGAGGTGGTCAGCTCCAACGGCTCCACCTCCCAGGGCTCCATCTGCGGCTCCACCCTGGCCCTCATGGACGCCGGCGTGCCCATCAAGGCCCCCGTGGCCGGCATCTCCTGCGGCCTCATCCAGGACGACGACGGCTCCTTCACCACCTTCATCGACATCCAGGGCGTGGAGGACTTTCACGGCGAGATGGACTTCAAGGTGGGCGGCACCAAGAAGGGCATCACCGCCATCCAGATGGACCTGAAAAACGACGGCCTCACTATGGAGATCATCAAAAACGCCCTGGACATCACCTACGACGCCCGGTGCGAGATTCTTGACCAGATCATGCTGCCCTGCATCGACAAGCCCCGGCCCGAGGTCAGCCAGTGGGCCCCCAAAATGATCACCATGCACATTGATCCCGACAACATCCGGGACGTCATCGGTAAGGGCGGCTCCGTCATCCAGAAGATCGTGGCGGACACCGGGGCCAAGATCGACATTGAGGACGACGGCACCATCCACATCGCCTCCCCCGATTCCGCCTCTGCCGAGGCCGCCAAGGCGGCCATCGACCAGATCGTCTTCGTCCCCGAGGTGGGCTCCCTGTACTACGGCCGGGTGGTCCGGCTGATGCAGTTCGGCGCCTTCGTGGAGCTGGCCCCCGGCAAGGACGGGCTGGTCCACATCTCCAAGCTGGCCAACCACCGGGTGGAGAAGGTGGAGGACGTGTGCAAGATCGGCGACATGATGTGGGTCAAGGTCACCGAGATTGACGAGAAGGGCCGGGTCAACCTCTCCCACAAGGACGCCGTCCGGGAGATCGAGGAGAAGAAGGCCCGGGGCGAGGTCATCAAGTAAGCCGTGAGCGGCGTGCTCTATCTGGTGGCCACCCCCATCGGCAACCTGGGGGA
Source organism: uncultured Oscillospiraceae bacterium (assembly GCA_910577915.1). Classification (GTDB taxonomy): domain Bacteria; phylum Bacillota; class Clostridia; order Oscillospirales; family Oscillospiraceae; genus Pelethomonas. The sequence goes on from CAJTOM010000034.1 coordinate 18,697, forward strand.
CCTGAGTCCCCGTGCGGCGGCGGTGCTGGGGGCGGCGGACTTCATCGCCGCCGAGGATACCCGGGTGACCATGAAGCTGCTGCGCCACCTGGAGCTGAGAAAGCCCCTGGTGAGCTACCACCAGCACAACCGCGCCTCCGCCGGGCCGGCCATCCTGGAGCGACTGCTGGCCGGGGAGAGCTGCGCCCTGGTCACCGACGCGGGCACCCCCGCCATCAGCGACCCGGGGGAGGATCTGGTGCGGCTGTGCGCCGGCCAAGGCGTGACGGTCCAGTCCGTCCCCGGCTGCTGCGCCCTCATCACCGCCCTGGCCGTCAGCGGCCTGCCCACGGAGCGGTTTGTCTTCGAGGGCTTCCTGCCGGTGAACCGGGGGGCGCGGCAGGAGCGGCTGGGCCGCCTGCTGGCGGAGGAGCGGACCATGATCCTCTACGAGGCCCCCCACCGCCTGCGGGCCACGCTGGACGACCTGCGCGCCGCCTTCGGCGACCGGCCTGTGGCCCTCTGCCGGGAGCTGACCAAGCTCCACGAGGAGACCTGGCGCACCACCCTGGACCAGGCGGCGGCCCTCTACCGGGAGCGGGAGCCCCGGGGGGAGTATGTGCTGGTGCTGGCCGGCGCGGAGCCGGCGGAGCCAGGGGCGGTGAGCCTGGAGGAGGGCGTGTCCATGGTGCTCTCCCGCCGCCGCGCCGGGGAGCGGATGAAGGACGCCGTCCGTCAGGTCTCCGCCGACACCGGCCTGGCCCGCAACGAGCTGTATGACGCGGCCCTGAAGGCCGTCCAGGCGGAATAGGTCAGAAAAAACGCACCCCGCGAAGCCTCAGAGGGCCTCGCGGGGTGCGCCTACGTATATATAAATAGGGTTCTGCATGCTTGGGGTACAGCTCTGCGCCTCTCTTCCAGGAAAACGGCTTACAGCTCCCAGGGCTCGCCGGAGGAGGGGGGCGTCTGGCTGCTGTTGTAGGGGCTGCGGCCCAGGCGCTTCTGGGCGTCCTCAAAGTAGGCCAGATCGCACAGCGTTATGTAGGGCGTCAGCCACATGTCCAGCAGACTCATGGTGATGGCGGACAGCAGGAGCCAGCCGATGAAGCTGAGGTCCAGCACAAAGAGATCCATCTTGATGCCCGCCGTCTGCTGGCAGCTCAGCCGGATGGCCTCCCCGGCGGAGAGGTTGGAGTCGGTGAGCAGGTTGTAGTAGGCGAAGCGGTAGCGGTAGGCAGCCACGATGCCGGGGATGATGAACAGCATCGACCACAGGAAGGTCCGCACCGTGAGCTGCACCCAGCACCAGATCAGCTTCCCCGCCACGCTCAGTCCCTCCGTCAGCGTGGAGTAGGGCATCTCCACCCCCTGTCGGATGCCCATGCAGTAGATGAAGTAGCCGGCGTTCAGAATCACCATGAACAGGGAGACAAGCGTGGAGAAAAAGAAGGACATAGTGGTGCTCTCCGGCAGGGAGGCCGCCAGGGCCTGCAGCGCGGACACGTCCCCCGTGGCGAAGGCCTGCTGGTAGGCGTCGGCATAGCGCTGGATAAAGCCGATGGGGAACAGGGTGCCGTACTCCACCAGGATCATCACCCGGTTGAGGACAAAGGCAATGGCCATCACAATAAGTGTTATGAGGATCGGGGAGACCTTGGCGGAGCGGAGAATTTCCTTTGCCTCGGTCTTGATGTCAACACGACTTCTCATGGCTGTTTTACCTCCTAGAGCAGGATAGCGGGGATTGTTTTTCTATTATATCATGAAAAAGGGTAAATTGCAAGCGCGGCGCGGACAGGGGCGTCCAACGCTTTCCGGGATTGACAAAAAAAGCCGCGACGGGTATACTCAGCAAGTGATTTGCGGCTGGTATCAGCCATAGAATGTCCTACCCCCAGACAATACCGAAGCAGGAGGTAACAGAATTGAAGCATCGGATTTTTACGGCGGCGTTAGCGCTGTGCCTGTGCCTGACAGCCGCGCCGAGGGCCCTCGCGAGGCGGGAGACGCCGCAGCTGCGCGCGGATACGGCCGCAGCCCTCTCCTACGCAAGGGAGGCGGTCCCCTCTCCCCAGGAGGTCTACGCGGCCATGATGGCTCTGCAGGAGGAAGTCCGGTATGAGGAGGGCGCGCCCTGGACCAACGAGACCCACGAGTACACGTGGAAAGGCGGAACCGAGGACGGCATCGCGGGGACCGGCCTGGGCTGCGTCGCGTTTGCCTATGAGCTCAGCGATGCGGCCTTCGGCAGCCTGCCCGCGAGAATGACCGCGCGCTTCACGTTTTCCGACGTGAAGGTGGGGGACATTCTGCGGGTAAACAACGACGCCCATACCGTGATTGTACTCCGGGTGGCGGATAACGGCGTCACAATTGCCGAGGGAAACTACAGTGAGGGCGGCGGCGGTGGAAAGGTCCATTGGGGGCGTTCCATGGGCATAGCCGAGGTGGAGGCCGCCTCCCACCTGATCACCCGCTACCCGGCGAACTATGTCCCGCCGGATAATCCCGGCGCGGATACGGTGGTTGACAGCGGAACTGCCGGCGGCCTCGCCTGGACGCTGACAGGGGCGGGGACCCTGACCGTCTCCGGCGCGGGGGCGATGCCGGACTTCGCCGATCTCGGCGACCGCCCGTGGGATGGGCATGCGGGCGGCATCCTGAAGGTTGTGATTGAGGACGGCGTAACCAGCGTGGGCAGCAATGCGTTTCAAAACAGCGCGGTCCTCAGCGCGGAAATCCCCGACAGTGTGACGGCCATCGGCAGCGGCGCCTTTTACGGCAGCGCCATCATCTCCGCGGCCATTCCCGCCGGTGTGAAAACGATTGGCGACGGCGCCTTCCGTACATGCCGGAACCTCAGCTCCGTGACGGTCGCCGGCGGGGTGGAGGCCATCGGCCAAAACGCGTTTCGCGGCTGTACGGCCCTCAAGTCCATCTCCCTCCCCGCCAGCGTAACGGAGGTAGGAGCCGGGGCCTTTATGAGCTGCGAGAACTTGACAAGCGCGGCCTTCGTCCCCGGCGGCACGCAGGTAACGATAGGGGAGAATCTCTTCACGCAGTGCTGGAGACTGTCCGAGGTAACACTGCCCCAAAGCATCAACCGCATCAGCGGGGGCATGTTTCAGGTCTGCGGCGCGCTTTCCAGTTTGGATATTCCCCAGGGCGCGGCGGGCATTGACAATGAGGCCTTCGCCTCCTGCGCGAGCCTGACGAAGCTCACCATTCCGGACAGCGTAACGGAGATTGGAACCGGCGCATTTTCAAACTGCAGCATGCTGAGGGATATTTACTACTGCGGCAGCGAGGCGCAGTGGAACAGCATATCCAAGCCGGCGGATGTAACGGCGGCGCTGGCAACGGTGACCATCCATTACGACAGCGCCATGCCGGAGCCGCCCGGCCCGGATGAACCCGGCCACACCCACACGTGGGACAGCGGCGCGGTTACCAAGCCGGCAGACTGCACGTCCTCCGGCGTCCGGACATACACCTGCGTCGGCTGCGGCGAAACCCGGACCGAGACCATTGCACCCGCCGGCCACCGCTACGGGGCCTTCACCGTGACGCAGGAGGCCTCCTGTACGGAGGCCGGCCGGCAGACCGCCTCCTGCGGCGTCTGCGGCGATACACTGACAGAGGACATCCCCGCCAAGGGGCACCGGCTGGTCCGCAATGCCGGCGGCGATTACGCGTGCGCCAACGAGCTGGATGAAAACGGCGTGTCCGTCATGGTGGTGACCGCCGCCGTCGGGGACGGCTATCTGGCGGTAAAGATGCTCGACAGCCGGCGGGCCAACTACGCCTACGAGGAGGCCGCCGCCCGGCAGTATGTGTCCGACCTTGCCCGCGCCGCCCTGGAGCCGGTCAGCGCCCTTCTCAGCTGTACCGTCACCACCATCAGTTATACCCCGCCCACCCGGGACGCCGACGGCGAGTATGTCTATCAGATGGTCATCCGATTCGACGGGCGGGCGGCGGGCCTTGTCCTGACCACCGAGCCCCTGCGCCTGGTGATCCCCGCACACAGCGGTCCCGCCCCGGACCCCGCGCCCGTCCCCACGCCAGAACCGGATCCGACCCCGGACCCGGATCCGGTTCCCTCCCCTGCCCCCGACAGGGAGGAGACCTATTCCATCTCCGTCCCCCAGATCTCCGGCGGCCGGATTGTCCTCAGCAGCCATTACGCCGCCAAGGGCGAGCGCGTAACCCTGTCCGTCCAGCCCGACGAGGGGTATGAGCTGGCCGGGCTCACCGTCACCGACGCCCGGGGCCGCAGCGTGGAGGTGCGCAGCCTCTCAGACGGCCGCTTCAGTTTCACCATGCCTGGCGGCAAGGTAGAGATCCGCGCCGTATTTACGGCCGCGGCCCCCGACGGCGGTGATCCCGCTGGCACTGTCCCGAATACCCTGCCAATGCCCTTTTTGGACGTTCCGGCCGCAAAGTGGTACTATGAGAGCGTGGACTATGTCTGGAAGCACCGCCTTATGAATGGCGTTTCCGATACCCGGTTTGCGCCCGACCAGACTGTCAGCCGGTCCATGATCTGGACCATTCTGGCCCGGATGCAGGGCGTCCAGACCGACAGCGCCCCCGGCGGCGTCTGGTATGAGGCTGGCATGGGCTGGGCCATGGAGCAGGGCGTGACAGACGGGAGCCGCCCCACGGAGGACGTTACCCGTGAGCAGCTGGCCGTCATGCTCTGGCGGAACGCCGGGAGCCCCGCCGGCGGCGGCGGCCTCAGCGCGTTCAGCGACGCCGCCGGCGTCAGCGTCTACGCTGCCGAAGCCATGGGCTGGGCTGTGGGCTGCGGCCTTCTCAAGGGCAACGGCGGACAGCTGAACCCCCAGGGCTCCGCTACCCGTGCGGAAGCCGCGGCGATGATAATGCGCTTCGCCTCCGGCCTCTGAGGTACAGGCCGGAGATACATAGCGAAAACGGAGGACAGAGGCCACAGGGCGCGGCCTCTGTCCTTTTGACTGGGGGCGGCCAAAATTCGGACCAGGGCCTGCCGCAAAACTTCCTTTCTCGACTTGAAGTGCCGCCGGAAGTGTGCTATACTGGCAGACAGAGCCAGAGAGGAGGGGATGCGTATGGCGGATAAAAAGGGCGTCAAGGTGGCAGCCCAGAACCGGAAGGCCCACCACGACTACTTTGTGGAGGACCGCTACGAGGCGGGCATCGAGCTGTTCGGCACCGAGGTCAAATCCATCCGGGCCGGAACGCTGAACCTGAAGGATTCCTACTGCATCGCGAAAAACGGGGAGCTCTACCTCCACGGCATGCACATCAGCCCCTATGAGCACGGCAATATCTTCAACCGCGACCCGGTGCGGCCCCGCCGGCTGCTGATGCACAAGCGGGAGATCAACCGTCTCCAGGCCTATGTCCAGCGGGACGGCTACGCCTTGGTGCCCCTGAGCGTGTATTTCAAGAACGCCAGGGTGAAGGTGGAGGTAGGCCTGTGCAAGGGCAAAAAGAACTATGATAAGCGGGACGCCATGGCCCGGCGGGACGCCAAGCGGGACATGGACCGGGCTGTAAAATCCTACAACCGCTAGGATACAGAGAGGGAGAGAGACTATGAGCCATCCAATTGTTACCATTGAACTGGAGAACGGGCAGGTCATGACCGGGGAGCTGTACCCGGAGAAGGCCCCCAACACGGTGAACAACTTCATCGCCCTGGCCAACAGCGGCTACTACGACGGATTGAGCTTCCACCGGGTGATCCCCGGCTTTATGATCCAGGGCGGCTGCCCCAGCGGCACGGGGACGGGCGGTCCCGGCTACCAGATCCGCGGGGAATTTTCCGGCAACGGCTTTGAGAAGAACGACATCAAGCACACCCTGGGGGTGCTGTCCATGGCCCGCTCCATGCACCCGGACAGCGCCGGAAGCCAGTTCTTTATCATGGTGGACGCCGCGCCCCATCTGGACGGCCAGTATGCCGCCTTCGGCAAGATTACGGAGAACGCCGAGGCCGCCGTGGCCGTGTCCCGGGTACCCCGGAGCATGATGGACGACAAGCCCAAGAAGCCCCAGATGATGAAGTCCGTCCGGGTGGACACCCAGGGCGAGACCTACCCGGAGCCTGAAAAGAAGTAACGGCGTAACAAAAAATTTACTTGTTTTCTCATGCGGGCTGTGGTATACTCAGCCCGCCTCTATGGGGGTGTACCGGTTTCGACGGGGATGAGGAAGCGGGATTAGCGGGCGGTGGCGCCTGGCCACCTAAAAACGGGCAACTTTATAAATTAAAGAACAACAACAATACTGTTCTTGCTGCTGCCTGATTAGGCGCAGCCGTCCGACTTAAGAGGACCGCGGCTTAAGAAGGGCGTCGTTTAGCGGTGCACGTGCGCACGGAAAGAGTTGACCGTGCCATGCATGATGACTCTCACCTGACCGGCAGGCGTGACGGCTTGCCTGCCGAAAGGGGAACAGGGCGGATTTGCCGCCCGCAATAACCGTCTGCGCCCGGAGAAGGTCCCGTGGAATTGTTTTCGGACAGGGGTTCGACTCCCCTCACCTCCACCATAACGCGCAAATACGAACCCTGTATATCGTCAGGAATGTATTTGCGGTTGAAGCAAGGATAGAGTCAAGGCCATAAGGCCTTGGCTCTATCCTTGTTTTACGGGAATTTGACGCTTACTTTCGAAGTGCCATACCCTCGCTAAACGAGCTGTTAAATTTTTTCATGCTGCCTCTGGCTATCTTCATAGCCTTAACAGAATCCTCAGCATATTTTATTTCTTTGACTAAAGCTTTCTTCTCGTCACCGGCGGCAATATCGGATTTAAGCCTCAGATCAACCAGGCCCTTTTCTATTGCTGAAATTTGCTGCGTATATTGCATACACCGGACCAGCAGCTCCATCTGCACGGAATTTTAGCCCCACCCTGCCGGAAGGGAGCCCCACTCCACGAAAGTAAAGAAAGGGACCTGTATAATTGGCGTAGCACAGGAAACTGTGACTATATCAATTGGAGGTCCCACCATGCCAAACTATCTGGAGATCTTGAGACTGGATAGCCTCAACCACAGCCAACGAACAATCGAATCAACGGCACATTGTTCGCGGCACACCGTCCGCAGCGTTCTGCAAGCAGCAAAGGAGAAGCAGATCGCGTGGCCGCTGGATGATGACATCACCAACGCAGAGCTGGAGGAGATTCTGTTCCCTGGTAAGTATAAGAGCGGGTGCCGGTATGTGGAGCCGGACTATCCGTACATTCAC
>CAJTOM010000035.1 GCA_910577915.1 uncultured Oscillospiraceae bacterium
AGCTCGTGCGGGTCTGGGCGTCGCTGGTGGTGGAGGTGACGGCCTTCGCGGCGTCGCTCTCCGTGCTCTTGGAGTAGGCCCGGAATTTTGTCATTCGCACCTTGACGAGGACCTTGTTTATAATCCGCATTTCCTCCGGGATGAAAAAGTCCATTACCGCCCCGGAGGAGCGGTCACAATTCGCCTGGAGGGCTTGGCTATAAATTTGGGTTGCACCCTGGGCGTATGTCTGCTCAATCCTCTGGCGGTCTGCCATATCGGCCAGGGAGGAGGCGATCGAGGTCTCCTTGTTCGCCACAACCAGGGAGGACCGCTCCGCGTCCTCATAGTCCCGCTTAATCTCTGTTATGAACGTGTCCACGCTCTCCCCGATCTCCGGGTAAACCATGCGGAGGCGTTTTCCGACCTCGGCCTTGTCAAAGTCGGAGGCGGTCATTTCCTGATAGCCGACCGAATAGGAGACGGCGGGTTCCTGGAGTTCCCGGAGCATAGCCTCCGCCGCGGCCTTGAGGGAGGCCTGGTCCTCATAGCGGCGATCCGTCCATACCCTTTCAATAATCCCGTATTTGTCCGTGATTGCTTTCGGGCTCTGGAGGTATGGGACGCCCCCGTTCACGCTCCCGATCCCGAGCTGGTTCACGCCCTCGCCATAGCCGAGGGGATAGAGGCGGGTCACAATATTTTGAGGGTCCCGGCTCCGCTGGTAGCTTGTCATATTGTGCCGCCGCCGGACGTACATTTCCGGGCGGCCCGTGGTGTCCAGCCGCTTGAGGCTCAGCCGCCACGGATAGACCGAGGTGTCCGTCCGCCATATGTAGGGGCCCGCGAGGGGCGCCGCCACGGAAAAGAGGGCGGAGAGGAGGGACTCCTGCTCCCACCCATATTCAAATTGGCTTCGATAGTCGCACTCGTCCAGGACCCAATTTTTCACAAGCTGGTGATCCAGGATATACCGGATCACGTCGGGGGTGTAGGTCCCGCGGTTCCCGACAACGTGATACCCGAAAAGAATGTTGTCGATCAGGGCTGCGAGGACGTGCTCGCACTGATAGGCCACGCTCCCGGACTCGTCCACGGTCAGGGTCTCGGGCATGATCCGGTAGAGCGCCCCGCCGTTGTGCCGGACGTAGTGGAAGGGCTGGCAGTACTCGTTTTTCGGGTCCCGGTCCGGCAGAGAAAAGCGGAGATAATTCACCGCGTTGATCCGCTCGTTCTCCGATACGGCGCAGGCGTTTTCTAAAATCGCAGTCCGGCGGCGGGTGAGGCGGTCAAATACTTCGATCATAGATACCTCTCTGTGAAAATCAGCTGGCCGGTCAGCTTCCCGCCGGACACGCTCTCGATAATGAGCCTGCGCAGCCGGTTGGACAGCGTGATCCACGCCCCCTGCTGCGCATAGAGCACATTTTCGCCGTTCAGCAGGGCGGTAAACAGCGCGCTGTCAAGCCGCAGCTCACCGCCGGGGGGGATGCGCAGCAAAACCCGCGCCGTCTCCGTGGTCTGGGAGGTCGCCTCTGGCAGGGTGGTGAGAACGCCCGCTCCGGTCAGCGAGGCCGGGATGTTCTTCCCGCCCGCCGTCTGCCCGGACAGCATCCCCCGCGCGGGCAGAGCCGCAGGGATGGTTTTGGACGCCCGCATATTTCCGCCCAGGCGGGCCAGGGCCGCTCCGCTGCCGGCGGTATTCTTCCCGGCCCGCGCGGCGGACTGAAGCGCCCCTGCCCTGCACATCCCCGCAAGAACATTGGCGGACATCCGGACCGACGCCGACAGGCGGCCTCTTGCCGGGAGGCCGGCTATCATGGCCGTGGTCCCCTGGATGCTGCCCCGCAGGGCGGAGGCGAACCGGGCTGCCGCCTGGACCGGGACCGTCGCGCCGGATACAGCGTTCAGGCGCCCGATACACCGCAGGGAGGACTGTACGTCCCGCCCCGCCGCCCCGGCGGAATAGCGGGCAAGACTGTATCTGCCGTCCATCAGTTCAGGCCGATCTCAACCGCGCCCGCCGGAAACTCCGGCATGTACCCCCGCTTGAGCTCCACCGCCGCCGTCAGCTGGAACACGCACACCGGTTCTCCGCCCGAGGGCGCGCTGTGCACGGCCGTGTGCGTCCAGGTCCCCCAGCTGGTGGTGGGGCGGGGAAATTTTACCAGAGCCGAGCTGACGGTCAAAACCTGCCCCGAGGCCTGCTCAGACGGCGCGCCCAAGGGCAGCTCCGCTCTGGCGTAATTGTCCCCGGACAGCTCCGCCCCGGCTGCCTCCGGGGAGCCGTTCCACAGCGAGAGATAGGGCGTGATCCCCTGTAAGGTCTGCCCCCGCAGCACATTCAGGACCTTGGCCATGAACGCCCTGGACAGGCTGCCGCCCAGATAGAGCAGAACGTCTCCGGCCAGAAACACAGGCGGCTCCTTCGCCCCTATCGCAAGCGGCTCGATCAGCTCCCCGCGGGCCAGCATGTTCCCCCCCGTCTGAGCATCCATCACACCGATATGGGTGACCGTCCCTGCGGCGGCGTCGGGCGTGGGGAACGTGATCTCCGTCAGGTTCTGGATTCCGATGCCCCCGCTCACGTCAGCGGGGGGTGAGAAACTGATCTCCATGCGCCGGTAGCCCGTGTAGCTGATCTCCGTGCCCGCCGCGCCGCTCTCGCCGGGGTCGTTGAGATAGAGCGCCAGGTAGCACCGGGAGGGGGCCGCAAAGGTGACGCCGCGCAGGGCGTTCAAAATCCCGTTTTCCAGATAATCACAGGCGTACATAAATCATTCGCTCCTTTTTACAGCGGTAATGGTCAGATTGGCGACCTCTGCTGCGGATGTATTGCGCAGCACAATCAGGCACGGGGCATTCGCCGTGCCCCCATAGGGAATCGTGTTCTCCCCGGACGATAGGGGCAGCGTGACCGTCCTGCCATAGGCGAAGGGCTCGCAGACAAAGGACAGCGTAAACTCCCGCATGGCCTCGTCAAAATAGTCGGTGATCTCCGCCGGGTCGTACATTTCCCCGATGTAATACGTATCCGGCTCATCCCAGAGCCGCAGCCGGTCCTTTCGGGACAGCGCCCCGGCGATGGCGCGGAGCTCTGAGCGGGAAATCCTGCGCTCCAGGACGCACTCGATCCGCACCGTGCGCTCCTCCCAGCAGTCCGCGCCGAGGTCGTACATGCCGCTGCGGCGGGGGATGGCGATCTTGCGGGGCCGTTTGGCCGGGGTCAGGGTGTCGTATTTGATCACCCGGATGCCCCAGTCCGTCAGGCTGTTGTGCCGCCCGAAGGTAAAGCTGTCGTATGGAACATCTGTCATATGGGCGACGCCCCCCTTCTGCGCATCTCCCGCGCCGTCTCAGCGCCCAGCTCGCGGCCCATGTTCCGGGCCTTTTCCGTGCTCTCCAGCGCCCTGCCCTCCACATATACGTTGATGACCTGCCCGCCGCCGGATACCGGCTCGGGGCCGCCCCCGCCGCCGCTTTTAGCGGTCAGACCGACGGAAATGCTGGCGGTCTCCGCCTCCACGGCGGCCCGCACGCGGTTTGTCAGGTCCGCCATTTGCTCCGCCACGGCGCGCGCAGCTCTGGGGATTTCTCTCTCTACGCCCACCGCCACGCCCTGGGGAATGTAGGGGCCTACTTCCTTCGCCATGACGCGGGAGGGGCTTTTGATGCCAAGGAAATCCTTTGCGCTGTCCACCAGATTCCCCGCGAGGTCCTCCACGGCGTTGACGGCATTCCTTGCGGCGTTTTTAATTCCATTAGCAATTCCGCTTACAATATTTCCGCCGACCTCCAGCCAGTCAGTATTTGTGACGGTGTCCCAAATGGTATCGATTAGATCGTGTACGGTGCTGTCCAGGTCGGTAAAAACGCCTTTAATGCCGCTGACAATGCTTGATAAAATTTCAGAACCGTTCTGATACCACGGCGTGCCGGCAATTCGTTCGGTGATCTTTCCGACAAGCTGTTCTGCGGTATCTCCCAGGCTGGAAAATATGCTCGTCATGCCGTCGACAATCTTTTTTAGGATTTCCGCGCCTTTTTCGAACCAGCTTGTATGCGTGAGATTATCCCATAGGGTTGCCACCAGCTTTTTTGCCGCTTCATGGAGGGAGGCGTTGACGGACAGGATTCCATTAACCACTGCTGACAGAAGCTGCGCGCCGAGAGCAAGCCAATCTGTTTCATGGAAGGCTTCAACGAGATTTCCGGCAATTTCAACCGCTGCGTCCAAAAGCACCGGGAGCGCTTCTGAGAACCCGGCAATAAGCGCGCCGAGAAAGTCCGCCGCTGCGGAGATCAAATTTGCTATGTTTTCCTTTGACAAAAGGCCCTCGCAAAAGCCAGCGATTACCTCAACCCCGCTCGTCAGCAGCTCCGGCAGCGCCTCCACAATGCCGCCTGCCAGGCTGCCCACGATCTCCAGCGCGGCGTCGGTTATTGCCGGGAGATTATCGATCAGCCCCTGCCCCAGCGCCCCCAGCAGCTGCATGCCGGCGTCAACCATGGCGGGGAGCTGTTCGACGGCCATGTTCAGCCCCTCGCTCAAAACCGCTCCAACCGCCTCCATTGCGCCGGACAGGCCGCCCTCCTGGAAGGCGGCTGCAATGCTTGAAAGGCCCTCAGAGGCGAACTGGACGAACGCGCGAAGGTTCGGCGTCAGCTGGTCGGATAGAACGATCTGCGCCCCCTCCAGCGCCGATTTGAAGAGGGTGACGTCGCCGGCCAGATTGTCCAGCTGCGTGTCCGCCATAGCGGCGGCCGCGCCGGAGGCGTTTTCTATGTATCCGCTCAGCTCGTCAAACCGCGCCCCGGTGTTGGCGAGGAGGGCGTTGACCGATTTCAGATCAACCTTGTTGAAAATCTGACTCAGGGCCTGCGTCTGCTCCCCCTGGGTCATGGAGGACAGGGCGGTATGAAGGTCAGAAAAGGTATCGTTCAGAGGACGCATGCTGCCCTCTGCGTCAAATACCTCCAGCCCTAATTTTTTCATAGCCGCTGCGGCCGTGCCGGTGGGGGCGGACAGCGAAAGAATGATATTGCGCAGCGCGGTGCCGCCCTCTGCGCCCTTCACGCCGTTGTCAGCCAGAATGCCCAGGGCGGCGGTCAGCTCTGTCGTGTCTCCCGCCATGTTTTTGGCGGTTCCGCCGATGGTCAGAATGGCCTCGCCCAGCTGGGCCACGCTGGTGTTGGACTTGCTGGAGGCCATCGCCATCCTGTCCACCATTTGGGCGGTCTCTTCGATGGACAGCCCGAGGGCGGCCTGCGCGTCCGTCACCATGTCGGAGGCAGAAGCAAGCTCGACCCCTCCCGCCGCCGCCAGGTCCAGAACGGCCGGCAGCATCGACATGGCCGTATCCGCGCCGTACCCTGCCAGCGCCATATAATTCAGCGCCTGCGCAGCCTCGTTGGCGGAAAAGGCGGTGGACGCGCCCATCTCCATTGCAAAGCTCCGCAGCTGCTGAATCTGGCCGGTGGTGGTCCCCATCGTGGCCGCCACCTGGGACATGGCGCTGTCAAACTGCATCCCCGTATCAAGGGAAGCCTTGGCAAACGCGCCGACCGCCGCCGTCGCTGCGGCAATGGCGGCGGCGGCCGCCTTGGCCGCGCCGGAGGCGATGGTGCCGATGCTGTTCAGTTTTTCCTTCAAACCGCTGTCATCCCCGTCGATGAGGATCACAACAGAGCCGTCCGCTGCCAATGGGCCCACCTCCTATCCGCGCTCTGCCTCCGCAAAGCGCCGCTCCACATAGGCCTGCATCCTCGCGTCGCGCTGCGCGAGGGTTTCCCTGCGGCGGGACTGCGCCCCGATGGCGTACAGGCGCTTCATTTTTCCGTAGTGCTTCCGCTGCTCCTTTCCCATGCCGGATGTGTCAGCCGTGCGGTAATGGAGGCGCTGGGCAAAGGGCGTATCCGCCGGAAGGCCGAACATCAGCCGCCGGAATTTCCACCAGTGGACCGCGTCCGCAGAGAGGTCGATCCGGTACGCCTGAAGGAAGGAGGTATACAGCGCCTCCGCGTCCTGCCCGAAATCGTATGCCCTGGGTCCCGTGGCCGCGCCCTTGCCGCCCTGCTCCTCCCTGCCGCACCGGTAAAACCACAGCATTCCTTCCACCGCATCCTCCGGGCCGGGCGGAGGCTCCTGCCGGTAAAACCGCCGGAGAAGCGCTTCCAGCTGCTCCGGGACCAGGCCCTCCGCCGAGGCGGCGGCGGCCTCCAGCTCGACCATGAGCCGGAAATCCGGGTCAACGGCACGGGCTTCTCCCGCCGCCTCCACGCTGCTGGGGAGCCGTTCCGTCAGCAGGCTCACGATCTGCGCCGCTGTTCCTCGCGGCGCTGGGCGCGGCTGGCCGCCCCCGAAAGGGTCTGTCCTGCATGCATAGTTCTGGCGTAATCCCCCACGCAGGCGTTGATCTGCGTGACGAACGCGCCAAAGCCGTCATAGATGACCTTGACATTGACCCGCTGGCCAAACAGCTCCTCTGCGGCCCCCTCGCCCAGCAGGTCGTCAAAGAAATCCAGAACCGCATGGCAGGTCCGCCGCAGCGCCTCCACGGCTGTCTCCCCCTCCAGCTTCGCCCGGCGCTCCTCGTCTACATTCTCCAGGCCGGACAGGTAGCTGTCCAGGGCGTCCAGGTCAAAGGGGTCAAATTCCACGTCTTTTCCGTTGACGGTAAAGCGTTCCATCAGTTCCTCCTCTTATACGGCCGTCTCCGGGGGCGTGCCCTGAGCGGCTGTGTAGGCATACGCCGCCGGCGCTGCGCTCACCTTCTTCAGCTCGATGTCAATACCGGCGTTCTCACCGGCAGAGCCGCTGGCGTCGGAGTTGGTGATGATGGATACCGTCCCCTTCTCCCCCTTGCCGTTGAGAAGGCAGAAGTACACATAGGGAACCACCACCGCCTGCCCCACGCCCTGCATGATTGCGGGGGAGCAGGCGTAATCCTGGAAGGGGTCGCCAATGTAGCGGTCGCCGCTGACCTTGAAGCTGCGCTGATTGCCGGTCTTGGTGGTGGACTGCCCGGCGCGGACATACTGCTTGTCCACGGTGACGGGGTTGTTCTGCGCGTCCAGCCCGTCAATGCCCATCTGAACCACCGCATAGTCGTTGGGGTCGGCCTTCTTTTCCTCAGAAATATCCACCGCCAGCACCATGTCGTCGTTGGTGACAAAGCCCTCAAAATCCGGGTTGGGCACTCTCCCCCTCATAAGCTCGGAAAGCTTCATACCTCACTGTATTCCTTTCTGAAAATACTCCAAGCGGAGTTGAATCTGATACCGGGCGGTCCCCTGTTCATCCACCAGGAAGGGGTAGCCGCTGGTCGTGACCTCGATCTTCCGGGATGTCCGGCCATCTCCCAGGGCTGGCAGGTTTCCAGACCGGTCCTGCTGGAGCACCCAGCCGGCAAATGCCTCATAGAAGGCAAGATTGTCTGTGTTCTGCTGGATGTCCTCCCCCTTGAACTCCCGAGAGGACATGGTAAAGAGAAACTGCCGCAGGCTGGAGCCGTCCAGATAGCGCTTGATCTCCTCCCTGCAGGGCACGGAGTCGATGGAATAGGCGCGGGCCCGCTCCGGCAGGAAGTCCACCGCGAGACGGCCTGTAGACAGGGGCTCATAGGTCCTCAGCCACCCCCGCAAGGCCTCGATGATGGTCATTTCCGCTTCCCTCCCACGAATTTTGCGAGATCGTCCGCCACCTCGTCTCCACGGTCGGCCATCATGCGCTTGTCCCACTCCTTGCCCCGCATGGGCCCGCCGTGGTAGCGAATGGCCCTCCCGGCGTAGTGCTTGGGGGCGCGTCCGGCCATGACCTCTCCTTTGTACTGATAGTGGGCGTAGGGCGCGGCGTACACGATGGCCACGGCGCCGCCGCTCTCGGTGATCTGCGTTTGGTCCTTCATGTGCGCGCCGGAGCCCGCGCTCATGGGCGC
Organism: uncultured Oscillospiraceae bacterium; assembly: GCA_910577915.1. Lineage (GTDB taxonomy): Bacteria > Bacillota > Clostridia > Oscillospirales > Oscillospiraceae > Pelethomonas. Next base: position 7,917 of record CAJTOM010000035.1, read on the forward strand.
ATAGGGGCCGCACAGCCGTGCCACCGTGGAGGCCAGACGCCGCCGGGCGGCGGTGCTGCCGCCCAGGCCCCTGCTGTCCAGGATGGCTGCGGCGTTCACGCTGATCCTGACGCTCATCTCGCGCCTCCCGACAAAGACCAGTGGGGCAGGCGGCCCCGGCGATTGTCCCCTACCACGGTGAGCAGTACATACTCCCGCCCGGAGAAGTCCGCAGGGGCCCGGCGGACCTCCTCCAGCTCGCCCCGGACCAGGTAGTCCCCCTCCGCCGGGGAGACGCCCTCCGGCATGTTCTCCGCCGGAATCCGCACCCGGCACACGGGAACGGGCCGCGCACCGTCCCCGCTGAGAGTAATCACCGCCTTGCGGTACCAGCTGGCCCCGCAGATGACGGTGCAGCGGTAGGCGTCGCCGTCATCCCCCCGGACCGGATGGACCAGGGTCACGGTCTCAGTACAGGCAAGCACGGCAGGTCCCTCCCATCCCGGTATAGAGCAGCCCCGTTGCCGCCAGATGGACGGCGGCAACGGCATAGATTTTCTGGTCCGGCGTTTTGCCGGAGGCGGCGTAGGTCTCCGTATAGCCGTCGTTGCTGGCGCTGACCACCTCGCCGCCCTTCTCCTGGGCGGCATACGCGTCCGCCAGGGCGCAGCAGCACCGCTTCACCTTCGCCGCAGCAGCAGCAGGGAGGGGCCTGTTGACCCGCTCCGCCGTCAGCGCCTCCAGATAGGCCCACGCCTTCCAGGAGAGCCGCGTAAAGTCCTCCCGGTTCAACGTACCGCCAAGGGCGCAGTAAAAATCGTAATCCGGCATGGTCGGTTACTGCGGGATCAGGGCGACGTCCTTTGCCGCCGCCGCGCCGGATACGGCCACGCTCTCCGTAACGGGGGCAAATCCCTTGGCGGAGATGTGCGCCTGATATGCGCCGTCCTCCAGCGTGAAGCTGGCCTTGCCCCCAGCGTCCGTCAGCTTGCGCACGCCGTTGATCTCCACCCTTGCGCCCTTCAGGGCGGCCCCATCCTCATCACCGCCGCCGGTGACGGTAAAGGTCACCGTATGGGCGGTCAGCGCCGCAGCGGGTTCCAGGTAGGCAAAGGAACACATCGTCCGGTTTTCGTCCATTCGCGTGGCGGGGTTGGGCAGCGCCCATCCCATGCGGAATACCACCCGCAGGGCGATCATATCCTGCTGGGCCAGGTTGTAGACGATCTCCTTGGTGACGGGGTCCTGGATCACGCCCTGGTCCAAAAGCTTCACCGTCACGTCCTGCCGGATGGAGTAAACCGCCTGGGAGAAGTCGCCCACGATCAGCTGGGCCCGCTTCTGGTCGAAGCAGCCGTTCTGGGGGAAGTACATGGGCGCGCCGTCCAGGGCATACTGGGTGGCCCCCTGCATATCGCTCTTGAAGATGGGCCGCCCGTCGTTATCCTTGACGCCCCGCAGCTTGGCGCGCATGGACATGGCGGCGATGGCCCCCGTGACCATGCGGCCGGATTCCTCCGCCCTTCCGATGACGCCGCCCTCGCCCATGATAAGGTCGTAGTACTGAGGCGGCGTGCCCGGCGCGACGTTGTTCCCCGCCTGGCGGGCCGTGGTGAGGATGTCCGCGCGCCAGGATGCGGGCTTGTTCACGCCGAAGATGGCGGCGCTGTCCACCCGCAGGCCGATGGCCTCCATGACGCGGGGCTGAATCTCGCCCATGATGTCAAAGCCGGCGTCGTCCACCACCGCCTCGGGGATCGGCACGATAACGGCCAGCTCCTCCGCCGTCAGGTATACGTTGTCCCAGGCCTGGCCGGTGGTGCTCTTGCAGCCGGTGTCCCCGTTGACCCAGTAGGCCATGGGCAGCATGTCCAATACGGGGATGCGGGTCTGCTTGCTGGTCATGTTGGGCAGCCGCTGGGCAAGCTGCATGAAGATGGACTGCTTGGGCGCATCCTGATGGATGGTGGAGACCAGCTGCTCCTGGATCAAGGCCTCCGCGTCCGCCCGAGATGTGATCGATACAGGCATTTGATAAATCCTCCTAATCAAATTCTATGTTCGCTTCCGAAGAGGGAGCGCAGGGCCGCGTTCGCCATATCCTTCTTGTCGGGAGCGCCCTCCCCGCCGTACTGGTGGGTCATGCCGGTGCGCCGGGGAGGCGCCGTCTCAAAAAGGAACGCCGTGTCCTCCCCCTTTTTCAGCGCCTCCAGCTGCTTGTCCAGGCCGATGATCTCGCCGCCCGCCAGCGTCAGCTTGTCCCGGTCCAGGAAATTCAGCAGCGCCTTGGCGTTTCTGGGCTTCGCCGCCGCCAGAGCCCGCTCCAGGGCGAAGTCGAACTGCTGCGCCTCCAGCCTTTGGCGGTCCGCCTCCGCCTTGGCCCGCCACTCGGGGTCGTAGCCCTCCAGCTTTTTGCTGGCGTCAGACAGCTGCCCGGTCAGGGTGGCGATCTGCCCATGGGCGTGCTCCAGCTCCGCCTGCGGCACATAGGCCCCGCCGGCGGCGTTCACCGCCTGGATGCCCCGCTCCTCAGCCGCCTGGACCAGCTGGTCATAGCTCAGCGGGCCGCCGCTGAACAGCTCCTTAAGAAATTCCATGGTGCTCCTTTCTCCCGGCGCAGCCGGGCGGTAAAAAAATAAAGGGACCAGCTGCCGGGAAACCCCGGCAGTCAGCCCCAACGGCTCTCCGCAGCGCCAATCCGCTGCGTGCTGTGTTTGATCGTCTTTTTAACCTCTAGGACGACGACCCCGCCGCCCTTCCTCCGGACCTCCGCGTCGTTGCCCCGGTTTAGGATGGCCTCGATGGCCGCGATGGCTTTTTCGTCCATGTGCATCACCCAAGATCAATGTCCGGCAGGATGTCCCGGAACCGGCGCCCCTGTATGATCCAATGCTCCAGCAGATCGTCCAGCGTTTCAAATTCCAATTCCGTATCGCCGGGACGGTCGGAGGCGGTCACATAGTACCTCCCGCCGGGCCAGCATATGGAATATCTCTCGCCGTTATACGCGAAATCCGGCTCGTTGCAGCACATCATTTCCTTAAATTCATCGATCGTCATGACCGCTATCCTCCAAAATATCTCTGTGCTGGATATACTCCAGCTCCGTTGCGCTCCTGTCCCGCCTGTCCGGCTTCTTTTGGCCGGGAAACCAGGTGTAATCATGGACATGCTCTCCACGCCGCCCATACGGGTGGCGTTTGGAATTCCCGTGATCGCCGCCGTGGATCTGTGTTTTTATAACGCCCGTTTCATCGTATATTGTACGATCACGCTGCTTCCCGTTTTGCGACAGCGTATCCACCACTGCGTTGGGCTTATACTTGGAGGGAATCCTGACGTGTTCTTTCCCTGTCCAATCGTCTGTCGTGATGATGGTCCCATCCTTATGATAGCGTATTTTTTCGTATTTGGCAACCGCCCAATGGGCCCTCGCCGCCTCGCGCCGCCCAAAATCCGCAATCTGCGGCCGGTCCCCCTGCCGCCTCAGCCCGGCCTGACGGCAGAAGTCCGCCTCCCGCGTCCGCCATTCACTGATTTTGGCCGCCGCCTCCTCTGTGGACTGCCCTGCGGCCTCCATGGCCTTGTACTCCCTCTTCCAGCGCCGGAGCTGCCGTTCAATGTACCGCTGGTTTTGGCGGGCCTCGTATTCGGTCATGCTTCTGCCGTTGTACGCAGCCGCCTTCGCTGCGTACTCCTCCAGCAGCTCCGGGGGATAGGCGCGCGGCGCGCCCTCGAACCAGGGGGCGAAGCTGTGGCTGCAATTCCAGCCGCACAAGCCCTCCCCGGTGCCGTATCCAGTCGATGACACAAAATCGGGGTACTTGCCGCTCTGCCCGCTGCGGCTGTAGATTTTTCCCTGCCACTGCGCATGGCTGGGCCTTGCGCCGGCGTGGGCGGTAACCTCCACCAGGTCGGTGCCCATCTCACCCATAAGCGCCAGCTGTGCCCTTGCCGCCGTCTGGCTGCATCCGGTGATCACCGCGCGGCGGACCGCCGTCTCCAGCGTGTCCTCGTGCCCCGTAGAATACCGGATGGACTTGACCCCCTGCCGGGACAGGTCTTTCACCGCATTTCGGACGGCGGCGCTGTAGTCGAAGCCGCCGGACGTAATTTGCAGCCACGCCCGGTCCAGCGCGTCCTCGAACTGCTTGGCGGCGGTGCGGGCCGTGGTGCAGGTCAGGTTGGTGAAGAGTCCGCCCGTCTGGGCCAGCCCGGCGCGAAGAACCGCGTCCACCCCCGCCGCCGCAAGGACGTCCGCCTCCCCCATCCCCGCAGCGGCGTAGACGGCGGCGTCGGCTGTCAGGGACCGCTCCACCGCCTCCGTCATCAGCCGCCGCAACTCCTCCCGGCTCCTGCTGGAAACAGCGGAAAGGCGCGCCTCGATCTCGCTCTCCAGCATCCCCATAGCCCGCAGCTTCTGGCGCTGGTGCTGGGCGGCGGGGATATAGTAGTCATATTGGGCGATCTGCTCCGCCATATGGGCGAGGATGCCGCCCTCCACCTCGCCGTACAATTCCACCAGAGCGTCCGGGATGCCTGCCAGGTACTCCGGCGGCAGCATTACGCGAATCCGAAGGCGTCCGCCTCCGGCTCCTTGCCGCCCATGGCCTTGGCCTGCTCCTCGGTCTCGCCGTACCACTTGGCCCGAAATTCCCACGCCTGCATGATGCCGTCCCGGACCTCCTGGAGGTCCCGCTGCCGGGTGCTGCCCGCATCCTCGATGATGGAATCGTCAAAATTCACCCGTGTCTCAAACGCGGCCGTCACGCCCAGAAGAGAGGCCACGCCCTCCGCCAGCCCCACCAGCGCGTGCTCCAGCAGCAGCTCATGCTTTCTCAGGCTCTGGAACAGGTCGGATTTTTCGCTGACGACCTCCGTGGCCGTCTTGACATGCCCCTGCTCGAAGCTGTACCGGTCCTTCCCCATGCCGCACTTGCAGGACAGCAGCGCCAGTCCGGATTTGATCGCCGCCTCGTGGGCCTCGTGGCGGAGCTCCATGTTGAGCTCTACGATCTTGTTTTCTCCGCCGTCGGCGGCCGGGACCGCGTAAAATTCCGTATCGTTATCGTCGAACACCGGCGTAACGCCTCCGTCCTCCTCCATCATCATCCGCGCCATGGTGAGGGGTACGGTGATCCGCTTTTTTCCCAGCCGAAATTCGTTTTGGTAGCTGTCGTATACCAGGTCTAGCCCCTCCAGCTGGTCCAGGGCGTTGGCAAAAATGGAGATGCCCATGGGGCACTCCAAATCCACATTGTTGACGATGTTGGGCTTCAGGATTTGGAACAGCGGCACGGCGGAGCCGGTGTGGACCTCCGCCTCCATGCCGTCCGGCAGCGGCAGCTCCCTCATCGTGCTCCCGCGCCGCTGGAACAGGTGATTTTCGACGACGTACCGTCCTGCTTCGTCCAGGCGGTGGATGCCGAGGGTGATCTGGCTCTCCTGCCGCATCACCCGCTCGCTGCCGAAGGCGCATTCCGTGATCGTGCCGTTATCCCAGGACAAGGGGTAGATCAGGCCCGCCCGGATGTAGTCGATCTTGACCCTGCCGCCGTCCAGGTACTCCACAAAAGCGCCGGTACCCAGGGCGAACGTCAGCTCCAGCAGCTGGTTGGCCCGCACCCGGAAGTTGTTGGCGTCCAATACCTCGTGGATGCGCTTATTTACCGACGGCTTGCTGGCGATGATCTCGACCTTTTCGTTCAGCGCGAGGTTGGCCCAGTCCTCCGCGACGGTCTTTGCCATGCCGAGGGTCTTGCGGATACGGCGCACCTTGCGCTTTCCGTTGTATTGCTGGTAGCAGTGGAAGGCGGGCACCTTGCCCTGATACCACCTCTGCCAGAGGGAAATTACGCTGTACCAGCTGTTGTCCACGCAGGCCCAGCCCCGCCCCTTCAAATATTGGACAATGGCATTCACATGGCCGCCCCCTTTTATGCAGGATACAGGATGTCGTTCTGAACTGGCTCTGTGGTATACTCCATGCTGTCCAGGCTGTCGATGTTGGTGCTGCCGTCGTCCAGGCGCACGTCCTCCAGGGGCCTCTTAGCGTCGTATACCGCCCGCTCCAGCGCCTTGATGGTCTGGGTACACCGGCTGCAAATTTTGAAGCGGTCCTGGGCCATCAGGCTGTTGTAAAAGGCAATCCGCTCATGGATCGGGCCCTTGAGGGCGCTCTTCACGTCAAGGCGGAGCTTCGCGCCGGCGGCGGCAATGGCCAGCCCCCGCATCAGCGTCTGCTCCGCGCTGTCGCAGCGGGCCTCATAGACCCGGTACCGGGCCTTTGCCCGCCGGACAAAATCCACAAAGTCCTCCTCCAGCTGCTTCGGCGAGAGCACGCCGTCCCGCCTGTTGTCGTGGTAGTACTCATCCAGCACCACCACCTCGCCCATCCCCGGCGTGAAGCCCGTCAGGGTGAAGGCGTGGGCCGAACCGGTGCCGCCGAAGTCCACGCCGACGACCGCATACTGGACAGGCGGCGGCGCGTCGAGGACGTACCGCTCCGGGCGGTCCGCAAACTGCGGGTAGACAAGGCCGTCCGTCAGCGCCCACTCCCCCAGGATAAAGCGCCGGTAAAACACGCCGGAGAACATCCGCTGGTACCGGTCCTTCGTCCTGGACGACAGGCTCAGATTGTCGTCCATCAGGAAATGCAGGCAGTATATCCGCTTCTCCTCCGCCCTCTCGATCAGCTCCGTCTTGACGTAATGAGCGGGGCTCTCCGGATTGCAGCTGAGCCAGACCTTTGCCCCGTCTGCGCTGCACCGGCCGATCATCTGCTCGATGAAATTCCGGGGAAACAGGGCCGCTTCATCTGCCAAGGCCCCGGCGGCGGTAAGCCCCTGAAGCCGGTCCTGGCTGCGCTCGTTGTGGGCGTCGTAGAGGTAATATACGTTTCCGCCCACCTCAAGGCGGGTCTCATCGCCGCTGCTGACATAGAGGTACGGCAGCTCCCAGCCGCGCAGAATCTGGAGCGCTGGTCCGATGACGTTCTTTTTCAGCGCGCCAATGGTCTTGCCCGCGAGGATAAAGGTTTCCTCCTCAAACGTGCGCAAGGACCACAGGAAAAATCCGCACAGCATCGCCACCGTTTTCCCGGAGCGGATCGCCCCGTCTGCGATGACCATATCGCAGTCCCGATAGGGACAGCCCTCCGCCCACCAGTACATAAGCTGCTTCTGCTTGGGGGAGAAGGGGCGGAACGCAAAGCCCTTACCCGTCCTCTTCGGCATACAGCGCCTCGACCTCCCCCTCTGCGGGCCGGACCGCCTCCAGGAACGCGCTCAGGGCCGCGCTGCTCCCCGCCTGGCTGCTCCGGTCGAATACGCCCAGGCGCTTGCCCAGCAGCTCCAGGGCCTTGAGCTTGTCGGCCATCCTGTATTTTTTGACAAATCCATCCCCATCGCTGCCGGCCACGTCCTGCACCTCCAGCCCCACCAGCGCGGCGGCTGTGCCGTCGTCCAGCTTCGATATGTCCAGAGGTCTTCCGTTCTCGTCAAACATCTTTCGAATGTCGAAAAAGGCCAGCTTCGCGGTTTCGCGCAGGACCATATCCTGCGTAATCTCCGTGCGCTTTTGAAGCGCCTCCTTGGCCTGCTGAATCGCAGATTGAATTTCAGGTTTTTTCAAGTTCTCCTGCCCAATTGAATAGGCGGTTTTCTGACTGTATCCAGCTCTTTTGGCGGCGGCGGTGGCATTCAAATCCGCCAAATACTCCTGCACGAATCTCTGCTGCTTGAGTGTCAACGCCATCCCACCACCTCTCTCTCGCTTAAAATGATCCCAGCAGCGGTCCACCGGCATATCCTCCGCAGCCCGAGGCCGGCTTGCCGGCCTCGGGCAAAAGGAGGGAGGAGTGCGGCGGTGAACCATGCCGCCGTAGGTTTGATGATAGCATAGATATTGACGGCCCGTCCCCCCCACGGGGGGACGGCTAAAAAATTTTTTCCCGCCCCAGAAGATAGTCGGCAGATACCGCAAAGAAGTCTGCGATTTCCACCAGCGCGCGGATGGACGGCTCCTTTTCTCCGCGCTCATATTTGCCGATCATGTTCTTGCTCAGCCCGCAGCACTCCCCCAGGGCCTTGCGGTTCATCCGCCGGCGCTCCCGCAGGCGGCGCAGGCGGCGGGGAAATTCATGATTCATTGCACACCTCCTGTAAGGCCGGGCTCGGGAAGCTGCGGCCGCCCGCGTCTTCCCGCCTCTCCGGGCACCATGCGGGAACATAGGGCAGATAGCGTCCGTTTCCCACGGCATATCCCCTGCACCGCCCCGGCGCAAAGCACCTGGCCCAGAGCGCGCCGTTTGGCTGCGGCTCGTTCACGATATGGCCGCAGCCCGCGCACGTCCTGGACCAGTCCGCCCCGGCGCTCAACGGCCATCCTCCGATCTTCCCATGATAAAAAGAAATTCTTCCGGCGAGAGGCCCGGCCTGTTCGCTTCACCGGCCGCCGTTGGGATTCCAGCTTTTTTGCGCCGTTCCATCACGACGCCGTGCCGCTTCCGCAGCGGGTCCATGTAGCGGTGATCGTCCCGCGCAGAGAGCGGGCTGTCCCTCCTGCGTGCATGTTCCTGCAAAGGCGGGCAGAGCGCGGCGATCTTCTGCGGGTCCGGAAAGTGTTCATTCGCCCGCAGCAGCTTGAGAAGAGCCTGTTTTACATCGCCCCGCCCATACGGCTCCAGAATCAGCAGCCATGCCTTTTTGAGCGTATTGCTGCCGGTTTTCGGAGAATTTGGAAAATACAGCTTCAGGAGGTCAAACAAACCGTCCATATCCTTCTCGGTCATAACGCCCCTCTCTCGAAGACGGCGATACGGCACCTCATCTATCTCAGTCTTCCGGTAGAACGTATCGTCGTTTTCCGTTTAGAACAATCTCTCGTATCTTGATTAGACTGGGAGATAGATTCTTCGTCTTTGTCTTCGTCTTCGTCTTCGCTTTGGCTTGTTTCGCTTTCTGAAAAAGCGGCCGGTTTTATTGAAGGCGGGCGATTTTTAGGCCTGCCGCCTTTCCGGCCGTTTTCGGCGTTCTGCCTGCACTGGGCTTCATAGTTGATTTTCGCCCTGTCAATATCGTCAGCTATAAAATCAAACGCAATAGATTCCCGTCCCGCAAGCTCCTGCCGCTCGCCAGTGCTGCTGTACATCATCAGCGCCCGGAATAGCCGCCCTAACTCTTGATCCGTCAACTTCTCGCATTTTTTAAAATAGCTGTGATAACAGGGGAAATATTCTCTGTCCGCCATGTGCCGCCCGCCTACATGTCCATCCTGCTCTTATTGCGCAGGTAATTGATACACATGATCCTTCTCCTTATGTTGGTGTAAAAACACATATTCGCTACTCGGCCCGGCGTTCCGGGCCAGCCACTCCAGCGCCCGTTCCCGGCTCAGATGGGTCTGCGCGGCCCTGGCCTCGTAGGCGAACTCTCCTCGGGCCAGCTTGTCCGCTGTGCGGGCCTCGATCTCCGCCTGGGTGTGGTTGGCCTCGATCAGATAGCAGCCGCAGCCCTTGGCCTCGATGTGGGCAAGGGTGCTGGTGTCGGTGGCGTAGAAAAGCCGCTCTCCCCCGCGCTGCACCTCCCAGCCGCAGTTCGGCACATCGTGTATCAATGGAACGGGGCGGACAGCGGCAAAGCCGCTGTAAATGAGCGCGCGGCCAGTCTCTCCGGACGCGGCCGGGCCTGCGGCGTCTATCACCCGTGTATCCACCCCGGCCGCCAGCAAATGCGGAACCATCCACCCGCAGCATGCCCACCGCAGGGCGGGCCGCTCCCGGTGGAGCGCCCGCACCGCAGCGGCATTGAAATGGTCCCCGTGCTCGTGCGTCAGAAGCACCAGCCGCAGGCGTTGGATGTACCCGCTCTCCCGCAGCTTCTTCATGGGCACGCCGCAGTCAATGAGGATTTCGCCGCCGATGACCACGGCGTTGCCGCTGGAGCCGGTGGCGAGGATGTCATAGGTCATGCAGGCCCACCTTCTCGACGGGGCCCGGCGTCTCCTGCGGCTCCTCTGCGGCGGGCCGGAGCTTGTCCATAAAGTAGTCGCTGCCGATCACGCCGTCCTTCAGGCTGCGGTACACCTTCCCCAGCCGGATCACGTCCGCCTCGGAGAACGCCTCCACGCTTTTCCCGATGTAGCCCCGCAGCGCCTCCGCGCTTACGCCAAAATCATTCTGAAAGGCGTCGGCCATCGCCTTGATCCGCTCATCCAAGGGGACCTTGTTGGACCTCAGCGTCAGCTCGCACTGCTTCATGGCCATGTCCACCACATCCCCCGGGATAACCCCGAGGATGCAGGCCCGCAGCCGCCGCGCCCCCTGGTTGGCTACCATCTCGTAGATGTCGCGGGGATCGGCCAGCGGGAAGCTGCCCTTCTTGGTCTGCCGGACGTGGGGGACGGTAAAAATCTTGCTCTGCCTGGTGTTGGTCTCCAGATCCCACGCGTAGGACATAACCTGGCTCTCGCCGTTTTTCTGCTCCAGCTCAATTACGCCGTAGTCAATATTCCCCCAGTTCTGGGCAAGCGCCTCCGCCAGCCGGATGCTCGGACCGGTGACGGTTTCACCGCCGCGCGGGTACTCATACGCGGCGTCCCTCGCAAGGGTCTCGCGGGCGCACGCCGCCAGGATGCGGTCGGCGCTGGCCCGTTCGTCCCTGGGGAACTGCTTGGCGACCACCATAGCGGCCTGGACCTCCTGGGCCTGCCTGCTGAGCATCATCACAGACGCCGCGCCCAGCGCCGGGGCGCCGCCGCCTCCGCCGGAGAATACGTTCAGTTCATTCATACCGGATACCCTCCCGATTCAAAAATTCTTTCAGCTTGCGAAGCTGGGATTTTGCCGCTCTGACAGTAAACGTGCATTCAACGGCGGGCTCCGGCGCTTCCGCAGCCACCGGCGCGCCCAGCGCCTCCACCCGGCGGACCATCTCCGCCTCCCGCTCCCGCTCTGCCCTGCGGGCCTCCTGGGCTGCTCTCTGTACCGCCATGCGCCGGCGGCGCTCAGAAACAGCGTAAAGGGCTTCCGCTTCGTCAAGAGTTTCTTTGAACTCCACCATGATTTCTGCTGGATTGTCCATACGGCTGATCCGGTTGACGCTCTCACTCACGCCGCGCACGAACGCCGCCAGCTGCTTGCGAAGCTTTCCGGGGGTCTTGGCCTTTGCAGAGGCCATATCCACCTTGATGCCGGCCCGGTCATATGTAAGCCATTCCAGGTGATAGACAGCGCACAGCTCGTCAAAATAGTCCCGAAGGCCCTCCTCGCAGGTGCGTTTGATCTCCGATTCTACATCGTCAATCTTCTTTTTCATGGCCGCGTCCGCCGACTGGAAAGCGTCGGAAACGCACGCCTTATATACGGCCTCGAACTGCTCATAGGGCTCTAAAACCGCCCTTTTTGCGTCCTTGCGCTGGTCCTCCAGAATGCCGAATTCCTGGCGCAGCTTCGCCCGCTCCTCCTTGACCGCTTGGATGGTTTCAGCCGTGCAAACCATCGCCTTGGCATAGGAAACGCGCCGGTCAATTGATTCCTTTACGGTCCGCAGCCGCTCCTCGATCTCCGGCAGCTGCTTGACGGCGATCAGTTCGCCGGTCACAGTGTCCATGCGCTCCTCCTCTCCAGGCCGCGCCGTCTCCATGCACCGCTCATGGCAGAGCAGGCCGTCCGCGCTCCAGGCGGCCTCCTCCTCCGGCCAGATAAAATCGCCGCAGACGGCGCACTCCGGCGCGTTGTCCGGCGGGGCGCGGAAGCCGAAGCCGGGGCCCCAGCGGTCCCGGCGGGGGACGTACCTCATGGCGCGCCCTCCCGCCGCACCCACACCGCCGCCTCCCGCGCCCCGAAGGCCTCCGCCTCCCGGTGGGTCCCCATGCACAGGTCCACGTGCCGGCCCGTCACCCCGGTGTCTGCGGCCAGGTACTGCTGTCCGTCGATAATCAATGTACTGCCCAGGGGAATCACAGCGGGGTCCACCGCCGCGACCCCCGGCCCCGCCGGGAGGCCCGCAGCCGTCAGGCCGTCGGCGTATATCCCGCAGCACGCCTCACAGGGGCAGTAGGCCGTGACGGTGCACGTGCCGGCGTACTCCCAGACGCCAATGGCCTCGTAGGCCGCCGCCTGGGCGGCCCGGTCCGCCTGCTCCTGGGCCGCGCTGAGCGCCAGCGCCCCCAGCGCCCGCACCGCCTGGTCCCGCACTTGCTCCGCCCGCTGGAGCTGGGCCTGATACCGGGCCTCCCGCGCCGCCCACGCCCGGCGGTCCAGCTGGCGGGCCCCGCAGGTGGACAGGTTGACCGAGAGGGACAGGACGAACAGGCCCAGGGCCGCCGTCCGCCAGCGGGCCGCCCGGCGGCGGAGCGCCAAGCGCCTGGTCAGTTCGTATGTACGCATGACGCCTCCCTCTGCCCGGCCAGGGCGGCGGGGTTCACCAGGGGGCGGCGGCCCACCTCCTCCGGCGGCAGGGCGCGGAAGGTGCCGGTTACGGTGAGGTTTTCGCGCTTGGCCAGGGCGTCCGCCAGAAAGCGGGCCATGCGCTCCACCGTGGCCGGACTGGGGGGCTGCTGGACGGTGAAGACGCAGCGGATTTCTCTTGCCATGGGGGTTCCTCCTTTACAGATGGATGGGGGACGGGGCCGGCTCCCCGGCCTGCCGGGCCTGGCAGCGCGCCGGAATGCCGGCGGTCTGGCCCCTGGGCCGGGGTGCGCGTATGGTTTTCATGGGTCCCTCCTTGTTTTTTGCGCCGCCGCCCTGTATACTGGAGGCGGAGGCTGCGTTTTTTCGGCGTGAATTTGGTGAAAAGCGCGGGGAAGTGGAATGAATCAGGCAGACCGGAAAATCGACACGCTCCTCAGAGCTCTGAGGGAGGACCTGCGGGGCTGAGGGCGGCGCGCCGGCTGTCATCATCCTAAAGAAAGGAGCGCTGCGCATGGCAGAGCAGGAAGTCAAGCTGGCCCAAAAGGCCCAGCTGTATGATCTTCGCCTGATGTTCACAAGCGGCGGCAAGGACGCCTACACGACGCAGGAGATCGTGGAGCTGCTGGACAGGATCGCAATGGAAAAGGACCAGCAGTGACCCAGGGGGGGGCGGCGCAGGCCGCCCCTTCTCCCATTATGGGGGCGTTCACGCCGCTTCCCGCCCCCTCCGCCGCCCCTAGGCCGTGGCCGGCGCGGTCTCCAAAAGCTGCTCCAGGCTGACCCCCAGGCCCTGCGCCAGCCGCTGGGCGGTGTCCTTGGAGCAGCTCTTCCCGTTCTTGATGGCCGTCACGGTCCCGCGGCTCAGGCCGCTCCGTTCTGCCAGCTCGTACACCTTCAGGCCGCTGCCCGCCAGGGCGGCCGCCAGCCGTTCCCGGTCGATTCGCATGCTGCATCACCTCGATTCACTCAAAAGATTGTATAACTGTTATAGCACATGCATTTGCGCGTGTCAAGAGGAAGAGCAAACTTTTGCTTGATTATTTGGCGGGGATGTGGTAAGGTATAGTGGAGGTGAGAGCTATGACGATTGGACAGCGGATACGGGCGGCACGAAAAAAGGCCGGCATGACGCAGAGGCAGCTGGCGGACAAACTCGGCATTCCCTACCAGAGCATCGGGCAGTGGGAGAACGACCAGCGCAACCCTAAGATCACAACCCTCCAGCGCATCGCCGGTGCGCTGGGCGTCCACGTCTTTGATCTGACGGGGATCGGGGCGGAGTTTGACCGGTACTCCTACGACCTGACCGGCGTGCAGTTCCCCCCCGGCATGCCGGCCGCCGAGCGGGAGCGGCGGGTGGAGCGGCTGTCCAAGATAGATTGCCGCAGCGCCTACAGCATGCTCACCAGCGAGGAGGTCCAGCGGTTCTGGGCGCTGCTCCGCGAGGAGGCCGCCCAGGAGAAGGCGGCGGCGCCCTACTCGAGCGCGGCCATGGAGCTGGCGCGGGACTACGACGAGCGGCTGGACGCCTGGGGGCGGAAACAGGTCCGCTCCACCGCCGACGTTGAGATCGCCCGCTGCGAGGACGAGTCCCGCTTCATGGAGGAGGCCGCCCCGCCGGAGGAGGAGCCCAAGGTCATCCCCCTCTACTGGAGCCCCGCCGCCGCCGGGCTGGCCGCGCCCATCCTGGGGGACGATTACGACCACTACGTGCTCACGGCGGAGGACCCCCAGGGGGCCGTCTTTGCCATCAGGGTCCAGGGGGACTCCATGGAGCCCCACTTCCCCGACGGGTCCACCGTCTTTTGCAGCAAGGACCCCCTCCAGGACGGGGACATCGGCGTATTCTGCCTGGACGGGGAGAGCTTTATCAAGCAGTACCACCACGACCAGGGCCTGGGCATGACCTACCTCTTCAGCCTGAACCGGGACCGGGCGGACGCGGATAAGCTCATCACCCGCACCAGCGGCCAGTCGCTGACCTGCTTCGGCAGGGTGATGACGAAGCGGCGCTACCCCCTTCCTGGGGTGGAGAAGGGGTATGGACGGTGGTAAGAGCGTTTGAGCGGAAAGGAGATTGCAATGAACAATCTGGCTTATCAGGGGGAATACAGGGAGGAGATCATCGACGGGAACATCGTGATGATGTCTCCAGCATCTACCGGCCATAATAGGCTGGCATTTAGAATTGCCGTTCTCTTTGAGAACCATTTGAAGGGGAAGAAGTGCGTTCCGTTTGGCGATGGCACAGCAGTCTTTTTAGACGAAGACAACCATTTTATCCCCGACGGCATGGTCGTCTGCGACCGGGACAAGATCAAGCCCAACTGGGTGGAGGGGGCGCCGGACCTCGTCTGGGAGGTGCTCTCCCCCAGGACGGCCAAAAACGACAGGTGGCATAAAAAGAACGCCTACGAGGCCAGCGGCGTCCCGGAGTACTGGATCGTGGACCCCGCCGGCCAGTCCATCGAGGTCTACTTGCTGCAGGAGGGGCGGTATGTGCTGGACAACATCTATACCCGCTACTCCGAGGAGATGCTGGAGGCCCTGACCGATGGGGAACAGGCCGCGCTGGTCAAGGAGTTCCGGTGCCATCTGTACGGCGATCTCCCCATCCGTCTGGAGGACGTCTTCGGGGATCTGCTCTGATGAGGAGGACCATTCAGGAGGTGGAGTATGGGAGAGATTTCTTCGGCGGCCAGAGTTGCCGCCTATGTGAGAGTCTCCACAGATGAGCAGCGGCTCCATGGGCTCTCTATTGACGCGCAAACTGCGGCATTGCAGTCCTGGGCAGATAAAAACGGGGTAAAAATAGCCGCTTTCTACAATGACGCCGGATTTTCTGCCCGGAAGCCCTACAACAAGCGCCCCGCCATGGTCCAGCTGCTGGAGGACACGAAGGCGGGGAAGATTGACCTGATTATTTTCACGAAGCTGGACAGATGGTTTAGAAACATTTCCGAATACTATAAGGTCCAGTCGGTTCTTGAAAGCTGTCATGTAAACTGGAAGACGGTCCAGGAGGACTACGACACCTCCACGGCGTCCGGGCGGCTGAAGATCAACATCATGCTCTCCGTGGCCCAGGACGAGGCGGACCGGGACAGCGAGCGCATCCGGGCGGTCATGGAGTCCAAGCGGGAGCGCCGGGAGCCGTGCAGCGGCAACGTGCCCACGGGCTACAGGATTGCGGGGAAGAAGATCGTCAAGGACCCGGAGACGGAGGCGGGGGTGGCGGCCTTTTTTGAGAGCTTCCTCACCTACCGCTCCATAGAGCGGGCCAGGGCGGCGGCGGGGGAGCGGGGGGTGGTCCTGTCCTACCAGCTGGCCAGCGCGATGCTGGCAAAAACGGCCTACTACGGCTATTTCAGCGGGGTGGAGGGGATGTGCCCGGCCTATATCACACAGGAGCAGTACGGCCAGATACAGGCCGGCCGCCGCCGGATAGAGCGCCGCACGGCGGAGAACCGCACCTATCTCTTCACGGGGCTGGTGTTCTGCGGCCAGTGCGGGCGGCGCTTCGGGTCCAGGGCGCATATATACTATACGCGGCAGGGGGGACAGCGGGAGTGCATCGCCTATAACTGTCCGGGCCGCTACCACCACAACGACTGCACCAACCATGTGAACATCCGGGAGGCGGCCATCGAGGCGTATCTGCTGGAGCATCTGGGGGAGGAGCTGGCCCGGTACAGCTACGAGCTGGAGCTGTCGGCGGCGGCGGGCCCCCCGCCTAAAGACTTCGAAGCCGAGAGAAAAAGGATAAATAAGAAGCTGCTGCGCTTGAAAGACCTGTATATTGATGATATAATTGATAAGGACATGTACCGGAAGGACTACGAGGCGCTGCATGCAAAGCTGGATGAGCTGACGGTCGAAGAGAGCGCGGCGCCTTCCAGACCGCCGGACGCAGGGCGGCTTTGGGAGGTCTTCTTTGAGGGCTGGCAGGAGATGTACGGCCAGCTGAGCAGGGAGGACCGGCAGGCCTTCTGGCGTGTTGGGATTGAGCGGATTGTGGTGGGGGAGGACCGGAGGATTCGGGTTACATTCAGAGGCTGATTTTTTTAGGGCGTTGGTGGTACATGGAGAGGGTGAACGTTCTGGATTACAATTAAACCACAACCTGGAGCCCGCCACGCTGCACCGGGCCACGGCCTGCTCCACGAAGGACCGGGGCATCAGCGCCACCTCGTCCAGCAGCACGCCCGCCAGGGTTACGCCCTGGATGAACGCGGCGCTGCCCTCGTCCTTGCCGCCCATGAGGTAGAACCGGTTTTCCCGGCTGCCCCGGCGGATGACCAGCAGGTTCTCGCTGCGCTTCTCCCGGCACTGGAAGCCCAGCTCCCGCAGCAGCGGGGTCAGCTCCTGCACCAGGTTGCGCCGCAGGCTCACCACGCTCTTTCCGCAGAAGGCGAACTGCTGGCCGCTGAAGCAGGCGGTGGCCCAGCAGACGAAGCTCAGCCCCATGCACAGCGTCTTCCCGCTGCGCACGGCCCCGTCGCAGATGATAGCGTCATAGTGCCGGCTCTCCGATTTGGGGCCCCACCAGCCCATGACCTGCTTCTGCTTGGGGGAAAAACGCTTGATTTTCACGCCCCGTCCCCCTCCAATGCATCCAGAAGGGCATTCATGCCCTCCTCGCCGCCGCCGGCGCACTCCAGCAGCAGGGAGATCGCCTTCACACGGTCCGCGAATTTGACCTCCACCGCCCCCGTACTGCTCACCTTGAACTCGCTCACGCCCCACAGGTCCAGCCCCGGCACATATTGCTCCTTGGGCTCCAGTGCCAGCATGACCGCGTCGTTGGGTTTCGACAGCGCCGCCCGCTCCAATGCTTCCAGGATTTTTTCCCGGTCCAGCTCCATTTCATCACGTCCCTTCACATAGGGGGCCGCCCGGGGGGAAAGTTGCACAGGGGTGTGCAACCGGTGCAAAAATATTTTTTCAAATGGGAGAAGCCCTACATTATATATAAGCCCGCCGCAAAAATGTTGGTTTACATACCCGCCCGCATGTGATACGATGGAGGCGGAGAGAAGGGCCCCGCGGCTCTCAAACTTTTTTCATCCCCCGTTGCATCCCCGCGTACAACTTCCCCTCCCATCCTACATTACATATATAAACAACCCCCGCCCCCCGGCGGGACCCCCAATGTTACGGTTATATTACAACCCCTCCAATCCCATTGACAAACGCCATCCCCCATGATAAACTCCCAACTGTAAGCTGAAGACCGCCCCGCCCGGCTGTTCTCCCCGGGACAGATACGGGACCGGCTAGCCACGGTATGTGCTCCGGTGCGGACAAATGGGCGGCAAATCCGAGGCTTACAAAAAACGTTCGGAGGGTAAGGGGATTGATACTTGCCGTTTTGGACAAAAAACCGGTAACTTTTTCGTCTGAAACCAAGTTTCCTCTCCCAAAAGTTCTCCGAACAAAATTCAGAAGGAGGAATCATCCACCA
>CAJTOM010000036.1 GCA_910577915.1 uncultured Oscillospiraceae bacterium
CGGGAGGCAGCCCGCCTCAGCGCCATCCGATCCGGCTGGAGCGCCGGAGAGACTGCCGGAATCCGCCAGTACCAGAAAGCCATTGCCGCCTGGCAGAACACGCCGGACACACCGGAACAGCTGGCGGCCATTCCCAGACTGCGTCTTGACCAGGTTCCGGCGGAACCGGAAAAGCTGCCCTTGGCGGAGGAAAACACCGCCCACATGACGCTCCTGCGCCACGATCTGCCCACCAGTGGGATCACCTATTGCAATCTCTATTTTGCCTTGGACGATCTGACGCCGGACGAACTGACCAAAGCATCCTTCATGGCGCAGTTATTCGGCAGTCTGGACACGGAGAAGTACGCCTTGGCGGACCTCAGCCGCGAGATGCGCTCCCTGTTCGGGAATATCCGGTTCATGATCGAAGCATACGGCCAGCAGAACGCTCCTGCCCGCTGCCGGACGTTCCTGTGCGTTTCATGCAGCGTCCTGGACGCGAAGCTGGAAAAAGCCCTGTCCTTCCTGACAGAGCTTTTAACGGGGCAGCGCTGGGAAAATTCGGCTCAGGTGCTGGCATTTCTGCGCCAGCAGCGGGCGGCCATGGCGGAACAGACGGTCATGGCGGGCCACAATGCCGCTATGTCCAGGGTCCTGGCCTGCTCCACCGCCGAGGGCGCCGTCCAGGAGCAGACCGGCGGCATCACCTTCCTCCGGTGGCTGACCGCCCTGGAGCAGGACTTCCCCGCCCGCTTTCCCGCCCTGGCGGAGGAGCTGCAGGCGCTGGCGGGACGGATCTTCTGCCGCGCGCGCATGACGGCCGGCGTTACCGCCGGAAACGAGGCGGCCGCGGCCCAGGCCGCCCGGATGCTGTCCGCCGGCCTGCCGGAGGGCGCGTTCCTCCCTCCGGACGCGGCGGCCGTCCGGCCCTGGGGAGCCAGGCGGGAGGGCATCGTGATCCCCGCCGGCATCTCCTTTACGGCCATGGGCGGCGCCTTCCAGGCCGCCGGGCGGGGCGCGGCAAAGGTTCTGGGCCGCACCCTCTCCCTGGCCCACCTGTGGAACGCCGTGCGCGTGCAGGGCGGGGCCTACGGCACGGGAGCGGTCCTGCGCGACACCGGCTTCGCGGGGTTCTTCTCCTACCGGGACCCCAGCGCCGCCCGGACCCTGGGCTGCTATCGCGCCTCCGGGGCTTTCCTGCGGGGCGTGGGGCAAATGGACCTCACCGGCATGATCATAGGCGCGGCGGCGGAGTCCGATCCGCTCCTGACGGTCCGCATGAAGGGGAAGGCCGCCGACGCCCGCCACTGGCGGCGGATCACCCACGAGGATCTGTGCCGCGTCCGGCAGGAGATGCTCTCCGCCGTGCCGGGCGATCTGGAGGCCCTGGCGGACGCCGTGGAGGAGCTGACAGCGGCGGGGGCGGTCTGCGTCCTGGGCTCCCGGCAGCAGGTGGACGCCTGCGCCGGCGGGCTGGACAGCGTGGAGGTCCTCTGAGATGATGAAGGGAGGCAGTACAATGGGCCCGCTGAAAAAAACGGCGGAGGCCTGCGCCGCGATTCTGGCGGGCAATATGCTGCTGGGGTTCGCCGTGGCCGCGTTCGTTCTGCCCTACGGCGCGATCATGGGCGGCGCCACGGGGCTCGGCGTCGCGCTCTCCCGGGTGCTCCCGCTGGATACTGCGGTAATTGTCCTGGCCATCAACCTGCTGGCCCTGGTTCTGGGCTGGGCCGTGCTGGGGTGGCGGTTTGTTCTGGCCACCGTCGCCAGCTCCCTGCTCTACCCCGTCTTTCTGGGCGCGGCCCAGAGAATACCGGGCATCGGCCGGCTGACTGCAGACCCGCTGCTGGCGGCCCTTATGGCGGGCGCTCTGGTGGGCATCTCCGTGGGGCTGGTCATGCGGGTGGGTTCCTCCACGGGCGGGACGGACGTGGTCAACCTTGTGCTGCACAAGTGGACCCATATTCCAGTTTCCGCAGCGGTCTACCTGACGGATATGGTCATCATGGGCACGCAGGCCCTGTTTTCCGATCCGGAGCAGATCCTCTACGGCATCGTCCTGCTGATCGTGGAGACGGCCGCGCTCAACCGCGTGATGCTTCTGGGACAGTCCCAGATCCAGCTCTTTGTGGTCTCCAGCCGGTACGAGGAGATCCGCCAGCGGTGTCTGACGGACCTGCAGGCCGGAACGACGATGGTCCACATTGAGACCGGCCGGACGAGGACGCCCCAGCGGGGCGTGCTGTGCGTGATCCCGCCCCGGAAGCTCTACGCCGCCCAGACCCTGGTCCAATCCGTTGACCCCAACGCCTTTCTGACCATCTCCCAGATCAAGGAGGTCCGGGGACAGGGCTTTTCCAGGGAGAGAACCTATGTGGAGCCGCCGGCGGCGGAGCGCCCCGCAGTCGGGGAGGCCGGGCAGAGCGAGCCCTGAATAGAGCGCCGGGCATACCAGCGCGCAAAGAAACGCCCCATCCGAACAAACGACGGCAGTTTGTTCGGATGGGGCGGAAATGCGCGCCCATGTCTTTTTTTACTTTACCTGCCGGCCCTCGCTGTACACCGCCCGGATATGCTCCTTCTCCATTAAGTAGACCGCCCGCTCAAACCGCTCGGACAGACACAGCTCACGGGCGGGCTCCGGCAGAGCCGCATCATCCACCACAATGGCGTGGAGCCGGTCCCCCGGCTGGAATCCGGCTCCGCCGCCGAAGTACTGGTGGCCCGCGGTGGATCCGAGATAGTACGCCTCCGGCACGGTGAGGAAGGGCGCGCCGGTCTCCATCTGCTTCTGCTTGGAGGCGCGGATGGCCATGGTGACGGCGCGGCTCATGGACAGCTGGTCCCCGCCGGCGATGTCGCTGCCCAGGGCCACCCGGACCCCCCGGTCCAGCAGCTCCCGCACCGGGGCGGTTCCGCTGCACAGGTTCACGTTGGAGGCCGCGCAGTGGACCGCCCACACCCCCGCCTCCGCCATGGCGGCCTGCTCCCGGCCGTCGCTGTGGACGCAGTGGGCCATGAGGGTCCCCGCCTTCCACAGGCCGTATTTGCCGTAGGTCTCCCAGTACTGGGAGCAGTCGGGGTGGAGCTCCCTGACCCAGGCCATCTCCCCGGTGTTCTCCGAGAGGTGGGACTGGACCGGCAGGTCCCGCTCCTGCGCCAGCCGCCCCAGCTCCGCCATGAGCGCGTCGGTGCAGGAGGGGGTGAAGCGTGGGGTGAGAATGGGCTTTACGTGGGCAAACCGGCAGGCCTCCAGCCAGCGCAGGGTCTCGTCGACGGACTGGGCCGTGGTCTCCTGGGCGGGGCCGCTGTTGCGGTCCATGTTCACCTTGCCCACATACCCCGTCACCCCGGCCCGCTCCAGCTCCTCCATGAGCACCAGCGTGGCGTCGGTGTGCCGGGAGGAGAACACGGCCACCCGGGTGGTGCCCCAGGCGATCAGCTCCCCGGCCAGCCGCCGGTAGACCCGCCGGGCGTAGTTCAGGTCCGCAAAGCGGGCCTCGGTGCGGAAGGTGTAGGCATCCAGCCAATCCAGCAGGGGCAGATCCATGCCCATGCCCAGCATGGGGTACTGGGGTGCGTGGAGGTGCAGGTCCGCAAAGGAGGGCATCAGCAGCGCCTCCCCGTAGTCGGTCACCGGGCAGGCGGCCCACTCCTCCGGCAGGGCCTCGTACAGGCCCCGGATGACCCCGTCCTCCAGCACCAGATACCCCCTGGGGATGGTCTCCAGCCGGCCCAGTGCCGGGGTATGGATGAGGTTCGCGCGCAGAATGGTCGTCATTGTCATCGCTCCTTCCATTGCATGTTCCGGGTAAAGAAAAAGCGCCCCAGACCCGCCGCCCGGCAGGTTTGGAACACCCATAGCGGGGCCGGAAGGAGGCCCCGTAGAAACTTTCGCGCCGTCCCCGCGAAATATATGAGCGGTATTGCTTTTTCTAGGAATAGTATACCAAAAGGGCGTCCTGTTTGCAAGATTTTTTTGTAAATGATGCGGCACATTTTCCTCGCTCCTGCGTCTGGAGATACAGATACGGCCTACAGGAGGGAGAACCATGAGGAAAACACTTTTCTGCACCCTTGCGCTGCTGCTCCTGTGCGCCTGCGGCGGGGCGCAGCGCATGACCACGGAGGAGGTCCTGGCGGAGCTGGCGGAACACTGCGACGCACCGGTACTCCTGGGCCAGATATTGGAGAACCCGGACGACCTGTGGGCGGGCCGGGGTATGTGGGCTGGCTATGCCCTCACTCCCGGCTTTGCCCACTGCTGCTGTCTGCTGGAGGGCGACGGTCTGGAGCTGGAGCTGGGAGGCTGGCCCGACGTGCTGGACAACTGGCACGTGACCCGGCTGCGGCTCACCGGCGGCCGGTACAGCCTCTTCGGCCTCCGCGCGGGGGACACGCGGGAGGAGGCGGACCGGGTGCTCAGGGCCTGGGGCTATGCGCCCGCTGCGGAGGACGCCCAGAGCCGGGGCTACACCAAGGGGGAGGTCTGGCTGGGGGTGCGCTGGGACGGGGAGGGGCGGATTGTCCGGCTGACGGCCTCCATTCCCTCCACCAACCGGGAGGGCGTGGACTTTTGAGGCGGACGTGTCGACAGAAATGGAAATTTCTGTCCTCTTGTCGAATATTACATCTCTGTAACATTCTGTTTTTCCTCTTTACAGACTGTGGAAAAACGAGTATACTAGAGAAGAATTGACTGGAAGGGTGGTGCAGGAGTGGACGATTATACCCGCAAATTTGACTTCGTCGTCGATCAGGACGCGGAGATTCACCGGATTATGCTGACGGTGTACAAGGCGCTGGAGGAAAAGGGCTACAATCCCATCAATCAGATCGTAGGCTACATCCTCTCCGAGGACCCGACCTATATCACCAACCATAATCAGGCCCGTACCCTGATCCGCAAGGTGGACCGGGACGAGCTCCTTCAAATTTTGGTCAGGAACTACCTCCTGAAGGACTGACCGCCTGCAACGCCCCTGGGACGCAAGTCCCAGGGGCGCTGCTTTATTCCGTCCCGTCTCCCGCCAGCAGGGCGATCTCCTCCACGCCCTCGATCCGCACCGGCGCGCCGGGCTCCTGGACGGCGCGGGTGAAGCGGACGGCAATCTTGTCGCCGCACTCCAGAGCCGGGAGCTCCGCCGCGCCCGACGCGTCCACCTCCAGCAGTTCGCCGGGAGCGAAGCGCTCCCCGTCCGGCAGCGCCTCCACCAGAAGCCAGGTGTCGCGGACCTCCCGCACCAGAGCGGTGAGCACAGCGGCCTCCGGCGCGTCCGGCGAGGGCTCGCCGGAGAGGGACTGCTCCGGCAGGGGGTCCCGGGGGGCCTCGTCCGCCGCCGCGGGAGGCGGAGCGGCATTGCTGCCGTCCACGCCGCTGCCGCCGGCGGCCTTGTTCCCTCCTCCGCCCGCCGGCAGCAGGCTGAACAGCCCCAGGCAGACCGCCAGCGCCGCACAGGCCGCCAGCGCCAGATACTGCGGCCGGCGGCTCCGCCGCCGGAAGACATGGCGCTGGGCCTCCTCCACCAGCGCCTCTCGGACGCAGGTGACGGCGTCAAAGAAAATCTCCGCCTTCTCCCTCACACCGCCACCCCCTCCCGCTCCAGGTGGACCCGCAGCCCCTCCCGCAGACGCAGCAGCCGCTTGGTCAGGGCGTTGGGCCGCACCCCCAGCTCCCCGGCCAGGTCCTTTACCGGGTCCCCGTTCCAGTACCGGCGGAGAAACAGGGCCCGATCCTCCCGGTCCAGCCCCTCCAGCCAGCCGCTGATGAGCCCGCCCAGCTCCGCGGCCTCCACCGTGCGCTGGACGTTCTCCGGCGCGGGGACGCAGTCCTGGAGCTCACTGAGCAGCACCTCCGCCCCGCCGAACCGCTTCTGGGCCCGGGCGGCCCGGTAGCGGCTGATGGACAGGTTGCGGATGATGGTCCCCAGATAGGCCCGCAGGCTCCCCGGCCGCCGGGGCGGCATGGTGTCCCAGCAGCGGCCATAGGTGTCGCTGACACACTCCTCGCTGTCCTGGAAGCTGTGCAGAATGTTCATGGCCAGGCGGTGGCAGAAGGAGCCGTATTTGGCGTCTGTGGCCCGGATGGCCTCCTCGTCCCGCCGCCAGTACAGATCGATGATCTGGACGTCCTCCATGGAAATCCTCCTCCTCTCTGGTACTCTCTGACGCAAAAGAACGGAAAATGTGCCGTCAGTATACCATAAAATCTTCGGATTGTCGATTGCCCTTGCTCCCCGCCTGTGCTATACTGGCGGTAATGAAACGCGAGAGGAGCGAGCACCATGAGAATTGTCGTCAAGCTGGGCACCTCCACCCTGACCCACGCCACGGGGAAGCTGAACATCCGGCGGGTGGAGCTGCTGTGCAAGGTGATGAGCGACCTGAAAAACGCGGGCCACGAGCTGATTCTGGTCTCCTCGGGGGCCATCGCCATGGGCGTGGGGAAGCTGAACATGACCCGCAAGCCCTCCGACATCCCCACCAAGCAGGCCCTGGCCGCCGTGGGCCAGTGCGAGCTGATGTACATCTACGACAAGCTGTTCTCCGAGTACCACCACACCGTGGCCCAGGTGCTGCTCACCGGCGCGGACGTGGAGGACCAGCACCGGTGCATGAACTTCCAGAACACCCTCTTCCGGCTGCTGGAGCTGGGGGTGCTGCCGGTCATCAACGAGAACGACACCGTGGCCACCGCCGAGATCGCCGTGGGCGACAATGACACCCTGGGTGCCATTGCGGCGGTCAACGCCCGGGCGGACCTGCTGGTCCTGATGAGCGACATCGAGGGCCTCTACACCGCCGACCCCCGGCGGGACCCCCAGGCGGCCCTCATCCCCGAGGTCCGCGCCCTCACCCCCGAGCTGCTGGCCCTGGCCGGCGACGCCGGCTCGGATTTGGGCACCGGCGGCATGGTCACCAAGCTCCGTGCCGCCGGGATGTGCATGGAGGCCGGCTGCGACATGATCATCACCAACGGAACCAGGCCGGAGGATCTGTACCGGATCGCGGAGGGAGAGCGCGTGGGGACAAGGTTCTACGGAGGCAGACAATAGCCAACGCCGCGCCGCAAGCTGTGATCCCGGCCTGCGGCGCGGCGCTTTTTGCCGGCCGGGAGCCCTATCATTTTACAGCTGGATTCCCCAGACTGCTGACCAAGGAGGCTGTCCTATGCCCCGCATTCTGATCATTGAAGACGATACCGACATCAACAACTCCACCGCTCAGTACCTGCGCCGGCAGGGCTGCGAGTGCGTCCAGGCCTTCTCCGGCACCGAGGGCCGGCTGCTCTGGCAGGGGGGCGGCATGGATCTGCTGCTGGTGGACCTGATGCTCCCGGGGCTGTCCGGCGGCGAGCTGATCGCGGAGATACGCCGGGCCGGCCGGACCCCGGTCATCGTGCTCTCCGCCAGGACGGCCCTCTCCGACAAGGTGGAGCTGCTGGGCCTGGGGGCGGACGACTACCTGACCAAGCCCTACCAGCTGGAGGAGCTGTGGGCCCGGATACTGGTGCAGCTCCGCCATGCCAGCGCCGCGCCCGCGGGAGGGCTGCTGCGCTACCGGGACTGGGTGCTGAACACGGAGGAGATGACGCTGACCGCCGCCGGCCAGCCGGTGGGCCTCACCGCCCACGAGTTTAAGATTGTGGAGCTGCTGGCAGGCCGGCCCAAGCGGGTCTTTACCAAGCAGCAGATCTACGAGGCGGTCTGGCGGGAGGCATACGCCGTGGAGGACAAGACCATCACCGTCCACATCAGCAATATCCGCGCCAAGCTGCGGCCCAGCGGCACGGACGGCTACATCCAGACCGTGTGGGGCATCGGGTTCAAACTGGCCGAGTAAACTTTGCACTTTCTTTACCTTTTCTTTGCGATGTTTGGGCACTTGCCTGTTAGACTGAGCCCGCAAACAACAAAGGAGGCTTTTCTATGTCAGTCATACAGACAACGGGCCTGTCCAAGCGCTACAGGGATAAATGGGCGGTAGACCATCTGGACCTGCGGGTGGAGCAGGGGGACATCTACGGCTTCATCGGCCAGAACGGCGCGGGCAAATCCACTGCATTAAAACTCCTCTGCGGGCTGGCCCGGCCCACCCAGGGGGAAGCGCTGATCTTCGGCAAGCCGGTCCGGGACTCGGTGGCACGCCGCCGGGTGGGCGCGCTCATCGAGCAGCCGGGGCTCTACCCCGACCTGAGCGGCCGGGAGAATCTGCGCCTGTACGCCGCGCTGCTGGGGCTGGACAGCCCAGAGCGGCAGGTGAAGGAGATCCTGGAGACGGTGGGCCTGGCGCCCGGGGAGAAAAAGCCGGTGCGCCACTACTCCATGGGGATGAAGCAGCGGCTGGGGGTGGGGCTGGCCCTGCTGGGCGGGCCGGACCTGCTGCTGCTGGACGAACCTATCAACGGCCTGGACCCGGAGGGCATCCGGGAAATGCGGGAGCTCCTGCTGCGGCTGAACCGGGAGCGGGGCCTGACCATCCTGGTCAGCTCCCACATTCTGGGTGAGCTGAGCAAGATCGCCACCCGGTACGGCATCATCCAGCAGGGCCGGATGGTGGAGCAGATCACCGCCGGGGAGCTGGCGCAGAAGTGCACCGACTACCTGCACCTGCGCGCGGAGCAGCCGCAGAAGGCGGCGGCCCTGCTGGAGCGGGCGCTCCATCTCACCCGCTGGGAAATGCGGCCGGAGGGGGAGATCCGCATTCACGAGATGGTGGATGGAAAAGCGGTGGGCCGGGTTCTCGCTGAGGCGGGTATTTCCGTGGAGGAGATGGGCCTGCACCGGCAGGACCTGGAGGAGTATTTTCTGGAGCGTATGGGAGGTGCGGATCATGTTTCATTTTAATCTGCTGCGTATGGATTTGCGGCGGCTGTTCAAAAGCAGGAACTTTCACATCATCCTGCTGGTAACTGCGGTGCTGATTTTGATGGTATCTTTTCTGACCGCCGTTATCTCCGACCCGGAGACGCTGGACGAGATGGGCGCTTCCGGCGCGGAGCTTGACGAGCTCGATCAGAGGATGTCGGAGGAAATCCGCAATATGACCCAGCTTGACCTGGCCTATGAGACTTTGGGCGGCGGCTTTCTGCTGGTGATGGTTGGCATGGGCGTCACGCTTTTTGTCAAGGACGACTTCTCCAGCGGATTTGTCAAAAATATCTGCTGCGCCCAGCCCCGCCGGGCCGACTATGTCTTATCCAAGGCGCTGACCGCCGGAGTTTACAGCGGCATCATTACCCTTCTGGGAGGCGTGCTGATTCTGCTGGCCCCCTATCTGTACGGGATGCGCCCTGCGCCCAACGCCATTTCCGATATTTTGCGGTATCTCTTCTGGATGTGGCTGCCCCACTGGGCCTTTGCCATGATGGCTCTGGCGCTGGTTCTGCTGACCCGGAGCGCCACCCTGGGCATTATCCTCTCGCTGGTGGCCGGGGGCGGGCTGACCGCCGTTCTGGTGGGGACGCTGGGCAAATTCCTGGGCTGGCCGCCCCTGGAGCAATATCTTCTCTCCTCCGTGGTAAAGGGCGTCTATACGCCGCAGAGCGGCATTACCCAGGTGTGGACGGTCCTGACCTGCACCGTCGCCTGGGCGGTCATTTACGGAGCCGGGAGCCTGCTGGCCATGGAGAAGCGGGATATTTAAGGAGGAATTTTTATGCTGCCCGCCCTGATTCTGACCCTCGCGGCCCTTGGAATCGCAGTGCTACGCCTGTGGTCCTACCGCGTCCAGCTGCTGGAGATGGCCCGGACGCTGGAGGAAACTCCGGCGGAGAGCAATCTGTGCCTGACGGTGCGTATGTCCGGCGAGGCCCCCCGGCGGCTGTGCCGTGCGGTGAACCGGCGGCTGGAGGAGGGGCGGCAGCTTCGTCTGGAGACATCAAGGCGGGAGCAGGAGCTGAAATACACCATGGCCTGCATCTCCCACGACATCCGTAGCCCGCTGGCCGGGGCTATGGGCTACCTGCAGCTGCTGGAGGGGGAGCCGGACCGGCAGGCGGAGTACCTGGGCATTGTCTGCAAGCGGCTGGAGGAACTGGACGGGCTTTTAGAGGAGCTGTTCCTCTACACCCGCATGCAGGACGCCTCCCTGCCGCTGGAGTGCGGGCCTATGGCGGCCCTGCCGCCCCTGTGGGAGGCGCTGGCGGAGTTTTACCCCCAGCTGGAGGCGGCTGGGGTGGAGCCGGAGCTGCGCTTTGACCGGGAGGATATGGCGGTCCGGGCCAACCCGGAGGCCCTGGGCCGGGTGTACCGGAACCTGATCGCCAACGCCCTGCGCCACGGCGGCGGGGGGCTGGCGATCTTCGGCGGGGAGGGGGAGATCCGCTTTTCCAACGAGCTGCTCCCCGGCTCCAGGCCGGACCCGGAGCGTCTGTTTGACCGCTTTTACCAGAGCAGCCCCGCCCGGGCAAAGGGCGGGGCCGGCCTGGGGCTCTCCATTGTGCGAGAGCTGATGGAGCGGATGGGCGGGCGGGTGTCCGCGCGGATCAGCGGCAATACGCTGGAGATCCGGCTGACGTTTCCCCAGGCGTCATAATCTATCCCATTTGATCGCTCTTTTTTGTGAGACGGGCGCGCGCCCCGGCCCCTTGACCGGATCAGATTCCTGTGCTATAATCGGCTCAGAAAATTGGAATTTGCCTGTGTGATTGGGGGCTGGGATATGAATATATGGCAATTTCTTCGAAGTATTGCCGTCACTAAAAGTATCGCCGCCATGATATTTGTGTTCCGCCCCGGCCGGGACGCGGACAGCGTGACCCTGGGCTCCTGTACCGGATGGGTCAGGCATATGGGAAGGTTTTCTGAAAGCGGAACATATGAATTTACCCTCGATGCGCAGCTGTCAGAGGGGGATGCAGAGGTCACCCTTTTAGGTGCAAAAAAGGAACTGTTACTGCGGCTGAACCGGCAGACCCCTGCGGGCAGAATCAATTTGTATACAGAAAACAGGTACTATTTACGCTGGGAATTCCGGGGCGCTTCCGGCAAGTGCGCGCTGCGCTGGTAGGCGGCGCAGCCTCCGAACGAGGGGGCGGTCATCCATCAATGGATGACCGCCCCCTCGGGCTATTGTGACGAACGGCTGGGCGGACCGCCGGCTACCGCGCCCCGGCGTTCGCGTGGAGCTTGCGGATGACCTCCTCGTTCCGGTGCTGGCGGATATAGTAGTTGACCCGCTCCCTGTAGTCCGCCAGATCGTCGCTCTCCAGCTCCGCGCCCCGCCACTGGGAGGACACCACCTCATCCGTCAGGTCGACGGTGTAGACGGCCCGCTCCCGCGGGGGGATGTACTTGATGAGATCCCGCAGCTCCCTGCGGATCTCCTCCAGCCGGCCAATGCCGGCAGTCTCTACGTAGTCCGTGCGGAGCAGACGGTCGAGAAATGCCCGCTTCCGCTCGATGGCCGGGATGTGGGCCACCGCCGCTATGGCCCGGGCCTTCTGCAGGAGATCCCGCCGGGCCCCGGCATAGCTCCGCCCCGCCAGCAGCGCCAGCTCCATGCCGTACAGCAGCGTATCAAACTGCACCGCCGCCGCGTCCTCCGCAGCGGGAGGCAGCAGCGCAGCCAGCTCCTCCAGCTGTAGTACGTTCTCGTATGTCAGCCGCTCATAGGCCTCCGCACTGGAGAACCGCTCCACCTCCCGCAGGTGCAGGCGCACAGCGAAGCCCCTCCGGTTCAGCCCGGCGATCTGGGCCGCCATGCCCTCCGCCAGCTCCCGCCGGAGGGCCGCCGGCTCCTCCGCCCGTCGGCAGCCCAGAGCGCAGACGGCGGGATCGATGGCGTAGAGCCGCTCCGCCGCCAGAGCGGCGGGGGCGAAGGATGCAAATTGGGTGGTTTGGTAGGGGGTGAAGTTGGACATGGAGGTCACCTCAAAAGCAGCCCTTGTCAACCATTATCTGACAAAAAATAAACAATTTCTTGTGCTATTTTGTCAAATTACATTGCTGACAATTCCATCAAATTATGCAACAACGCGCCATTTCCAGCAAGTTTCAAAAGTGATGGTGTAAACCCACTTGTATCAAGGATCACACTCTCCGAGAAAACTAAACTGCGCCGATATAAATCAAAAATTTCAGACGCAATGCTTATTTTCTCGTATCCTCGTATCCTTGAATATCATTACATATTCTGTCTCGTCGCTTTGGTACTAGTCGTGGATGTGATTGGTACATATCAGCAACATCATCAACAATTTTGTTTTTCTCTTCATCCATCAGAAATTTCCCCTCAAAATACTCCTGCATCAGCGCCGTTTTTAATACTTTTAGTATATCAAGACTTTACTGGATTGGCCACTTAGCTTTACAAATCTGGTCAATAATAGCAATAAGGTGTATTTGTCCGTGTCCTCATTTTGGTCGCTGAGGCTGTCCCTGTACTGGATGGAGGGGTCCTCCACCCCGTGGGTCATCATGTTCATGGCCCCGATGCGCAGCATGGTCCGGTCCATGTCGTAGCCGGTGAACATGCTGGTGTTGTAGTGGGCCAGCCGGGCGGGATCGTAGAAGATCTCCTCCCGGTACTTCTCTTTCAGGTACTCCCCCACCGCCACCAGAAAGCCGCTGGTGCCGCAGGCGGGGTCGCAGACGATCTCATCCGGACCGGGGGCCAGGAGCTCCACCATCATGCGGATAATGTGCCGGGGCGTGCGGAACTGGCCGTTGGTTCCGGCTGTGGAGAGCTTGGAGAGCAGATACTCGTACACATCCCCCCGGATGTCCGGCGCCGCCAGGCCGGAGGCGTAGAGGGCGTCCATCTGGTCCACAATCTGGCTGAGCTTCTGGGGGGTGGGGATCATAAAGATGGCGTCGTCCATGTACTTCGAGTAGGCCCCCTCCGGGCTGGAGCCCAGAGTCTTCAGGAAGGGGAACACCCCCTTCTGGACGGTGTCGAACATCTCCGCCGCAGGCAGATCCCGGAACACGGACCACTTATATTGCCGCCGGTCCGCGCCGAAGATGCTGGTATAGGGGACATCCAGCATCACCGCCTCCTTGGCCTTGGTGTCGTCCAGGCTGTCCAGATCGTGAATGAACATGAGGTAGGTGATCTGCTCGATGACCGTCAGCGGGTTGGTCAGCCCGCCGGTCCAGAAGGTCTCCCAGAGCGCGTCAATTTTGCGTTTCAGTTCGCCGGTGACCATAGCGGTTCCGCCTTTCCCTGTCTGTAGAATCTGGCAAGATTATAGCATACAACGGCCCAAAAAGAAAGGGCGGAAATTCCAGGGGAGAACACAAGGAGAGGCGTCCGCTCCTGCGGGCGCCTCTCCTCGGATCCTTCTCAGCGATCAGTGCAGCACGTTCAGCACCAGGGTCAGCACGATAAACACGGCGCCGATCCACTTGGTGGCCTTGGCCAGCTTGGCGTCGAAGGTCTTCGCCTTGCCCTTGGCCATGAAGGTGTCGGCCACGCCGCCGATGGTGCCGCTCAGGCCGGCGCTCTTGCCGGACTGGAACAACACGGCCAGAATCACCGCCAGGCCGCACAGCAGCTGCAGAATCGTCACAAACAGGGTCATAGTCACATACCTCCCAGAACATCATGGAAGCGCATAAGCGCGTAATTCCACTCTACAGGTTCAGTATCATACCACATTCCGCCGGAGATTTCAAGAGATACCGGCGGGATTTTTGAAATTTTCCCCCGCCGGCCACTCCTCCAGAGTCCCGGCCTCCCCGGCCAGCCGGAGCAGCTGCCGGTTTCCCTCGTTGAAGGGCCCGAACTCCGTCAGGGGGCACAGCACCCGCCGGCAGTCCGCCATCACCGCCGCCGCCCGCCGGAGGGATGCCTCCCCGATGGGCTGGAAGCGCTTCTCCGCCACCACCTCCGCCGCCAGGGCCGACGCTACCGGGAAATCCAGGTCGTTCTCCTGCAAAACTCCGGCGGCAAAGGGGATCCCCTGCCGCTGCAGCCGGCGGTAGACCGGAATGCCCGCCCCGCCGCCGCCGATGACGAACACCTCCGGCGCGCCCGCCACGGCCTCCAGCTCCAGGGAGCCGAACAGAGCGTTGTAGCTGCCCCGCGCTCCGCCGTAGAGCTGGCGCATGTAGTCCGGGGTGAAGATCTCCTCCGGGGGCCCCTGCCGCTCGATTTTGTCCCCATGAACGCAGACCACCTGGTCGCTGATCTTCTGGGCCAGGTCCAGCTCGTGGAGGCTCATAAGCACCGCCAGCCGCCGCCGGCGCACCATGTCCTTGAGAATGGCCAGCAGCTCCAGCTTGTGCCGGATGTCCAGAAAGCTGGTGGGCTCGTCCAGCACCAGCACCTCCGGCTCCTGGCACAGGGCCCTGGCCAGAAGCACCCGCTGGCGCTGGCCGTCGCTGATGCGGGAGAAGTCCTGGTCCGCCAGCTCGGCGGCGTGGACCAGCTCCAGACACTGCGCCACCTTCTCCCGGTCCTCCCTGGTCAGAATGCCCAGCCGCCCGGTATAGGGGTAGCGGCCGGTGGCCGCCACGTCGAAGCAGGTCATCAGCTCCGGGCTGATGTGGCTGGTCATCACCACGCTCATGCGCCGGGCCACGTCCCCCTCCCTGAGCCCCGCCATGTCCCGGCCGTCCAGGCAGACCGTGCCCCGTACCAGCGCCAGCTGCCGGATAACGCTCTTCAGAATGGTGGATTTTCCCGCGCCGTTGGGGCCGATGAGGGTCATAATCTCCCCCGGACGCAGGGATAGGGCGATGCCCCGAATCAGCTCCCTGCCGTTGTAGCCCACGGAGAGGTCCTCCGTGCGCAGGCGCACATCGCTCATTGGTCCCGCCCCCCTCTCCCGCTCCGCCGGGAGGCCATGAGGTAGAGCACAACGGGCGCGCCGAACACGGCGGTGACGGAGCTGATGGACATGTCCCTGGGGGCGAAGGCGGTGCGGGCGATCAGGTCACAGCCCAGGCAGAAGGCCGCGCCCCCCAGAAAGCAGGCCGGGATCACCACCAGGGGCTTCGCCGTGCGGAACAGGGCCTTGATGAGGTGGGGGGCGGCGATACCCACAAAGGAGATGGGCCCGGCGAAGGCTGTGACGCAGGCGGAGAGGACGCTGGAGAGCAAAATCAGCTCCACCCGAAACCGCCGGATGTTCACCCCCATGTTCCGGGCGTAGACCTCCCCCATCTGGTAGGCCCCGATGGGCTTGGACAGCAGGAAGGTGAGGAGCAGGGCCGCCCCCACCACCAGGGCCATCAGCCCCACGCTCTCCCAGCTGGTGCCGGAGAAGCTGCCCAGAGACCAGTTGTGGAGGTTGACGATGTTGGAGTCGTCGGCGAAAGTCACCACGAAGTCGGTGACGGCGGAGCAGATATAGCCGATCATAACGCCGCTGACCACCAGCATGCTCATCTGCTTCACCCGGCGGGAGAGCAGGAGAATGAACCCCATGGAGATCATGGAGCCGGCGAAGGCTGCGGCGATCAGGGCCATGGACCCGACCACCACCCCCCGGCTGAGCAGGAACACCATCACCAGGGACACCGTCAGCTTGGCCCCCGAGGAGATCCCCAGCACGAAGGGCCCGGCGATGGGGTTGGCGAAAAAGGTCTGGAGCAGGAAGCCGGACACGCTCAGCGCCCCGCCCAGGATGGCCGCGGCCAGCACGCGGGGCAGCCGGATGCCCCAGATGATGCCGGTATCCGGCCCGGCCAGCAGGGCGGCCAGGATCTCCCCCGGCGCGAAGTCCACGCTGCCGGCGCTGACGTTCCACACCAGCAGGGCCAGCACCAGCCCGGCCAGCAGAAGGAAGCAGAGGGCGTACCGCCCGGTGTTTTTCATAGCGGCCTCTCCCCTCATACCAGCCGGTGGAGGTGGACCAGCCCGCCCTCATCCTCCCCGGTCAGGATGGCGTGGATGTCCAGAATGAGGCTCCCCACGGACTGGGATTCCTGGAACATGCTCTTGCCGGTGCACCACACGTCCCCGCTCTGCACCGCCTTGAAGTCCGCCAGGGGGGCGGCCTTGGCCACCAGCTGCTCGATGGTCTCCAGATTGGCGTCGATGGCGCTGTTGTAGATGAGCACGTCCGCCTCCCTGGCCTCCTGGTAGAAGGTCTCCATCTGGATGTTCATGGTGGACAGGGCGTTCTCCTCGTCCGTCAGGCCGCGCAGGGCGTATACGCCCCCGGCCAGATCGATGGCCTTGGCGATGTAGTCCCCGCTCTTCCGCACGCTCACCGCGCCGTTGGAGGTGATGTAGAAGAAGGCCACCGTCTTCCCGGTGTTCTCCTGCTCCAGTATGGGGGCAAGCTGCTCCAGCTGCTGCCGGAAGTAGGTCTCCGCCTCCAGCTCCCGGTTCAAAAGAGCGCCGTAGAGCTTCACCCACTCCATGCGGCCCAGGGGGTGGCTCTCGTAGCTGGAGCGCTCCACCAACACCGGGATGCCCAGCCGCTCCAGCTGCTCTTTGACCTCCGGATTGTGATAGATCATGGTGGACTCCAGGGCCAGGCCGCAGCCGCTCGTCTTGATCAGCTCATAATCCGGGGCGCTGTACTTCCCGGCGTAGACCATGCGCCCCGCCTCCATGGCGGCGCGGGCCTCCGGGATGTACCAGCCCTCCGCCTGGGTGCCGGAGAGGGTGACGGCGTCCATGGCGTCCAGCTGCCGGAAGCAGTCCATGGCGGCGGTGGCCTGTAAGTAGATGTTTTGGATGGGCTGGCACAGGACCGTCACGCCGTCGGGGACATCCGCCGGGACCTCCGCTCCCTCCGGAACCACAAGGTAGGTGTCCTGATCGATGGTGATCCGCTTGAAGTTCTCCGGGCCGTAGTCCACGGCGAACATCTGGGCGTAGTCCAGCTGCAGGCAGCCGCTCCAGGCGAGATCGTCCCAGGACAGCCCGCTCCGGGAGGGGGCCTGGGAGGGCGGCTCGCCGGACGGGGAGGGCTGCTGCTGTCCGCAGGCGCATAGCAGCAGCGCCGCCAGCAGGAGGGCCCGGAAGAATTTCCGGTATGTCATCACGGTCTCCTCTCTCATGCGTCCTCCATGGACGCGTAGACGAAGGTCAGCGTATACGCCACCTCGTGGGGCTCGCTCATGGCTACGGTATCGGCAATCACCTCCAGGGGCGTATCAAAGGCGGAGACAGGGATTTCGAAGGTGGAGTTGCCCTCCGTATTGATGGGATCGTAGCGCTGGCCGTCCACCTTCATATAGTCGAAGTTGGGGCTGCTCCAGACGATGGTGGCCCAGCACACTCCGGTCTCGCTATAGCGCAGCTTCGCGGGGGATTCCACGCTGGCCCGGCCCGAGCCGCCCTCCAGCGTGACGGCAATTGTATATGTATCGCCCGCCATGACGCTCTCACCCTCGGGCTCCGGTTCGGGCGCGGGCTCGGGCGCGGGGTCCGGCTCCACGGGGGGAGCCTGGACGTCCTCAGGGGGCTCCGGCGGTTCGGGCGCGGGCTCCTCCGGAGGGACCTCCTCCCCTGCGGCAGGGGCCGCCCCGCCGTCGGGCGCCTCATCGTTTTGGGCGGGGGGCTGGGCCGGTGCGGGCTCTGCGGGACGAGGGCCCGGATCGCCGGCCGGCGGGTCCGTTTCTTCCTGGGCGGGGGCCGGGGCCGGCGGGTCCGCCTGCTGCGCGCCGCACCCGGCCAGCAGGGCCAGGGCCAGCGCCAGTACCGCCAGCAGCGCAAGGGTTCTCTGTTTCATCAAAATATCCTCCTTGATAAAAAAAGTGCGGTCATCGGATGATGACCACGACGCATGCCGCCCCAGGGGCGGATGGTACAAAATCAAGACTCCGTGACTTTGGGGGCGCGCTATGGCCCCCCGCGTACCTGAGCAGATGGATCGCGCAGCGGCCGCGTCGAGCGGTCATGCACGATCTGACGCCGTGCGGCCTGTGGCCGCCCGGCATCTCCGGCAGGTCTCCTGGCTCGCAGGTCGTCACGGGCCCCCGCCTTCCCGGGTCTCCCCAGTGGCTGCCGTCTCACGGCGTGGAGGGCGCGCTCGCTGCATACAGTGACGGAATCGCACAGGCCTCGCACCTGTTTCCCTATTATCCGCCCCGCCCCATGGGGCAGGCGGCACCGGCTGCTTCGCACTATGTACTTTTTGGTTAGGGCCAGTATAGCACGGCCTCCACGGGAATGCAACCACAATTTTCGCGGGGGTTTGCCGGATTTTTCCCATGAGAACCGGGTAAAATAGGGCCGGGGAGGGCGGACCCTCCCCGGCGCGCCGGCTCTATACCGCTGTGCTGGAAACGCTCTCTCAGCCCCCGCCTTACTGGGCGGCGGCGGTTTCGGACCGGAACGTCAGATGGCGGTCATACCAGGCGTCCTTCTTCACGCTGTGGGCCGCGAAGCTGAGCTCCTGGTCCAGGGTCTCTACCTCCAAGATGAAGGTGACCTTGCCGCCGCTCTCCGCGCCCTCTACGGCGGCGGAGGCATCCACATTGGCCTGGGCGGCGGTTCCGGCCATCATCCTGTCGAAGCTGGCGCTGCCCAGGGTCAGCGCGGCGGTCATCCTGCCGTCCTTCACCGTCAGCGTACAGCTGTCGATTTTGAACATGGACTCCTTGCAGTCCACGGTGACAGCGTAGACGCCGTCCGCCAGGGCGCCGGCGGCGCTCGGGGCTTCGGCCTTATCCCCCCCGGCGGGCTTGGCGCTCTCCGGGTTGGGCTGCACGGCGATGCCCGTCTCGCCCAGGGGCTTGGCCTCCCCGGCGTGGGCCGCCAGCAGCTGCCGGATCTCCTCCAGCTCCCCCAGGCCGTTGAGCTGGCATTCCACCTGGAACCCGGCGGCGGTGAAGACGGACTTCCAGGAGTCGGCCTCGCCGCCGGCCATGTCGTTGTTGGCGTGGTCGCCGGCCACGATCATCATGGGCCGGAGGACAACCTTCTCATAGCCCCCCTCCTTCACCAGCTTGACCAGGTCCTCGGCGGTGGGAGCGGCCTCTACGGTGCCCACAAAATAGTTGGCATGGCCCGCGTCAGTGAGGACCTTCTGCATCCTGGCATAAATGCTGTTGGCGTCGGCGGCGGTGCCGTGGCCCATATAGCACACGGCGGTCTTGCCGTCGGAGGCGTCCACGGCCTTCACCATGGCCTCGGCCACCCTGGCGAAGTCGCCGTCGCTGGTCAGCAGGGGCGCGCCGATCCTCACGCTCTCAAAATCACTCTCCCGGCTCTTCAGCTCCTCCACCAGATCGCCGTACTCGTAGCCATTCATCAGGTGGGTGGGCTGGACCAGCAGGTTCTTCACGCCGTTGGCCTTGGCCCGGTCCAGGGCCTGCTCCACGTCGTCGATGGCCACGCCGTCCCGGCGGTAGACGTGCTCAATAATGATGTTGGAGGTAAAGCCGCGGCGCACGGCGTAGTCCGGGAAGGCCTCCTCCATGGCCTCCTCAATGGCTCCGACAGTGACCGCCCGGTTGTCGTTGAAGCTGGTGCCGAAGCTGACCACCAGCAGCTCGTTCTCGCCGATGCCGTCCTGGTTGCGGGGGTTGTCCGCATAGGCCACGCCGGTGGAGGCGTCGTCCATATAGCGGCAGAGGATGGCGGCGATCTGGGCCCGGGTGGCGGTGCCCTTGGGCTCCAGCTTCCCGGCGCTGCCGGTGATGAAGCCGCTGGCCACAGCCCAGTTCATGCACGCCCCGGCCCAGGCGGACACATCGCCGGCGTCGGGGTAGGCGCTCATCACGTCCACGCGGTTTGTCAGGGTCTCCCGGCCCACGGCCTGGGCGGCGTAGAGATTGAGGATCTTGGCGATCTCCTGCCGGGCGGCGCTGCCGTCGGGGTCAAAGGTATCGGCGCTCCGGCCGCTGACAATACCCTTGCCGCTGGCCCAGATCACCGCGTCCCGGCAGGGGGCGTCCTCCGCCACGTCGGCGAAGGGGTTCCGGTCCCCGGCGGGGAGCGCCGGGGAGCCGGCCAGGCGGTACAGGGCCGTCACCAGCTCGGCGCGGGTGATGTTCTCGTTGGGGGCGAAGGCGGTCTCGGTCCGGCCGTCGATGAGGTCCGCGACCCGGTTCACGTACTCCTCGGCCCAGGTTCCGGCCACATCCGTATAGCCGGTCTCCTCCGCCGCCAGGGCGGTCACGGTCAGGCCCAGGGCCACGACCAGCGCCAGCAGCAGCGCCGCCGGCTTGTGCAGTTTTCTCATGGGTATGCTTCCTCCTGTTGCTTTTTGGTACATTTGCCAGGCGGCGTTTCCCGGGCGCGGCCCGTTGGAGGTATGGGGCCCTCACGGCCGCCTGTGTACGGCCCCATTATACGCCGGTTTTCTCTATTTGACCAGCCCTATTTTTCCAAATTCCCCCCGGTTTTGTTGAAGAATGTCCCCCTCCGGGAAACAGACGGCCCGCCGGCGCATATACTTCAGTGTTGCGGGGGCTCCGCCATTCTGTGAAATTTGTGTCAATATCCCGGAGTTACCCTCCGCCATTCGTCTACTTTCCCACAAAATGGCGTGGAGAAAGACGGATTGACCGGTTAATTTTGTAGAATGTGCTATTGACGGAAAAACAGAAATTTGCTAACATGTAGTTTACATTCCCCCGCCACGAGCGCCCATACGCAGATTGATTGAAGAGGAGATATAGGTCTATGTATACTCAGGAAGTCACCATCAACAACGAAGTGGGTCTGCACGCACGGCCCGCCACCTATTTCATCCGTAAGGCCAACGAGTTCAAGAGCGGCATTTGGGTAGAAAAGGATGAACGCCGGGTCAACGCCAAGAGTCTGCTGGGTGTTCTGTCCCTGGGCATTGTCAAGGGCACCACCATCACCCTGATTGCCGACGGCTCTGACGAGAAGGAGGCCGTGGAGGCCCTGGCCGACCTGGTCCGCTCCGGAGAGTTCGGCGAGTAAACGCACGACGGATGAAAGACTGTTTCGGTGACGAAGCAGTCTTTTTCTTTATCAGGAGATCGGGAGGAACCGTCATGACCAAGGACCAGCTGCTGGAAAAAGCCAATTCCCTGCCCCTGGCGCCGGGCGTGTACCTGATGCACGACAAGGACGGCGCCGTCATCTACGTGGGCAAGGCCAAAAAATTGAAAAACCGGGTCAGCCAGTACTTCCAGGCCGGCCGGGGCCACAACCTCAAGACCCAGACCATGGTCAGCCTGGTGGACACCTTCGACACCATCATCGTGGGCAGCGAGTTCGAGGCCCTGGTGCTGGAGAACGCCCTCATCAAGCAGTACATGCCCCGCTACAACATCCTGCTCAAGGACGACAAGGGCTACCCCTTCGTCCGCCTGAGCCGGGAGGCCTACCGCCGCTTCTCCCTGGTCAGCCGGGTGGCCGACGACGGGGCCCGCTACTTCGGCCCCTACGGCGGCCGTTTGGAGACCCGCTCCGCCCTGGACGCCATCCGCGCCGCCCTCCACCTGCCCACCTGCCACAAAATCTTCCCTCGGGACATCGGCAGGGAGCGCCCCTGCCTGAACCACCACATGGGCCGGTGCGACGGCTTCTGCCGGGCGGAGATGAGCCAGGAGGAGTACGACCGGCGCATGGACCTGGCGGTGCAGCTGCTGGAGGGCAAGGTGCGCCTGGTCACCGCCCAGCTGGAACAGGAGATGGAGGCCGCCGCCGAGGCCCTGCGCTTCGAGGAGGCCGCCGCCCTCCGGGACCGCATCCAGGCCATCAAGGTCCTGGGCAAGCGGCAGAAGGTCATCGCCGGGGTCTGCGCCGACACGGACGTATGGGGTCTGTACCTGGAGGCCAAGAGCTGCTTCGCCGTGCTCCACTACGAGGAGGGCCAGCTCACCGGGAAGGAGGCAGAGCTCTTCGCCGCCTCCGGCCTGGACGACGAGGGAGAAATTCTCTCCGCCCTGCTCCTCCAGTACTACGGCTCCCGCTCCGCCCTGCCCAGGGAGATCTTCCTCCCCGCCGCCATCGAGGACCAGGAGGTCCTTGAGCAGCTGCTCACGGAGAAGGCGGGACACCGGGTTGTCCTCCGGGTGCCCCAGCGGGGGGACCGGGCCCAGGTGCTCTCCCTGGCCGCCGCCAACGCCCGGGAGGAGGCCGAGCGCCAGACCACCAGCCAGGAGCGCAGCGACCGCACCCTGGAGCTGCTGGGAAAGCTGCTGGGCCTCCCGGAGCCGCCGGGGCGGCTGGAGTCCTACGACATCTCCAACACCGGCGGGGACGACATCGTAGCCTCCATGGTGGTCTTTCAGGGCTCCCGGCCCGCCAAGGACCAGTACCGCCGCTTCCGCATCAAGGAGCTGGAGGGCCGCCCCGACGACTACCGGTCCATGGAGGAGGTCCTCACCCGCCGGCTGACCCATTTCATGGAGCAGGACAAGAAGTTCATGCCCCTGCCGGACGTGCTGCTCATCGACGGCGGTCAGCAGCACGCCAGGGTGGCCCGGCGGGTCACCGAGCGCTTCGGCCTGGCCATCCCCCTCTTCGGCATGGTCAAGGACGACCGCCACCGCACCCGGGCCCTCATCACCCCCGAGGGCCGGGAGATCGGCATCAAGGCCCACCAGGCGGTGTTCTCCCTCATCGGCCGCATCCAGGAGGAGACCCACCGCTTCGCCATCACCTACAACCGCCAGAGCCACGGCAGGAGCGTGCGGGGCTCCACCCTGGACGAGATTCCCGGCGTGGGCCCCGCCCGGCGGACGGCCCTGCTCAAGCACTTCAAGAGCCTCCGGGCCATCCGGGAGGCGTCCCTGGAGGAGCTTCTGGAGGTGGTGCCCAAAAACGCCGCTCAGGCGGTCTACCTCTGGGCCCGCCCGGAGGCGCAGGGGGAGGCGGAGGAATCATAAGACAGACGGGCCCGGACGCGCTTGAGCGCGTCCGGGCCCGTTTCATACGGCTCAGTTTGTATAGGAGGCGATATGCCCGCCGCCGCTGTCAAAGAACGCCAGCTCATAGGGGGGCAGACCGCCGGCGGTCCGGTGGGTCAGGCTCATCACCTCCGCGAACTCCGCCCGGCCCCGGGAGGTCGCGTCGTCGTATTGGGGCTGGAGACGGAAGAGGAAGGCCTCCCCCTCCCGCCGCCCGGTCAGGACGTGGCGCACATCCTCCTCACCGTAGGCGGCCTCCAGGGGCAGGGTCAGGGTGAGGCGGGCGGTCTCCGCCTGTTCGGGGGGCTCCACCGCCGCCAGCCCCACCACCAGGACGGGCCTGAGCGCGAGCTCCGAGGGCAGCACCACCAGGGTGGGCCCGTCGGGATTCTTGGGCCAGACGTTGAAGCGGTGGGTGCGGGAGGCGGTGTGGACTGTGCGGGCCGCCACCCCCACCAGCATCGCCGGCTCCCCCAGCCAGCCCTCCGCCTCGCTCTCGCAGCGCAGCACGATCTCCGACTCATCCGCCAGATGCTGCCGCTCCCTGCGGTGGAACTCCATCTCGGCGGTGGGCAGGGGACAGCCCTTCACCTGCCAAAGAAACGCCAGCAGCAGCACGCACAGCAGCCCGTTTCTCAGTGCCCGCAGGCGGTGCTTCCGGGCCATCACCACACCACCTCCCCCCGCAGGTCGACGCGGATGGCATCGCCCCCGCAGCCCACGGGGATGTCCACCCACTCCGGCGGCTCCTCCGGCCCCGGCAGGTACAGGTACACCATGTACCAGGTGGTAAAGGGCTGGCTCCAGGTCCGGCAGAAGAAGCTCCGGCAGTCCGTCCTCTGGCCGTCATACACGTACCGGTTCCCCTGGCTGTCGGCGGCGGTGTTGTCCAGAATCATGTACTGGCTGGGCGAGCAGGGCTCCCAGAACCGCCAGGTGTCCGCCCGCAGGCAGACGGTCAGCCCGCAGAAGGCCTCGCGCACCTCCGTCCCCTCCTCGTCCTCATACGCCACCTCCCACTGCTCCACCCAGGCCATGGGGACCGTGAAGCGGTAGCCGCCCAGCTTTTTGGCCCCCCTGGGCCGCCACCTGTCCAGAACGGACTTCTCGATCCCATAGTCGTCGGCGTAGACGCTCTCCCGCCCCGGCAGCTCCGGCCGGGACCAGCCGTTGACACAATCCAGCAGGTCATGTCCCGCCACCCAGACGGTGCACAGCGCAATCAGCGCCAGCGCCGCCCGGCTGGCCCGCCAGAGATACCCCCACCAGGGGCTGTGGATGCGTCCCAGCTCCTCCGCCAGCACGTCCGGGTCCCCCATGGCCGCCGCTGCGGCGGCCTCCGCCTCCCTCTGGGGCAGGCCCCTCGCCTTTTCCGCCTCCACCCGCTCCTCCAGGTGGGCCGCCAGCTCCCGCCGGACCGCCTCCCGGTCCGGAGAGAAGCGGATTTTTGCTGTGGCCTGGCGCAGCCATTCGTATGTGCTCATACCACGCCTCCTCAAGCACCGGCCAGAATGGCCGTCACCGCCGCGGAGTAGGCGCTCCACTCCGCCCGCCGCTCCTCCAGCTCCCTCAGGCCCCTCCGGGTGATGGCGTAGTAGCGCCGCATCCGGCCGCTGGGGGCCGCCGCCTCCCTGGCGGTGACCAGCCGCTCCCTCTCCAGGGTGTGGAGCAGGGGATACAGGGTCCCCTCCTTGTACTGGAAGACGTTGTTCGACCGCCGTGCCAGCTCCTCAATGATCTCGTAGCCGTACATCTCCCGGCTCTTCAGCAGGGCCAGCACCAGCATGGCGGCGCTGCCGGGCTCCTTCTTCGCCATGGCGGGTCCTCCTCTCATACCTAGATATTCTAGGTATAGTATACATAGAATATCTAGGTATGTCAAGGGAGATCTGCGCCCTCCCAGATAAAAATCCTTCCCCCTCCCGCGCCGGACGGGGCAAAAGAGGCAAAACATACCGCATATCCGGCAAAATTTCTCTGAAACTGCCTTGCGGACGGGAAAAATCTATGCTATAGTTGAGTCAAAGAAGCTCTATACGCCCATAGCGCGACCATCTGGCGCTTCCCGGCAGACCGGGAAGCAACCATCGGCTGCTCAGCCGCAGCCGGGCGGCGGTAATTTTGAGAAAGGAGTGAACCTGACTCCGCGTGCGGCCGCTCAGTTTCCCCGCTGCGGTTCTGCGAATTTCCCTAAAATTAACATGAAGGAGCGTTTTTACATGAAGAAGCTGCTGAAAAGACTCCTCCCCGTGGCGATGGCGCTGAGCATGATGTTCTCCATGTCCGCCACCGCCCTGGCGGCGGACGATCTCCTGCCCCAGGACGCCTCCATCCCCGCAGACGCCCTGGTGCTCACCGAGGACACCGTCATCACCGAGGACACCGACGTCATGGTGGTGGTGGCCGCCCCCGGCATCAAGGTGACGGTGGACGGCGCGAAGCTGGCGGCGGGCGTCATCGTGGTACCCGACGCCTCCGGCGCGGAGGTCAGCGTCTCCGGCGAGGCCAGCCTGGGCAGCGTCCTGCTGCTGGCCGAGAAGGCCCTGGTCGTGGTGGAGGAGAAGGCCGCCGTGACCACCGTCACCGTGGCCGCTCCCGGCGCTGCGGCGGCAGTGGCCGGCCAGAGCGCCGCCGTT
This sequence comes from uncultured Oscillospiraceae bacterium, assembly GCA_910577915.1. Classification (GTDB taxonomy): domain Bacteria; phylum Bacillota; class Clostridia; order Oscillospirales; family Oscillospiraceae; genus Pelethomonas. The sequence goes on from CAJTOM010000036.1 coordinate 25,358, forward strand.
GTGGTGGCCGAGAACGCCGCCGGCGCCGTGGTCACCGTGGCGGAGACCGGCGTGGTGTCCGCCGTCACCGTGGCCGCCCCCGGCGCCGCCGCCGAGGTGAAGGGCTACGCCGAAAAGCTCA
>CAJTOM010000037.1 GCA_910577915.1 uncultured Oscillospiraceae bacterium
GCCGCCTCCTCCTTCAAGCACGTCTCCCCCACCTCCGCCGCCGTGGGCCTGCCCCTGAACAAGGCCCTCAAGCAGGCCTGCTTCGTGGACGACGTGCCCGCGCTGGACCAGAGCCCCCTGGCCTGCGCCTACGCCCGCGCCCGGGGCACCGACCGGCTGTGCTCCTTCGGGGACTGGGCGGCCCTCAGCGACGTGTGCGACGAGACCACCGCCAGGCTCATCGCCCGCGAGGTCTCCGACGGCGTCATCGCCCCCGGCTACACCGGCGAGGCCCTGGCCATCTTGAAGACCAAGCGCAAGGGGAATTACAATATCGTTCAGATCGATCCCGCCTACGTCCCCGCCCCCCAGGAGACCAAGGACGTGTTCGGGGTCACCTTCCAGCAGGGCCGCAACGAGTGCAAGATCGGCGCCCACCTCCTGGAGAACGTGGTCACCGCCAATACCGACCTTCCCGAGGAGGCCCGGCGGGATCTGATCGTGGCCCTCATCACCCTCAAATACACTCAGTCCAACTCCGTCTGCTACGCGGTGGACGGCCAGGCCATCGGCGTGGGCGCGGGGCAGCAGAGCCGCATCCACTGCACCCGTCTGGCGGGGGGCAAGGCGGACACCTGGCACCTGCGCCAGCACCCCAAGGTCCTCTCCCTGCCCTTCCTGCCCCAGCTGGGCCGGCCGGAGCGGGACAACACCATCGACAGCTACATCAACGGCAACGAGGAGGACGTGTGCGCCGAGGGCGTCTGGCAGCGCTATTTCACCGTCCAGCCCTCCCCCCTGACGGCCCAGGAGGCCCGCGCCTGGCTGGACAACCGCAAGGGGGTGGCCCTGGGCAGCGACGCCTTCTTCCCCTTCGCGGACAACATCGAGCGGGCTCGCCGCTCCGGCGTCCGCTACATCGCCGAGCCCGGCGGCTCCATCCGGGACGACCTGGTCATCGCCAAGTGCAACGACTACGACATGGTCATGGCTTTTACCGGCATGCGGCTGTTTCATCATTGAGGCCGCCTCCGGCGGCTGCAGGGACCGGTCATTGAGCGCCAGCCCAATGACGGTCCCTCTTTCGGTCCAGATCGACTCCCAACCCTACCAAACCGGAGGTATGATACATGAACATCCTTGTGGTTGGCGGCGGAGGCCGCGAACATGCAATCATCCAGAAGCTCAAGGAGGACCCCCGCGTTACCCATATCTACGCTCTCCCCGGCAGCGGCGGCATCGCCGCCGACGCGGTCTGCCTGGGCGGCAGCGCCACGGACATTCCCGCCGCCGTTGAGGCGGCGAAGCGGTGCGCCGCCGACTTCGTGGTCGTGGCCCCCGATGACCCCCTGGTGCTGGGCATGGTGGACGCGATGGAGGCGGAGGGCTTCCCCTGCTTCGGCCCCCGCAAAAACGCCGCCGTCATTGAGGGCAGCAAGGCCTTCGCCAAGGACCTGATGAAACGATACGGCATCCCCACCGCCGCCTACGAGACCTTCACCGACATGGCGCAGGCCCTGGCCTACGTGGATGCCTGCCCCCTGCCCGCGGTGGTGAAGGCCGACGGCCTGGCCCTGGGCAAAGGCGTGCTCATCTGCGAGACCCGGGACGCTGCCCGCGAGGCGGTGCGCTCCATGATGGAGGGACGCCTCTTCGGCGAGAGCGGCGCTACGGTGGTCGTCGAGTCCTTTCTCACCGGCCCCGAGGTGTCCGTGCTGTCCTTTACCGACGGGGAGACCATCGTGCCCATGGTGTCCTCCATGGACCACAAGCGGGCCCTGGACGGAGACAAGGGCCTCAACACCGGCGGCATGGGCGCCGTGGCTCCCAACCCCTGCTACACGCCCGAGATTGCCGCAGCGTGCATGGAGCAGATCTTCCTGCCCACCATCCGGGCCATGAAGGCCGAGGGCCGGCCCTTCAAGGGCTGCCTGTACTTCGGCCTCATGCTGACCCCCGACGGCCCCAAGGTCATCGAGTACAACTGCCGCTTCGGCGACCCGGAGACCCAGGTGGTGCTTCCCCTTCTGGAGAGCAGCCTGCTGGAGATCATGCTGGCGGTGAGGGAGGGCCGGCTGACCGGGACGGAGGTCAGATTCAGCGAAAAATCCGCCTGCTGCGTCATCCTGGCCTCCGAGGGCTACCCGCAGGCCTACGGCAAGGGCTTCCCCATCACCCTGCCGGAGACGGCCGCCCACGAGCGTATCTACATCGCCGGGGCCGCCCTAAAGGACGGCCAGCTGGTCACCAGCGGCGGCCGGGTTCTGGGGGCAACCGCCGTGGCGGAGAACCTGCCCGCCGCCATCGAGAGGGCCTACGCCCTGGCGGACCGGATCCGCTTTGACAACGCCTACTGCCGCCGGGACATCGGCCGGCGGGCGCTGGAGGCTCTGCAGTGCCGCATGTAAGGTGCACCGCCACGGACAGCCGCTGCTGCGGCGGCAGGGTGCGCATTCATGGAGAGATCATGGAGGAAGAATAGACATATGGTATACCGTATCTTTGTGGAAAAGCGGGAGGGCCTCAGCCCGGAGGCGGGAAACCTGCTGGCGGACCTGCGGGGCTTTCTGGGCATCGAGCATCTGGAGGGCGTGCGCATCCTCAACCGCTACGACGTGGAGGGGATCGAGCCCGCCGTCTATGAGAGGGCCAAGCACATCGTATTCTCCGAGCCCCAGGCGGACGTGGTGTGGGACGAGCGTTTCCCCGAGCCCCGGACCTGTCACAGCCTGCTGGCGGTGGAGGCCCTGCCGGGCCAGTTTGACCAGCGCGCTGACTCCTGCGCCCAGTGCGTGCAGCTCATGGCCGGGGTGGAGCGCCCCCTGGTCCGCCACGCCAAGGTGTACATGCTGGAGGGCCGGCTGACCGGGGAGGAGCTGGCGAGAATCAAGAGCTACCTCATCAACCCCGTTGAGAGCCGGGAGGCCTCTATGGACAAGCCCGCCACCCTGACCCGCTCCCACGACACGCCCCCCATGGTGGAGACCCTGGCGGGCTTCACCGCCCTGGACGGGGCGGGCCTGGCCGCCCTGCTGGAGAAGCTGGGCCTGGCCATGGACCTGGACGACCTCGCGTTCCTCCAGGCCTACTTCCGGGACACCGAACACCGGGACCCCACCATCACCGAGGTCCGGGTGGTGGATACCTACTGGTCCGACCACTGCCGCCACACCACCTTCTCCACCCATCTGCGGGAGATCGACATCCAGGACCCGGCGGTGAAGGCGGCCTACGGCCGCTACCTGGCCGCCCGTGAGGAAGTCTACGGCAGGGAGAAGGCCGCCGCCCGGCCCCAGACCCTCATGGACATCGCCACCATCGGCACAAAGGTGCTGAAAAAGCGGGGCCTGCTCCCCGAGCTGGACGAGAGCGAGGAGATCAACGCCTGCTCCATCCACGTCCCCGCCCTGGTGGACGGGCAGGAGCAGGACTGGCTGCTCATGTTCAAAAACGAAACCCACAACCACCCCACGGAGATTGAGCCCTTCGGCGGCGCGGCCACCTGCATCGGCGGCTGCATCCGGGACCCCCTGTCGGGCCGGGCCTACGTCCACCAGGCCATGCGCGTCACCGGCTGCGGCGACCCCCGGGCCTCCTTCGCCGACACCCTCCCCGGCAAGCTGCCCCAGCGGAAGCTGGCCGCCACGGCGGCGGCGGGGTACAGCTCTTACGGCAACCAGATCGGCCTGGCCACCGGCCATGTAGCAGAGCTCTACCACCCCGGCTACATCGCCAAGCACCTGGAGTGCGGCGCGGTGGTCGGTGCGGCTCCGGCGGCCAACGTCCGCCGGGAGCGGCCCGCCCCCGGCGACGTGGTGATCCTCCTGGGCGGCCGCACGGGCCGGGACGGCATCGGCGGGGCCACCGGCTCCTCCAAGAGCCACAACAAGAAGTCCCTCGCCACCATGGCCAGCGAGGTCCAAAAGGGCAACGCCCCCGAGGAGCGCAAGCTCCAGCGGCTGTTTCGTGACCCGAAGGTCACCGGGATAATCAAGCGCTGCAACGACTTCGGCGCGGGGGGCGTATCCGTCGCCATCGGCGAGCTGGCCGGCGGCCTGGAGATCGACCTGGACGCGGTGCGCAAGAAGTACGACGGCCTGGACGGCACGGAGCTGGCTATCTCCGAGAGCCAGGAGCGCATGGCGGTGGTGGTGTCCCCCCAGGACGAGGCGGCCCTCATCGCCGCCGCCGGGGCGGAGAATCTGGAGGCCTACCGGGTGGCGGTGGTCACCGAGCGTCCCCGGATGGTGATGAAGTGGCGGGGGGAGAGCATCGCCGATTTGAGCCGGGCCTTCCTGGACACCAACGGCGCGGTGAAGCAGGCGGCGGTAACGGTGCCCCCCTTTGCCGGAGGCGGGGCCCGGCAGCCCGCCTCCCTGCGGGAGCTGGCCTCCGGCCTGCGGTACGCCTCCCGCCGGGGGCTGGTGGAGCGCTTTGACAGCACCATCGGAGCGGGCAGCATCACCATGCCCTTCGGCGGCAAAACCCAGCGCACCCCCGCCCAGTCCATGGCCGCCCTGCTGCCGGTTCTGCCGGGCCAGGAGACGGACCAGGCCAGCGTCATGGCCTACGGCTGTGACCCGGAGCACGCCTCCGCCACGCCCTACTGGGGGGCCTACGACGCGGTAAGGACCTCCCTGGCCAAGCTGGTGGCCGCCGGGGCAGACTACAAAAGGGCCTATCTCACCCTCCAGGAGTTCTTTGAGAAGCTGCGCGCCGACCGGTCCCGCTGGGGCAAGCCCTTCCAGGCCCTGCTGGGAGCCCTGGACGCCCAGCTGGATTTCGGCGCGGCGGCCATTGGCGGCAAGGACTCTATGAGCGGGTCCTTCCTGGACCTGGACGTCCCCCCCACCGTGATCTCCTTCGCCATCGCGCCCATCCTGGCCGGCGAGATCATCACGCCGGAGTTCAAGGAGGCGGGCCGCCCCGTCTACGTCTTCGCCCCCGAAAGCGACCGTGCGGAGAGCCAGCGGGCCGCCTGGGAGTCCTTCCACGCCCTGGCCCGGGCCGGACGGGTCCAGGCCGCCTGGGCGGCGGAAAATGGTCTGGCCGACGCGGTGATGAACATGTCCTTCGGCAACCGCATTGGCTTCCGGAGCGAGCACGGCCATGTCAGCTGGTACGGCGCCTGCGGCGCGGCAATCGTGGCGGAGCTGACGGAGGAGGTGGACCTGCCCTGCGCCCGGCGCATCGGCGAGACCACCGCCGCGCCGGTGATTACGATCTGTTTTGATTCTGTCCCAATCGACGAATTGTTATCGCTCAGTGAGTCCGTTCTGGAGGGCGTCTACCCTACCCGCACCACCGAGAGCGGCACGGCGGCGCCCATCACATGGACCGGAAGTGCGCCTGCCGTCCGGAGCAAAGGCATCGCCCGCCCCCGGGTGGTCATCCCCGTCTTCCCCGGCACCAACTGCGAGTATGACAGCCAGCGGGCCTGCCTCCGCGCGGGGCTGGAGGCGGAGACGGTGGTGATCCGCAACCTGACGGCCGACGCCCTGGCCCAGTCCTCCCTGGAGCTGGAGCAGGCCATCCAGAAGGCCCAGATCGTCTTCCTCCCCGGCGGCTTCTCCGGCGGAGACGAGCCCGACGGCTCCGCGAAATTCATCGTCTCCTTTCTCCGCAATCCCAGGCTGACGGACGCCATCCACGACCTGCTGCAAAACCGTGACGGCCTGATGCTGGGCGTGTGCAACGGCTTCCAGGCCCTGGTGAAGCTGGGGCTGGTCCCCTTCGGGGAAATTCGAGACACGGACGAGACCTGCCCCACCCTGACCTACAACACCATCGGGCGGCACCAGTCCTCCATCGTGCGGACCCGGGTGTGCTCCGGCCTGTCCCCCTGGCTGCTGGAGGCCGCCCCCGGCGCGGTCTACAGCGTGCCCATCTCCCACGGCGAAGGCCGGTTCATCGCCCCGGAGTCCGTCCTGCGGCAGCTGGCGGACAGGGGCCAGATTGCCACCCAGTACGTGGACCTAGAGGGCAGGACCAGTATGGACACGGCATTCAACCCCAACGGGGCCCTGTGGGCCATTGAGGGCATCACCTCCCCCGATGGCCGGGTGCTGGGCAAGATGGGCCACAGCGAGCGGGTGGGCCCCCGGCTCTACCGCAACGTGCCCGGAAACTACGATATGGGCCTCTTCCGCAGCGCCGCCAGGTATTTCCGCTGACGGACCGGAGAACCCGCCTGATAAAGCAAAACGGAGGAGGCCGCCCCAGCCGGGCGGCCTCCTCCGTTTTGGTATGATCCCTCGCTACTTTTTCAGCTCCCCCGTGGCGCTGGCAGTGAGATAGGCGTTGATAAAGCCGTCCAAGTCCCCGTCCATCACCGCGTTGATGTTGCCGTTCTCAAACCCGGTGCGGGTGTCCTTGGCCAGGGTGTAGGGCATGAAGACGTAGGAGCGGATCTGGCTCCCCCACTCGATCTTCATCTGCACGCCCTTGATGTCGCTGATCTTCTCCGCGTGCTGCTGGGCCTTCATCTCCATGAGCTTGGAGCGGAGCATCTTCATGCAGTTCTCCCGGTTCTGGACCTGGCTGCGCTCCTGCTGGGAGGAGACCACCACGCCGGTGGGCCGGTGGATGAGGCGCACGGCGGAGGAGGTCTTGTTCACGTGCTGTCCGCCGGCTCCGGAGGCCCTGTAGACCTGCATCTCGATGTCCTCCTGCCGGATCTCCACGCTGTTGTCGTCGTCGATCTCCGGCATCACCTCCACGGCGGCGAAGGAGGTCTGGCGGCGGGCGTTGGCGTCGAAGGGGGAGATGCGCACCAGCCGGTGGACGCCGTTCTCGCTCTTGAGGAAGCCGTAGGCGTTCTCCCCCTCGATGGAGATGGCGGCGGACTTGATGCCCGCCTCGTCCCCGTCCTCGTAGTCCAGGGTCTTGACGGTGAAGTTGTGCCGTTCGCCCCAGCGGGTATACATGCGGAAGAGCATCTGGCACCAGTCCTGGGCCTCGGTGCCGCCGGCGCCGGCGTGGAGGGTGAGAATGGCGTTGTTGGCGTCATACTCCCCGGTGAGCAGGGTGGCCAGGCTGGCCTCCTCCAGGGCGGACTCCAGCTGGCCGTAGCCCTCGGTGATCTCGGGCAGGAGGCTCTCGTCCTCCTCCTCGGCGGCCATCTCCACCAGGGTGGTGAGGTCCTCCCACTGGCCTGTCAGCTTCGCGTGGTTTTCCAGCTTGCCCTTGAGCTGCTTGGTGCGCTGGAGCACCTTCTGGGAGGCGGCCACGTCGTTCCAGAAATTGGGGTCGCCGGTTTTCTCCTCCAGCTCCTCCACCTCCCGGCGGGCCCCCTCCAGATCCAGAGCCGCCGCCAGCTTTTCCAGCCGGGGGCCCAGGGCAATGAGCTTCTGCTTATAGGTATCGTATTCAATAATCGGCATGGGGAACCCTCCAGTTTATGATGTCTGATCTGTTCAATGCTCTATTATGCCATACAACCGGGGGAAATGTAAAGGGGGAAATCGCAAAAGCCACCGCGGGCAGGCCCGGAAAGCCAACATTTTCCCGGAACTCCCCTCATAGTTTCCCACAAAGGGGGAAAGTTGTACCCAGAAGACCCGCCGGTACAGCACCATTTTTGTCAATGTTTTCCCCAAAAGAACCTTGCAGTTTTGGGTGAAAAATGCTATATTACACTCTGTTCGATTTGATTAAGAAGCAAACGAGGTGTCGCTATGGAAATCCTGATCCAACTGTCCCTGTCCCTGGTGGGCGGGCTGCTGCTGAGCCGTCTGGCCAAAAAGCTGAACCTGCCCGCCGTAACCGCCTATCTGATTGCCGGCCTGCTGCTGGGGCCCTACTGCATCGGCGCGCTGCAGCTGTTCAGCCTGGGCTTCAGCTCCGCCGCAGAGGTGGAGTCTCTGAACATAATTTCCCAGGTGGCCCTGGGCTTCATCGCCTTCACCATCGGCAATGAGTTCCGTTTGGAGCAGCTCCGGCACATGGGCCGCCAGGCCATCACCGTCGGCATTCTTCAGGCGGTGATCACGGCCATTCTGGTGGACCTCGCCCTGGTTGTTCTGCACTTCATTAACCCCACCGTCATCTCCATCCCCTCCGCCATCACCCTGGGCGCTATTGCCGCCGCCACCGCGCCGGCGGCCACCCTCATGGTGGTGCGCCAGTACAAAGCGGACGGCCCTCTGACCCGGCTGCTGCTGCTGGTGGTGGCCATCGACGACGCGGTGGGCCTGGTGCTTTTCTCCGCCTCCTTCGGCGTGGCCGCCGCCCTGGAGAGCGGCGCCATCAGCCTGACCACTGTTCTGGTGGAGCCCCTGGTGGAGATCGTGCTGAGCCTGGGGCTGGGGGCGCTGGCGGGCTGGCTGCTGTTCCGGGTGGAGAAGTACTTCTACTCCCGCAGCAAGCGCCTGTCCATCTCCATCGGCTTTGTCCTGCTGACGGTGGGACTGTCCATGGCAGAATTTGAGGTGGGCGGCATCCACTGCGGCTTCAGTCTTCTGCTGGTGTGCATGATGACGGGCACGGTGTTCTGCAACATCTGCGACTTTTCCGAGGAACTGATGGGCCGCGTGGACAGCTGGACCGCTCCGGTCTTTGTGCTGTTTTTTGTGCTGTCCGGCGCGGAGCTGAATTTGAAGGTGCTCTCCAACCCGCTGGTGCTGCTCATCGGCGCGGTGTATATCCTGTCCCGCTCCCTGGGCAAGTACGTTGGCGCCTACTGGAGCTGCGCCCTGACCAGCTGTGACAACAAGATCAAACAGCACCTGGGCGTTACCCTGCTGCCACAGGCCGGCGTGGCCCTGGGCATGGCCCTGACCGCCCAGCAGCTCTCCGACGGGGAGATTGTGCGCAGCGTGGTGCTGTTCTCCGTTCTGGTCTACGAGCTGGTGGGCCCGGCTCTGACGAAGCGGTCCCTCATTGCTGCCGGCGAGATTCAGGAGGAGGGCCGCACCAACGCCCGGCAGAAGAACCAGCCCCGCAAGCCGGTGAAACTGAGCAAATAACCCCCTCCGCATTACTGCAGGCGGGACGCATGGAGCAGATGCTCCCATGCGTCCCGCCTCCCATTTTTGTATCGAAGCGCAGACACACGCCGCCTCTCTGGTTTAGGTATGAAAATTACTATTGACAAATCCTGGCGCATCCTGTAAGATGGGGACAAGGAGGTGAGATCGATGTCCCTGCAATTGAGCAGATTTCTTTCCACCAAAGGTATTCGCATACCTACAGAGGACAAGCGGAGACTGCTGCTCTATGCGGCCTGCGCCCAGGCCGCCAGCCAGAAGCTCGGGATCCCCATCAGCCCCTCCTGGCACATGGGGGAGCTGCTGCCCGCGCTCTGCCGGTCGATCCCCCACTACGAGATTAAAGACGCCGCCTTCGCTCTCAGCGCCGCCACCCCCTGGGACCGTCTCCAGGAGAATCAGGACCTGGCCTGGGAGATGGAGAATCTGCGGGAGTACCTGATCCACAGCAGGTGCGCCACGCCGGAGTGGCTGCGCCAGCAGGTGGACGAGCTGTATTTCTTCGGGAGCGCCTCCGGCGGGATCTACTCCACGCCCCCCGCCCTGCGCCAGCTGATCGCCGCGCTGGCCGCCCGGCGGCCGGCAGCCCGGGTCAACGACCTGTGCAGCGGCACCTCCCTGCTGGGGCTCCAGGTGTGGGACGCCCTGGGGGCCTCGCCGGACGTCTCCTACCGGGGCTGGGAGCGGGACCCCTACCTGTGCACCCTGTCCAGGATGCTGCTGTTCCTGTGCGGGGTACGGGATTTCTTCGTCCAGGGGGGCGACGCCGCCGACTGGCGTCAGCCCGCCGACGCGCCGAAAAAGGCGGTCTACGTGGCGGACCTGCCCCTGGTGGGCAGCCACACCCTGTACCTCCAGGAGGACGACCTCCCGTTCCAGACGAGCCGCCGCCTGTACTTCGACTGGGCCGTCATCTATGCCGTGTTGGACCAGATGCAGGAGGGGGAGCAGGCCTTCTTCGTGGTCACCAGCGGGGCCCTTGTGCGGAAAAACGAGGCGGAGCTGCGCCAGAAGCTGCTGGAGCAGCGCCTGATCCGGGCGGTCATCACCCTGCCCGCCGGCCTCTGCCCCAGCCACAGCCTGCCCACAGCTCTGCTGGTGTGTGAGAAGCGCAGAAACCCGCCCCAGGAGGTCCTCTTCGCGGACATACCGGGCGGCGCCGTCTGCGGCAAACGCCAGTCCCTGACCCAGGAGGACATCCGCGAGGTCTGCCGGCTGTTTGACGGCCTCCCCTCCCCGAGCCTCTCCTCTCAGACCGCCCTGCCCAAAGAGGGCTCCCTCAACCCGGCCCTCTACCTCACCCAGGAGGCCCCCGCCGGGCGGCGGGTCCAACTGAAGGAGGTGGCCTCCGTGACGCGGGGCCTCCAGCTGAGGCCGGACCACCCGCGGGGCCAAGGCCCCTGCTGCCTGCTGAATGTGCGGGACATTCTGGACGATCAGATCTGCTACGAGACGGCGGAGCGGATCGAGTACGGTACCGACACCTGGGAGCGGCGCTACCGGATCCAGGAGGACGACATCATCCTCACCTCAAAGGGGACCGCCCTGCGGATGGTCATCGTGCCCCCCCACCCCCCTCACGCCTACATCAGCGGGAACCTGACCATCCTGCGGTCCAATCCCCGCCGCTACCACCCCTACCTGCTGTACGAGTACCTGCGCTCCGAGGCGGGGCTGGCCGCCCTCAGCCTCATCCAGACCGGCACCACCATCCGGGTGCTGGGGGTGGCCGCCCTGGAGGGGCTGACCGTCCCCGACGGGGATCCGGCGCTGATGGAGCAGCGGGGAGGGATTCTCAAGGACCTCACCCTCCGCCACCGGGCGGAGGCGGAGCGGCTGCAACAGGCTTATCGGGAACAAAAGCGAAAGCTGTTGGAAAATATATATGATAGAGAGGAGACAACTGTATGAACCGTCTGTTTATCAGTCACAGCACCCAGGACCTGGAAGATCTACAGCCCTTTGTTGAGTTCCTCCAGCTGGGTATGGGCATCGCCGCCAAGGACATCTTCTGGACCTCCTCCGGCAGCGCCCTGCCCACCGGGGAACCCTTCGTGGAGCGCATTCGGAGCACCCTGTGCGACTGCCAGCAGGTCCTCTGCTTCCTGACCCCCAACTACTTCAAAAGCAAGTTCTGCCTGGCGGAGATGGGGGCCGCGTGGCTCCAGAAGGGCAAGATCCTGCCCCTGCTGGTGTCCCCCCTGGACTATGCCAGCCTGGCGGGCACGCCCCTCCAGGGGCTCCAGGCCCTCAAGCGGGAGGAGCGGGGCGACCTGCTGCGCCTGTACGACGAGCTGTCCACAGCGGGCATCGCGGCGGTGGGCCAGACGGCGGCCCTCAGCCGCCAGCTGGACAAATACCTGGAGCAGATCAGCCGCCAGAGGACCCGGCTCATTCCCAAGGACGCCGACGGGTACTACCAGGGCCGGGTGGAGGCCGTCCGCTCCGTGCCCTACGACTACCGCTGCTACAAACTCGGCGGCCTGGTCCAGCTGGAGGACCCGCCGGTGCCGGGGGAAACCCACTGGATCTTCTTCCGGAGCGGGATGTACGAGGACCTGCACGTGGGCGACACCGTCCGTTTCTCCGTCTCCTACTCCCAGCTGCGCAGCTTCCCCGACCTGAAAAACGCCCGGAACCTCTACCCCGGCGAGCTCCAGCGGCTGAGCTGAGCGCCGCCGGCGCCCGCCGGACATACTGGTCTAATGCGGCCTCCTCAGCGCCCCGCTCAGGCGCAGAATCGCCTCCAGCACCCCGCCGCCCACCGCCAGCGCCTTGTCAGAGGCGCACAGGCAGTGCTCCGGCGCGCACCGGGGGTCCACGTCGCCGCTCTTCATCCCCCGCCGCACCGGCACCCCGTCGGCCAGCAGGCCCCGGAGAACCCCGTCGATGGTGCAGACCATGGGCGCGCCGTCCACATAGCCAGCCGCCTCCCCGGCCCTCACATGGTCGCCGATGCGCTTCACGCCCCGGAAGACGCCGTCCGCCGGGGCGCGGAGCACCCGCTCCCCGGCGTAGCCGCCGATGAGGCCGGGAACGTCGGTGTTCGGCAGGGCCGCGCCATCGTAGATCACCCGGCCCAGATAGTGGCCCCGCATGGTCTCCACCACCGCGTGGCAGTCCACCCCGGCGGTGAAGCCGGGACCCGCCGCCACCACCACCGGGGCCATGTCCATGCGGGTGCCCAGATTCCGCTTGGCGATGATGGCGTCCACCACCGCGTCCGGGGCCAGCGCGGGGATGCACGCCCCCTCCGGGTCCGCCAGCACAGGGACAATTCCACGCTCCAGCAGATCCGGCAGGTCCGCCAGCGCCGCCAGACGGGCCGTCACCCCCTCCACCTCGGTCTCCCCCAGGCGCACCGCCTCTGAGAAGCAGACCGTGCGCCGGATGGAAGTGGGCACGGCGGTCTCGCAGACCACCACCGCCATCCCCGCCCGGTACAGCCGCAGGGCCGTGCCCGTGGCCAGGTCCCCGCCTCCGCGTATTACGACAAGCATGTCCAGATACCTCCCCACAGCGATCCGGCGAAGACGGGCCGGGATGCCAGTCCCGCCAGACGGCGGGCCGCCTCCATCGCCCCGGCGCTCTCCGCCTGGTTGATGAACACCATATCCCCGATCCCCTCCGCTTCCAGCAGCCGGGCCAGGTTCTCCGCCGTCACCGGCTCCTCCGCCGCCGCACCGGTGAGGGCGCAGAACCGTTCCGGGCGGTGGACCGCCTCCCGGACAGGCCGGCCAAAGCCGGAGGCCCCCGCCAGCACCACCGTCAGCCCCGCCTCCGGCGGGACCGCCGGCTCGTGGGCCAGGTGGGCCTTGACAGGCAGGCCCCTGGAACCATCCGCCTCCACCAGCACATAGTCCGCCAGCGCCGCCAGCGCCGCCACGGGCAGGCCCGGCGCGCCCAGCTTTCCCTCCTCCGCCGGAGCCCCGGCGCAGACGCACCCCAGCCGCGCCAGCGCCGCCGCCAGCTCTGCCCCGCTGTCCGCCACCGGCAGGTGGTCCGGGGGGAGGATGCGGGTGGTGGTGGTGCAGATCACCGTCCCCTCCCGGCGCAGCTCCCGGGCCAGACGGTACATGGCGGCGGTCTTGCCGCCGCCGCCCGTCAGGGCCGTGACGCCGGGACGGACGCAGAGCAGCCGGGAGAGAAGCATAGGCGCGGCCTCCTTTTCGCGGATCTGCGGATCTGATATGGTATAGTATCATATAGTATAGCACGCGCCCCCCGGTTTGAAAAGAACCTGGGGGACTTTTTGTGCCTGGGTATGCTCCGGTCCGCTCCGTCGGTTGTTTCTATCTGTTCCGGAATTGTTACCGGATTGTTTTTTCAAAGATGCAAAGAGGATACATCGGTTTGTAAAGTTAAATACAGGAAGCAGACGGAACATCCCGCACGCCGCCTGCGTCTATGTTTTCAGAGAGACAGCCGGCGGACCGGGTCCCGCCGGCGATATGTGAACAAGGAGGAACCATATGAACCGGATGATGAAAAGAGGAGCGGCCCTGTTGCTGGCCCTGACCCTGACCCTGGGTCTGGCGGCCTGCGGCAAGGACAAGGACAACGGGACCGAGCAGCTCACCGGCAAGGTGTACGTGCCGGAGTTTCTGGACTTCAACCTGGACGTGGAGTATATCTCCGGCGGCTGCGCGACCGGCGACGCCGTCTACCTCATGGGCTCTAAGAGCCAGGAGCGGGAGGAGACCGACCCCGCCACCGGGGAGATCCTGTACTACTATGACGAGATCTACTCCCTCTACCGCATCCCCCTGGACGGGAGCGATCCCGTCAAGCTGGAGGCCTACCAGCCCACCGCCCTCCCCGAGGGGGCGGAGGGAAACGTGGGGGTGGAGAGCATCACCGCCGCGGACGACGGGACCATCTGGCTGACGGAGCATGTGGGCGTCTACACCTTCGACCTGCCGGAGAACTTTGACTCGGAGGCCGACGACAAGTGGAACTACCACACCTACGAGGAGTCCATCATCCGCCGGCAGCTGGACGCCTCCGGCAATGAGATTGGCCGGGTGGACATCAGCGACCTGGCCGGGAAGCTGGGAGTGGAGTATGTCTACGCCAACCTCTTTGACCGCGCGGGCAATCTTTACGCCGTCACGGAGACGGAAATCATCATGCTGGACCCCCAGCTCAACAAGGTCTTCAGCGTGGAGGGCGAGGATATAGCGGGATCCCCGACCCTGCTCAGCAACGGCCGGCTGGGCCTCCTCAACTACATCTACGATGAGGAGAAGGAGACCGGCGCCTGGACGATGAAGACTGTGGACCCGGAGGCCCAGGACTGGGGGGAGGAGTACACCCTGCCCGAGAACGCCTACAACGCCTATCCCGGCGGCGGGGAGTATCTCTTCTACTACCAGAACGGCGACTCTATCTACGGCTATAAGGCCGGGGCGGCAGAGGGGGAGAAAATTTTCTCCTGGATTGACTCCGACATCAACCGCAGCAACATGGAGTTCTTCTCCTTCCTGCCCGACGGCCGGGTGGTGGTGGTCACCAGGGAGTGGCAGTCGGACAATTCCAAAGTGGAGCTGGCCATTATGACCGCCACCGACCGCTCCGAGCTGCCGGAGAAGACCACCCTGACCTACGCCGCCATGTACCTGGGCTACGACGTGCGCAGCCAGATTATCGAGTTTAACAAGACCAGCGACAAGTACCGCATCGAGGTGCGGGACTACTCCGAGTTCGCTACCGCCGAGGACAGCTCCGCCGGCCTGACCCGGCTGAACACGGAGATCGTGGCGGGCAACGTGCCCGACATGCTGGAGACCTCCAGCATCCCCCTGCGCCAGTATGCCGCCAAGGGCCTTCTGGAGGACCTGTGGCCCTTCATCGAGGGCGATACGGACATCGGCGGCCGGGCCGGGGTTATGGAGCATGTGCTGAACGCCGCCGAGCAGGACGGCAAGCTCTATGAAATTTTCACCAACTTCGCCATCCGAACCGTGGCCGGCCCCAAGAACATCGTGGGCGACCGGATGAGCTGGACCCTGGCGGACCTTCAGGAGGCCCTGGCGAAAATGCCCGAGGGCTGCGCCATCTTCGGCCAGACCGACACCAAGACCGACATGCTCAGCAACGTCATGGCCCAGAACGCGGACAGCTTCGTGGACTGGTCCACCGGCCAGTGCCGCTTCGACAGCGAGGACTTCAAGGCCCTGCTGGCCTTCTGCAACAGCTTCCCCGCCGAGTACGACTGGGAGAACAGCCAGGACGAGTGGGAGGATCCCTACACCCGGATCATCAGCGGCAAGCAGATGCTCACCAGCGTCTACTTCAGCCAGCTGCGCTGGGACTTCCTGGAGAACGACGGCCTGTTCAAGAGCCAGGGCGGCGCGGCCTTCATCGGTTATCCCCGGGAGGACGGCGGCGTGGGCAGCGGCTTCACCACCAACGGGGGCGTCGCCATGTCCGCCGCCTGCAAGGACAAGGAGGGCGCCTGGTCCTTTATGCGCACCCGCCTTCTGTCCCAGAGCACGGACGAGGAGAGCGCCCGCTACTGGAGCAACTTCCCCGTCAACAAGGCCGACTTTGACAAGATGGTCGAGGAAGCCATGACCGTCCAGTACGAGCAGGACGAAAACGGCCAGCCCCTGCTGGACGAGAACGGCCAGCCCATCGAGATCAAGGAGACCTGGTGGATCTCCGACGATCTCCAGCTGGAGCAGGGGGCCGTCACCCAGGAGCAGTACGACCGCTTCATGGCCCTCTACAACGCAACAGATTCCGTCTACTACTTCGACGAGGCTATCTACGACATCGTCGCCGACATGGCCGGGGCCTACTTCGCCGGGGACCGCTCCCTGGACGACACCGCCGCCCAGATCCAGAGCCGCGTGACCCTCTACGTCAACGAGAACCGGTAAGCGGCAGGAAGATTCCGGCATATTGGGGCCTGAAAAAACAAGTGTGATGGGAAGCAGATGCAAAAATGATGCATGGGGCCCATACAATGGCGGCATCCTGATATTACATAAGGAAAGAAGGTTGATCGTATGAGATTCATACGCGGAAAGAGGCTGACCGCCCTGCTGCTGGCCCTGGTGATCGCCCTGAGCCTGGCGGCCTGCGGCGGCGAAAAGGACGACAAAAAGGGGGATACCGACCAGCTCAGCAGCACGGTGTACGTGCCCCAGTTCATCGACGTCGACATGGAGCTGGACTACATCAACAGCGGCTGCTCCGACGGGAAGAACGTCTATCTGGCGGGCGACGTCAGCAGGGAGACCGAGGTGACGGACCCCGAGACCGGGGAGACCTACACCAACTATGAGTACCGGGACGTGATCTACCGCATCCCCCTGGAGGGCGGCCCGGCGGAGGAGCTGGAGAACTTCGAGATGAGCGCCCTGCCCGAGGGCAGCGAGGGCAACGTCTCCATCGACGGCCTCCGTCCCGGCGCGGAGGGCACTCTGTGGGTGTCGGAGCGGATATACACCTACTCCTTCGACCTGCCGGCGGACTTCGACGAGACCACCGGCAACAAGTGGGACTACCACACCGGCAGCACCGAGGTGAATCTCCAGCGCCAGCTGGACTCCACCGGCAACGAAATCGCCCGCGTGGACACCAGCGGCTTAAAGGAGAAGCTGGAGGCGGACTACATCTACGCCACCCTCTTCGACAAGGAGGGGGACCTCTACGTGAGCGTGGAGGGCAAGATAGCGGTGCTGGATCCCTCCCTGAACGTGAAGTTCGTTCTGGAGGATGAGCAGCTGTGGGGCGATGCGCTGACGCTGCTCAACGACGGCAGCGTGGGCGTGCGCATCTCCTACAGCGACCCGGCCACCGAGACCTACGGCTACAAGACCGTAAAAATCGACAAGGAGGCCAAGGGCTGGGGGGACGAGTACATACTGCCCCAGAACGCCTACCAAATCTACCCCGGCGGCGGGGACTTCCTCTTCTACTACCAGAACGGGGACGCCCTGTACGGCTTCCGGGAGGAGACCGGCGAGGGCGAACGCCTCCTCAGCTGGCTGGACGCCAACATCAACGTCAACGACATCTCCTTCTTCAGCTTTTTGGAGGACGGCCGGGTGGTGGTCATGACCAACAGCTACCAGAGCGGCAGCTTCAGCTATGAGCTGGCGGTGCTGACCGCCACGGACCGGGCCTCCCTGCCGGAGAAGACCACCCTGACCTACGCCACCATGGGGCTAAACTACAACATGCGCAACTCCATCATCGACTTCAACAAGACCAACAGCCTCTACCGCATCGAGGTGAAGGACTACTCCGAGTTCGCCACCGCCGAGGACGCCTCCGCCGGCCTCACCCGGCTCAATACGGAGATCGTGGCAGGCAACGTGCCCGACATGCTGGACACCTCCGGCCTCCCCCTCTCCCAGTACGGGGCCAAGGGCCTGCTGGAGGATCTGTGGCCCTACATTGAGAACGATACGGACATCGGCGGCCGGGCGGGCCTCATGGAGCGGGTGTTCAACGCCGCCGAGCAGGACGGCAAGCTCTACCAGGTCTTCGACTCCTTCTCCATCAACACCGTCGTCGGCTCCCGCAAGGTGGTGGGCGACGAGCTGGGCTGGACCCTGGACGAGCTCCAGGCGGCCCTGGCCACCATGCCCGAGGGGTGTACCATCTTCGGCGAGGGGGACACCAAAAGCGGCATGCTCCGCTCCATCCTGGCCCTGAACCTGGACGCCTATGTGGACTGGAGCACCGGCGTCTGCAGCTTTGACAGCGATGCCTTCCGCAAGGCCCTGGAGTTCTGCAACAGCTTCCCCCTTGAGTACGACTGGGAGAGCGTGGACTGGGAGGACCAGGAGGATGCTTACACCCTCATCCCCAACGGCCGGCAGATGCTGATGACCTACAACCTCTCCAGCTTCGAGGATATGCAGATGTACGAAGCCATGTTCGGCGGCAGCGAGGCCCTGAGCACCTTCTCCATGGAGTACAGCTACGGCTCCGACGGCGCCTACAGCGTGGTGGTGGGCCCCGGCGGCGGCAGCGCGGGCCTAGATTATGGCATGGACAGCAGCCGGCTGATCCCGGGCCGGTACATCACCTTCAAAGGCTACCCCATGGAGGACGGCAGCTGCGGCAGCAGCTTCGTCATCAACTCCGGCATAGCCATGTCCAGCAGCTGCAAGGACAAGGAGGGCGCCTGGACCTTCATGCGGGAGCTGCTGCTGCCCAAGGTCACGGATACGGAGGACGGGTACCGGTCCTCGCGCTACAACTTCCCCACCAACAAGACGGACTTTGAGAAGGTCGCCCAGGAGTGCATGAAGGCGGAGTATGTCAAGGACAGCGAGGGCAACAACGTGCTGGACCCCAACGGCAACCCCATCCAGGAGTCCAAGGGCGGCTGGGGCTGGGGCAGCCTCAACATCGACATCCAGGCCACCTCTCAGGAGGAGTACGACCAGGTGATGGAGCTCTACAACGCCGTGGATTCCCTCTACACCTATGACACCAGCATCTACGACATCGTCAACGACGCCGCCGGCGGCTACTTCAGCGGAGACCGCTCCCTGGACGACACCGTGGCCCAGATTCAGAGCCGTGTGAACCTCTATGTCAATGAAAATCGGTAAAACCAAAGAAAAAAAAGCCGGGAGCCCGCCCCCAAGGCGGACCGCCAGGGAGGCATGGGACCGGAGCAACGACAAGCTCCGGGATACCATGCACTCCCTGGGCTTCCTGGGGCCCAGCGTGCTGGGGGTGGCGGTGTTTTTTATCGTGCCCTTCCTGGTGGTGGTGTACTACTCCGTCATCCGCAGCCCCATGAACCCGGAATTTGTGTTTCTGGACAACTTCAAGGCGGTTCTGCAGAACTCCTCCTTCCGGACCGCCGCCAAGAACACCGCTATGTTTTCCGCCATAGCGGTGCCTCTTGCTGTCGTGCTGAGCCTGGCACTGGCGCTGATGCTGGAGTGCCGCATCCCCTCCAAGAGCCTGTTCCGCACCTTCTTTCTCAGCCCCATGATGGTCCCCGTGGCCTCCGTGGTGCTCATCTGGCAGGTGGTGTTCCACTACCGCGGGACCCTGAACGTGATTTTAGCGGGCTTCGGCGTGGATCCCATCGACTGGCTCAACGGCCCCTACTGCCTGCTGGTGATCGTGGTGCTGTTTCTGTGGAAGAACCTGGGGTACAACATGATCCTCTTCATGGCGGCCCTCAACAACATCCCCAAGGAGCTTCTGGAGGTGGCGGACGTGGAGGGGGCCAGCGCCGCCCATAAGTTTTTCAACATCAAGCTGCGCTACCTCTCCCCCACGGTGCTGTTCGTGGCCATCCTCTCCATCATCAACTCCTTCAAGGTCTTCCGGGAGATCTATCTGCTGGTGGGGAAGTACCCCTACGAGGGGCTGTATATGATGCAGCACTTTATGAACAACACCTTTGAGAACTTCGACTACCAGAAGATGGCCTCGGCGGCGGTGCTGATGGCCCTGGTGATGGTGGCGCTCATCGCGCTGCTGTTCAAGGTGGAGGACATCTTCGGAAAGGATGTGGAGGGATGAAAAAGAACCGCTATTTCGGCCGCTTCGCCCTGACGCTGCTGGCGGCGGGCTTCGCCCTGGCCTTTCTGATGCCCACGGTGCTGACCATCACCAACTCCTTTATGACCCAGAGCGAGATCAGCGCCAACTACGGCAAGGTGTTCGCCAACGTCTCCGGCAGCGACGGGAAGACCTATATATCCGAGACGGTGAACCTGAAGTTCATCCCCGACAAGGTCAGCCTCAGCCAGTACATCACCACCCTCATCAAGAGCCCCGACTACCTGCTGAAATTCTGGAACTCGGTGATTTTGACGGTGCCGGTGGTGCTGCTACAGCTGGCGGTGGCCTCCATCACCGCCTACGGCTTCACCCGCTGGCGGGGGAAAGTGCGTGCGTTCCTGTTTTTCTTCTATGTGATCCTGATGCTGATGCCCACCCAGGTCACCCTGGTGCCCAACTATCTGGTCAGCGACTGGCTGGGGCTGCTGGGCACCCGCTGGTCCATCATTTTCCCCGGCGCCTTCGCGCCGTTCTCGGTGTTCCTGCTGACCAAGTCCATGCGGCGCATCCCCGGCTCCCTCATCGAGGCGGCCAAGCTGGACGGGTCCAGCGAGTGGCAGATTTTCAAGGACATCTGCCTGCCCCAGTGCCGCAGCGCCCTGTACTCCATCGCCATTCTGGTGTTCATCGACTACTGGAACATGGTGGAGCAGCCCATCATTCTGCTGCCGGACGCGGAGAAGCAGCCTCTGAGCGTGTACCTGTCCACCATCAACTCCAGCGAAGTTGGGCTGGCCTTCGCCATCGCCACCATCTACATGGTTCCCTCTCTGCTGCTGTTCCTCCACGGGGAGGATTACCTGGTGGAGGGCATCGCCCATCAGGGGTCCGTGAAGGGGTAATCCTGTGAATCCAAGTGAAAGGGTGACAAGCCAATGGAAGTGAAAGAAAAATCCAAGAAGAGGGAGCTCATCAAGACCATCGCCATCATCTTCCTGGCGGTGCTGCTGGTGCTGACCTTCTTCTCTCAGACCATTATGAACCACTCCCTGCCCGAGGTGGCCACCCAGCTGGTGACCTCCGGCACCATCAACGCCAAGATCCGGGGCAGCGGCACGGTGGCCGCCAACGAGAACTACGAGGTGGTCCTCAACCAGACCCGCGAGATTCGCTCCGTGTGCGTGAAGGTGGGGGACAAGGTGGAGGAGGGCGACCTCCTGTTCGTGCTGGGCGACATTGAGAGCACGGAGCTCAAGGAGGCACAGGACGCCCTGGATGCCGCCCAGCTGGCCTATCAGAAGCAGCTGCTGACCTTCTCCAAGGAGTACGCCACAGAGGACCTGGGCCTGAAAAACGACCGCGAGGATCTGGAGCGGGCCATTGCGGAGCGGGACGCCAACCTGGTCACGGATGCCGAGGTGTCCTACGCCAAGGGCGATCTGGCCGCCGCCGAGACCCAGCTCAGCCAGATCGACCTCATCCTGGAGGAGCTCAATGCCGCGGCCGGCGAGAGCGAGGAGTACCAGGAGGCCAAGGCCAAGGTTCAGGAGCTGGAAAGCGAGATCAAGACCCTGACCGGCGAGGTGGAGAGCTGGGAGCAGAAGCTTGACGAGCTGGACACCACCGGGGATGTGGACAAGGACCGGGCGGTCCAGGACGCGCAGAGAGCGTTCAGCAAGGCGCAGACCACCTGGGAAAGCGATTGGCTGGCGTATAAATCTACCATAAACGAGCTAATCGAGGCAGTAAACAAAGGCACTGACGCCCCTAATCTCAGCGAAGTTCACTCTACGCCCCACGCCTTCTCTGAAAAAGAGCAAAAATATATCGACGCATACCTGACCAACCAGAATTTATATGCTCCTCCGGCAGACGATGATACGCCGGCACCCAGCATGTCCGCATACGAAAAAGCCTACACCACGCTTCTGGCTGACCAGGAGGACGTCGCCGCCAAGGAGACCGCCCTGGAGCGCGCCAGAAAGGATCTCAGCACCGCCTCCGGCTCCATCTCCGACCAGCGGCGCACCTACCAGAACAACCTGGACAAGGCGGAATCCTCCCTGGCCACCGCCGAGCGGCAGCTGCGGGACGCCCGGCAGCTGCTGGACTCCCTCTCCACCGCCAGCACCCAGCTCAAGGATCAGATCAAGGTCTACGAGGCCTCCCAGCGCCAGCAGAAGGCGGCGGTGGAGACCCTGAAGAAGACCGTGGAGACTCTCACGGCCAGGCAGGAGGCCTACAAGGCCGCCGTAAAGACCGTGGAGGAGAAGCAGCGGGCCCTCTCCGACAAGCTCTCGGGCAAGGACATCGACAAGCAGCTGGACAATCTGGAGCTTCAGACCCTGGCCCAGGCCATTGAGAAGCAGCGCGAGCTGGTGGAGAAGTACCGGAAGGACTCCGTGGACACGGAGGTCAAGGCCAGGGTCTCCGGCGTCGTCAGCGCCGTCAACGTCACCGCCGGCAAAGAGAACACCCCCAACGAGGCGATGGCGGTCATCGACGTGGTGGACCGGGGCTATACCATCAAAATTTCCGTCACCAGCGAGCAGGCCAAGCAGGTCAAGGTGGGGGATACCGCCGACGTGACCAACTACTACTGGGGCAGCGACATCACCGCCACCCTGGAGCAGATTGCCCCGGACCCCACCAGCCCCGGCCAGAAGAAGCTGCTGGTCTTCCGCATCACCGGAGAGATCGACGCGGGCACCAGCATCAGCCTGTCCATCGGCCAGCGCAGCGCCAACTTTGACACCATTGTGCCCAAGAGCGCCCTGCGGGAGGACACCAACGGCCACTTCGTGCTGGTCATCACCAGCCGCAGCACCCCCCTGGGCAACCGCTATACCGCCACCCGCGTGGAGGTGCAGGTCCTGGCGGAGGATGACACCAACGCCGCCGTCTCCGGCCTGGCGGCCAACGACTACGTCATCACCACCTCCAGCAAGCCCCTGTCCGCCGGCACCCAGGTGAGGATGGTGGAGAACCCATGATGAAGCCCCATCCGGTAACATGGCTGCGGACCACCCTGAGGGGCTTTGGCTTCAAGCAGTGGTTCCTGCTGATTGTGAACATCGTGCTGGTGCTGGCCTCCCTGGCCTGCGCCCTGGGCCTGCGGGCCGTGGGAGGGACGCTGCAGTCCCTCACTGCCGCCAGGCGTTTCCAGGGCGGCGGCGAGACTCGCTTCGCCCAGACCGCCTGCTTTCTGCCCGTGGACGGCGGGAAGACGGAGGACGACATCCGCTCCTTCCGCCAGACCCTGGACACCAAGCTGGTGGAGCAGTCCCTGGAGGCCCCGGAGAACGGCAGCCTCTACATCGACGCCTACAGCGGCACATCCAGCGTCACCGTCACCGGCGAGAGCGGCGGCAATGTCACCGTCAAGGCGGTGGGCGTGGGTGGGGATTTCTTCTACTTCCACCCCCTGCCCCTGCTCAGCGGGTCCTACATCCGCTCTGACGACCTGATGGACGACCTGGTGGTGCTGGACGAGGAGATGGCCTGGCGGCTCTACGGCAGCACGGACCTGGCGGGGATGACGGTCTACATCAATCAGAAGCCCTTCGTGGTGGCCGGCGTGATCGCCCGGGAGACCGACTTCGCCACCCGGAAGGCCTACACCGGCGACGGCGGCATATTCCTCTCCTACTCCGCCCTCAGCAGCCTGGACGAGGACGCCGCCATCACCTGTTACGAGCTGGTCATGCCCGACCCCATCTCGGGCTACGCCAAGGGCATCGTCACCGATAACTTCCCCGTAGGGGAGGGCGACGTGGTGGAAAACTCCAGCCGTTACAGCCTCTCCCACCTGCTGGAGGTGGCCAAGTCCTTCGGCCTGCGCTCCATGCGCCTAAACGGCGTCATCTACCCCTATTGGGAGAACGCCGCCCGTCTGACGGAGGACTACGCCGCCCTGCTGCTCATTCTGGCGGTCATGCTTGCCCTGTATCCCCTGCTGTCCGCCCTGGTTTTTGCCATCCGTGAGACGCGCCGGGCCTACCGCTTCGCCAAGGTGAAGGTCCCCGCCACTGTGGAAGCGGCGGTGGAGAAGCGCCGGGAGGAGCGGCTGGAGCAGAAATATAAGAAACAGCAGGCCGAAGAGCCGGTGCGGGAACAGGGAGAGGAGGACTGAGCTATGGCAGATCTGAGCTTGCGAAATGTCAAGAAAATATACGACAACACGGTGGTCGCGGTGCAGTCTTTCAATCTGGAGATTGCGGATAAGGAATTTATCGTGCTGGTGGGCCCCTCCGGCTGCGGAAAATCCACCACCCTGCGGATGGTGGCGGGGCTGGAGGAGATCAGCGAGGGGGAAATCTACATCGCCGGCCGGAAGGTCAACACCGTCCCCCCCAAGGACCGGGACATCGCCATGGTGTTCCAGAACTACGCCCTCTACCCCCATATGACGGTCTACGACAACATCGCCTACGGGCTGAAGCTGCGGAAATTTCCCAAGCGGGTCATCGACCAGAAGGTGCGGGAGGCAGCGGAGATTCTGGACATCACCGAGCTCCTCAAGCGTAAGCCCAAGGCCCTCTCCGGCGGCCAGCGCCAACGGGTGGCCATCGGCCGGGCCATCGTCCGGGAGCCCCAGGTGTTCCTCATGGACGAGCCCCTGAGCAACCTGGACGCCAAGCTGCGCAACCAGATGCGCTCCGAGATCATCAAGCTCCGCCAGCGCATCAACACCACCTTTATCTACGTCACCCACGACCAGACCGAGGCCATGACCCTGGGGGACCGCATCGTCATTATGAAGGAGGGCTTTGTCCAGCAGGTGGGCACGCCCCAGGAGGTCTTTCGCCACCCCGCCAACCTCTTTGTGGCCGGCTTCATTGGCTCCCCCCAGATGAACACCTTTGCGGCCCGGCTGGTCCGGGAGGGGGAGCGCTACTTCGTGGAGCTGGAGGGGGCACGGGTGGAGCTGTCGGAGGAGAAGCGGGCCCGTCTGCTGGCCGGCGATGTGCAGAGCCAGGAGGTGATCCTGGGCGTCCGCCCCGAGCACATCTTCCTCACGGAGGCGGACAACGCCGTCCCCGCCCAGGTGGACGTATCGGAGATGATGGGCAGCGCGGTACATATCCACGTGAGCGCCTGCGGGCGGGACGTGGTCATCGTGGTGCCCGTGAGCGAGGAGGGCCAGAGCCAGGAGGCCATGGACACCGGCACGCCCCTGCGGTTCATCTTCCGGGGCAGCGCCGCCCACGTCTTCCACCAAGAGACGGGCCGGAACCTGGAGTACCCAGCGCCGGATCCCGTCCCGGAGGAGGCTCCCCCCGCCCCCGCAGAACCGGAAACGGAACCGGCGGCAGAGGAACCGGCCCCGCCTGCGGAGGAGCCCGCCAAAGTCCCCGCCCCGGCCGCCGCCGGAGCGGAGCCGCCCTCGGATCTGGGGGACCCCTTCGCGGAGGACAGCTGAACATATTAAAGAGGACCGGGCCTGTGCCCGGTCCTCTTTGCGCGGCAAAACGGGGGCGGGCCAAAGCCCGCCCCCTGTTCTGTTGTATATCCCCATCGCGTCCCCCGTCCCCTTCCGGCGCAAACCAGCGAAGCGTTTGTGCCGGAAAACGAGGAGCAAGGGAGCGCGGGCGCAGTTTTCGCCGTCAGGCAGAAACGGAGCCAAGCGGACTTTGCGACGCGTTAGCCCAGCAGCTGGAGAACGCCCTGGGGCACCTGGTTGGCCTGGGCCAGCATGGCCTGGGCGGACTGGACCAGGATGTTGT
>CAJTOM010000038.1 GCA_910577915.1 uncultured Oscillospiraceae bacterium
GGTGATTCCGATGAAGCAGCACCGCTTTTGGGCCTGGGGTGCCGTCTTTTGCATGGTCATGGTGATGCTCACAGGGTATGGGGCGCGGGGGATTTCTTTACTCGTTGGCGTTACGGCAGATAGTTCATCGGGTTCTGCCGCTCACCGTTGTAGCGGACCTCGAAGTGGCAGTGGTTGCCGGTGCTGCGGCCGGTGGAGCCCATCTCGGCGATGTGCTGGCCCTTAAAGACCTTGTCGCCCACGTTCACCAGCAGGCTGCTGTTGTGGCCGTAGTAGGTGACATAGCCGTTCTGGTGGTCGATCTGGACCAGATAGCCGTAGCTGCTCATCCAGCTGGCGTAGACCACCTCGCCGCCGTCGGCGGCCACGACGTCCGTGCCGTAGGAGTTGGCGATGTCAATGCCGCCGTGGAAGGAGCTGCCGCCGAAAATGCTGCGGTAGCCGTACTTGGAGGTGATGTTGCCGCTGGTGGGCCAGCGGAAGGTACCGGTAGGCGCCCAGCTGGGACGCTCCAGGGTGCCCCGGGCCTGGACCTCGGTCACCGGGTCCAGCGTCATGGTCTGGGACTCAATGGTCCGCTCCATCTCCTCCACGCCCTGGTAGGTGACGCGCGCCACCGTGTCGGCCTTGCCGTAGGCGCCCTTGGAGATCACTCTGGTGTCACCCTCCCACATGGTGTTGTCGTCCACGTACTCGATCTCGTAGGGAATCTCCGCCTCGTAGTACTCCATCTGCACGGAGATCACCGTCAGATAGGGCACCGCGTTGCTGATGAGCAGCTCGTCGCCGATGCTCAGCTTGTCAATGTCATAGCCGGGGTTCAGAGCCAGCAGCTCGTCGCTGGTGAGGTTGTGGTCCTGGGCGATGACCGACCAGCAGTCCCCCTTCTCCACGGTGTAGGTCACCTCGCCGGACTTGGTGCTGTTGAGCTGCAGGGCCACGTCGGCCAGGTTGGTGAAGTTCTCCACCGGCAGGTCGCACTCCCGGATCTCCCAGTCCTCCACAAAGTCGATGGAGACCGTATTCTCGCTGCGGTAGGGGATGGCGGTCTGGGCCATCAGCTCCTCCAGAGCTCCCTCGGTCTGGGTGGCGCCGATGAACTCATCGTTCACGTACAGGGCGTAGCCGTGCTCCACCACGCCGGCCCGGAGCTTGTCGCTGAGGGCGGTCTCCAGCTCCTTCTCCTCCACCACCGCGCTGCGGAAGGTCAGGTGGGTGGAGTAGGAGACCTTGCTGGCCTCCACGGTGTAGTCGCTGCCGATGGCGTCGGAGATGGAGCGCTCCACCGACAGGAAGGCGGCCTGAGCCTCCTCCTCGCTGGCCACGGTGGCCAGCTCCTCCCCGTCGAAGGTCACGGTGGTGGCGGTGGTGTAGAGCACCCGGAACACGGCAAACACCGCGATGGACAGCCCTGCGGCCAGAAAGACCGCCGCGTGGACCAGCCGGCGGCTGCCGGCGGCGCCCCCCTTGGGCCGGGCGGCCAGGGACAGCAGGGCCGAGTGGGCCTCGTGGAGCCGGGCGCTGAGCTTGCTGCGGATCAGGGGCATACAGCCGGCCAGCAGCAGGCGCAGCTGACGGTAGGAGTTGTTGGACTCGGGAAAGCGCTGGCGGTTTCGGTAGCTGGGTAAACGGCTGACCCGCCGGCCGCCTTTAGGGGCGCTGGGTCGGGCGGTCTGGACCCGCTTGGGGCCGCTTCTCTCTTCGCTGTTCCGTGGGGTCATAGTAGAATTTCCTCCGAGTAGTTACAAATCAGAGTAAAGAGTTACAAATGGTTACAATGGTATTCTACCGCATTTTTCCCAATCAGTCAAGCCCCTATATATTGTTGGACGCGGACAAATAACGCTTTATTTTGTAAAGAGACAGCCGGACGCTCACGTCCGGCTGTCCCGATATAGCGCGCTGCCGCTCAGACCCGGGGGGCCGCTTACTGCCCGCCGGCCTGGAGCTCCGGCGCGACCTCGCCGCCGGGGGCGTCGCCGGCCTGGGACCACTCGGTCTCCAGCGCCGCCCAGTCCCGGTTTTTCAGCAGGTCGGTCCAGGTCTCCCAGGGCACGCCGCTCTCATAGTCGTGGCTGTTGGTGGCCTCCTGCATGTCCGCGTAGAACCAGTCGCTCTCCAGATTGTCCGGCCAGCGGATCATCTCCGCCAGCAGATGGTCCTTCTCCGGGGCGCGGGTGATCATGCGGTTGACCAGGGTGGCGGTCTCCGCCCGGCTCATCCGGTCCTGCGGACGGAAGGTGCGGCCGTCTCCGCGAATCCATCCGGCCATCACCGCCCGTGCCACGGGAATCCGGGCCCAGTGGCCCTCCATGTCGGTGAAGTAGTCGTAGCCGGGCACGTCGTCGCTGACGAAGCGGGCGGCGATGGCGGCGAACTCCGCCCGGGTGATGTTTTCGTTGGGCCGGAAGGTGCCGTCAGGGTAGCCCTGGATGATCCCCGCCCTGGCGCAGGTGGAGACTGCGTTATTGTACCACGCGCCGGGGGCCACGTCGGTGAAATCGTTTTCCGTGGACCAGTTCTCCTGGCGGTACTCGTCCAGCATCAGGCGCAGGAAAATCGTCGCCACCTCGGCCCTGGTGATGTTCCCCTTGGGCTTCACCATGCCGTCAGGATAGCCGATGATGTAGGCAAAGTGGTCCGTCACATTCAGGTAGGGGGCCGCCAGAGGTACCAGATCCTCCAGAATGATGGTGGGGTCATAGGGCACCATGCCCGTATCCGGGTCCACCGGGCGCTCCGGCAGGGGCGTGGGGTCCGGCGTGGGGGCGGGGTCCGGGGCGGGATCCGGCGTGGGCTTCGGGGTGGGCTTTGGGGCCGGGTCCGGGATGGGGTCCGGCGTGGGGTCCTCCGGCTTGGCGGTCTCGCGGTCATAGCGCAGGACGATGACGTTCTTGCTGCTGTCCTCCGTCAGCGCGAGATGATCCGGGGCGGCGGAGGTGTACGTGTAGGAATGTCCGCCGGCTATGGTCTTTTTCACAATGTCTGCGGCGCTGATCGTATCGCCCGTCTTCTTCCCCTCCACAGTCTCCTTGACCGTCAGACCCTCCTCCTTGACGCCGTCGAGATAGTACTCGTGGACCACGGTATACGTGGCGTCCTTTTTCGGCTCCTCCGGCTTGGCGGTCTCGCGGTCATAGCGCAGGACGATGACGTTCTTGCTGCTGTCCTCCGTCAGCTTGAGATGATCCGGGGCGGCGGAGGTGTACGTGTAGGAATGTCCGCCGGCTGTGGTCTTTTGCACAATGCCTGCGGCGTCGATCGTATCGCCCGCCTTCTTCCCCTTCACAATCTCCGTGACCGTCAGACTTTCCTCCTTGACGCCGTTGAGATAGTACTCGTGGACCACGGTATAGTCGGCGTCCTTTGCCTCCTCCGGCGGGGGAGTGGGGGCTTTCTTTTCCGTCCACACACCTACGATTTCCACAGGCTTGCCGGGCATGGTGAATTTGCCGCCCGTCTCCGTGAGGCCATCGGGCAGCTTCCAGCCGGAGAAAACGTAGGTCTTGCCGTCTATTGTAAGCTCCTGGTTCTCTATATAGGTTCCGTCTATGGACACTTCCGTATTTTCCTTATACTTATTCGCATCCTCCGGCGGTTTCTGTTCCGCGTTCTCCGGCAGACCGGTCCAGGTATAAGTCACGGGGTAAAGAGGGGTCCAGGTACCCCGGATGGTGACATCATGGTTCGGCATGTGGAACGCGTTCTCTCCCTGAACCATCTCAGAATCTTCCGGCAGTTCCCAGCCGGAGAAGACGTAGGTCTTTCCGTCTATTGTACACTTTGTTCCCTTAACGTAATCTTCATCTACCGGGACTTCTTCACCTACAGTATGGCTCTCATCTGTAGGCTTCTGAGGCAAACCAGCCCCCGTGCTCGGCAGACCGGTCCATTCATACTCCACGTTGTGCGAAGCAGGAGGGATATATGCCCAGATAGCGTAGAGGGTTGTATTTTCTTCTAAAAGAAATGGTCCTTTCTCACAATCTGTTTCAGCCGTGTTCTTACTCTTTCCCCATCCAATAAACGCGTAGCCATCCCTTGTTGGTCTCTCACTTGGAATCGATACATAATTGCTGTCATAGTCCTTTTTAATTTGTATTGGTTCTGGCATATTGGTTACGTTTTTTATTTCTGCCTCCGGAACATTTGCATCAAAGCTTAATGTGGTGGCCTCAACCCAAAATGCGTAGAAAGTATAGTTCTGTGTTAGCGTCCAAGTGTGCCCCTCTTCTACCTCGCTACCTTTGTCATTCGGATTTTCGCTCCAGACATGAAAAATATATCCTTCTTTCGTCATATCTCCTGGGCCTGGAAACTTAATAGACCACTTGTCTCCCTCCTTAATATATTCCCCCTCAGGCGGCTTTCCATCTCCTCCATTTGCATCAAAGGTCACTGTATACGGACATTTCTCCTCCGCCGCCATTGCGCCTGTTCCCAGTATTCCCAGCAGCAGGCACACCGCCAATGCCGCCGATACAAACCGTTTCCACCGTCTTGCCATACCACAGAAATCTCCTTCCAAGAAATTCCGAAACTGTCAAAAAGTACACCTTTTGACATCAAAAAAATTTCGGCAAAACGCAAAAAGCCGCACCCAAAAATTTGTGCAGCTTTTCTCGTTTTGCCGTTGCAACGCAGCGATTTTTGTGATATTGTTGACGTATCTGACCGGTGTCAAAAGGTGTACCTTTTGACACCTCTTTTTTGCACAAAAACCGTCCGCAGATTTTGTGCAGTTTGTTGGCCAGGCGGACCCCGCAGGGTCCGCCTGGCTCCGTCACTGGATGCTCACCACCCTGTATCCCGCGTCGGTGACGGCCTTCGTCAGCGCCTCGTCAGACGCTTCGCCGGTGACGGCGGCGGTGCCCGCCTCCAGATTCACCGATGCGGTGACGCCGGGGAGGTCGTTCAGGGCCTTCTCCACCCGGCCGGAGCAGTGGGCGCACATCATGCCCTCGATTTTCATGGTTCTTTCCATAGCAGTTGTTCCTCCTTGTTCTTCTTGGCGCGAAACGGGACAGCCTGCCGTACAGGCGGCCCCGGCTTCCACAGGGGAGGCGGCGCGGTACCGGCTCTTGAAGAACCGCAGCCGCAGGGCGTTGCTGACCACCGTCACGCTGCTCAGGCTCATGGCGGCGGCGGCAAACATGGGGTTGAGCTGCCAGTGCAGCCAGGCGTAGAACACCCCCGCCGCCAGGGGGATGCCCAGGGTGTTGTAGAAAAAGGCCCAGAAGAGATTTTCCTTGATGTTGCGGATTGTGGCCCGGCTGAGCTCCACGGCGGCGGCGGCGTCCATGAGATCCGACTTCATCAGCACGATGTCGGCGCTCTCGATGGCCACGTCGGTGCCCGCCCCGATGGCCAGCCCCACGTCCGCCCTGGCCAGGGCTGGCGCGTCGTTGACGCCGTCACCCACCATGGCCACCTTTTTGCCCTGTTCCTGGAGCTGGGCAATTTTCCGCTCCTTGTCCTGGGGCAGGACCTCGGCCATGACCTCGGTGACCCCCAGCTCCCGGCCGATGGCATCCGCCGTGCGGCGGTTGTCGCCGGTGAGCATGATCACGTCCACCCCCAGGTCCCGGAAGGCGGCCACGGCGTCCCGGCTGGTGGGCTTGGGGGTGTCCGCCACGGCGATGAGGCCCAGCAGGGCGGCGTCCTTGGCGAAGTACAGGGGGGTCTTGCCCTGGCCGGCCAGGGTCTCCGCCCGGTCCAGCCAGCGGTCGAGATCCACCCCGGCCTCCTCCATCATGGCCCGGTTTCCGCCCAGGCACCTGTGTCCCCCCAGCACCGCCCGGACGCCCCGGCCATGGACGGCCTCAAAGCCCTCCACCGGCTGGCGGGGCAGGCCCCGCCCGGCGGCCTCCTCCACGATGGCGGCCCCCAGGGGGTGCTCGGAGGGGGCCTCCAGACAGGCGGCCAGGCCCAGCAGGCCTTGTTCCGTCAACCCCTCCGCCGGCAGCACGTCGGTGACCTGGGGCTTGCCCCGGGTGAGGGTGCCGGTTTTGTCCAGCACCACGGTATCGATGGCGTGCAGGGTCTCCAGGGCCTCGGCGGATTTCACCAAAATGCCGTTTTCGGCCCCCTTGCCGGTGCCCACCATAATGGCCACCGGGGTGGCCAGTCCCAGGGCGCAGGGGCAGGAGATCACCAGCACCGCCACGCCGGCGGTGAGGGCCTGGGTAACGCTGCCGGAGGCGATGAGCCAGACGACGGCCGTCACGGCGGCGATGGCCATGACCACCGGCACAAACACCCCCGAAACCCGGTCCGCCAGCTTGGCGATGGGCGCCTTGGAGCCGGAGGCCTCCTCCACCAGCCGGATCATCTGGGCCAGGGTGGTGTCCTCGCCCACCCGCAGGGCCTCGAAGGTGAAGGAGCCGGAGCGGTTGATGGAGGCGGCGGCCACCCGGTCCCCCACGGCCTTGTCCACGGGGAGGCTCTCGCCGGTGAGGGCGCTCTCGTCCACGGCGGAGGCCCCCTCCACGATGACCCCGTCCACGGGAATGGACTGGCCGGGCCGGACCACTACCCGGTCCCCCACCCGGACCTCCTCCACGGGGATCTCCACCTCCTCCCCGTCCCGGAGGACGCTGGCGGTCTTGGGGGCCAGGTCCATGAGCCGGGCGATGGCCTCGCCGGTCCTGCCCTTGGAGCGGGTCTCCAAAAACTTGCCCAGGGTGATGAGGGTGAGGATCATGCCGGCGGACTCGAAGTAGAGGTCCATGTGGTATTTCTCCACCAGGGCCATATCCCCCCGCCCCAGCCCGAAGCCGATCTGGTAGATGGCGAACACGCCGTAGACCACGGCGGCGGCGGAGCCCACGGCGATGAGGGAGTCCATATTGGGCGCGCCATGGAATAGGGTCTTAAACCCCACCCGGTAGTATTTGTCGTTAAGGTATAGGATCGGGAGGGTCAGCAGCAGCTGCGTCAGGGCGAAGGCCAAGGCGTTTTCCATCCCCACCAGAAAACCGGGCAGGGGAGCGCCCATCATATGCCCCATAGAGATGTAAAAGAGGGGAATAAGGAAGACGAAGGACCAGACCATCCGGCGCTTCATGCTGTCCAATTCCTCCGCCGCGGCGTTCTCCCGCCGGGGGGAGGGGCCCTGCTTTCCCGCCCTCTGGGGCAGGGAGGCCCCATAGCCGGCGGCGGCCACCGCCTGCATAATGGTCTCCGCCGTGACGGCGGATTCGTCATAGGTGACCTGCATGGAATTGCCCAGCAGGTTCACGCTGACTTGGCTGACGCCCTCCACCTTGCCCACCGCTTTTTCCACGTGGGCGGAGCAGGCGGAACAGGTCATACCGGATACGTTGAAAGTCTGTTTCATAGATAGATGGCACCTCGTTTCTTCGCCGCCCGACCGGCGGCGAGGGGTAGTCCCTGCCGGGACGGGGGATGCGGGGGCTGCAGGGCAGAACAATCCTACCCCTGTGCGGCAATTTCCCCGCAGATCCCCTCCAGCTCCGTCTCCCCGGAAACCACATGAAACCTGTGGGGCTCTTTGTCAAAGCTCCCGTGATTCCGCTCCAGCATGGCCGCCACCGGGGGCGGCAAATTCCCGCGCATCCGGGCGGCGAAGCGCTCCTTGATGGTCTTCAGCTCCGCCGTTACAAGCACCCGGACCGCGCCCTCCGGCAGGAGGGACAGGTGCTCCTTTTCCGCGATGACGTAGATGAGGGGGCCTCCCGTGACGGCCTCCCGCAGCTTCTCGGTAAACAGCTTTTTCGCGCCGGCCTCGTCCTTGGCCAGGCGCAGGTAGTCCTTGCCCGTCCAGATCTCGCCTCCCAGACGCTCCTTCAGCATCCCGGCCAGGGTGGACTTCCCCGTGCAGCTCTCTCCAAATATAGCAACCAGCATTCTCTGCTCCTCCTTATTTCATCAGCTTCTGCAAAACCCCTACCAGCTCGTCGATGACCTCGTCGTCCCCCCGGCGGATGCCCTCCGCCACGCAGGTGCGCAGATGCTCGCTCAAAAGCTCCTTGCTGAAGCTGTTGAGGGCGGCGTTGACGGCGGAGACCTGTACCAGGATGTCGGTGCAATAGACGTCCCTCTGCAGCATCTCCCGCAGGCCCCGGACCTGACCCTCGATGCGGCTGAGGCGGTTGCAGAGCTTCCTCAGCTCCTCCTCGCTGCGGACTCTGGTCTTGTCGCTGTGGCAGCAGTTGTCCATGTTGATACCTCCCAGGGGTATTTGCTGATGGGGACAGTATATACCCTACAGGGGTATTTGTCAAGGGGGCGGCTGAAAAAAACTTGCGGCCGGGGCGGGGACGTGGTACCATGGGCGTAATGCTGTTGGAAGGGGAGGAACGTGGAGAGTGAGCGTATTTTTTTACGGCTGCGTCACGCTGGACGGCTATCTGGCCGACCGGAACCACGGGCTGGACTGGCTGCACCAGAGCGGCACGGTGGAGGAGACGGGCTATGAGGCGTTCTACCGGCAGATGGACGTCACGATCATGGGGCGGAGGACTTACCGGGAGATCGAGGGGCTGGAGAACCCGGCGGCACTGTATCCCACCACTGAGAATTATGTCTTTACCCACGCCGGCTGCGGGCCGCGGGCGGGCTTTCGCTTTGTCAGGGGAGACGTGGCGGACTTTGTCCGGGGACTGGGAGAAGAGAAACAGATCTGGATCATCGGCGGAAACACGATTTTATCCCCTCTGCTGGACGCGGATCTGGTGGACTGTCTGGTAATCCAGATCGCCCCGGTGCTGCTGGGGGCGGGGATCCCTCTGTTCACGCAGAAGGAGGTCCTGCGCCGGTACCGGCTGGAGGGGGTGCGGCAGTACGGCCAGTTCGCGGAGCTGGCGTACCGGAGGACCACATAGCGGAAAGGGGAGCGGGCAGACTGCCCGCTCCCGTCTGTTGTCAGCGTTTTTCCCCCGGTCTGAACACCAGGGCGGCCATGAGGCTGAAGAGGACCGCCGCCGCGATGCCGCCGGCGGTGGCGGTGAGCCCGCCTGTGAGCACGCCCAGCCATCCCTTTTCGCCCACGGCCTGGGCCACGCCCTTGGCCAGATTAGAGCCAAAGCCCGTCAGGGGCACCGTCGCCCCCGCACCGCCCCACTGGGCAATGGGACCGTACACACCGATGGCCTCCAAAAACACGCCGATCACCACATACCCCGTCAGAATACGGGCAGGGGTCAGTTTTGTTTTGTCGATGAAAATCTGTCCGATGGCACAGAGGATGCCGCCGCACAGGAATGCGTTCAAATACTGCATGCATAGACTCTCCTTGTTTCTTCGCCGCCCTCCGGGCGGCGAGGGGTAGTCCCTGCCGGGACGGGGGATGCGGGGCCTGCGCGGTCCCAGGGCTGTAGGGCTGCAACCCAGCCCCCCTCGCGCCTATTTTTCAATCACCACCGCATGGCAGATCGAAGGAATACTCTCCCCCTGGAAGGACGACGTAGGCGAGAGCAGCGCCCCCGTAGGGGCAAAAAGAATCTTTTTTAAGTGCCCCGCCTCCATCTGGCGGAGCAGATACCCGCACAGGACCGAGGCCGCGCAGCCGCAGCCGGACGCGCCGGCATGCATGTCCTGCTTCTGGATGTCGTAGAGAAGCATTCCGCAGTCCTGGTAGTTTTGGGTCATATCCACGCCGTCCTGGGCGAAGAGATCCGAGACGATTTCGTGGCCCAGCACACCCAGGTCGCCGGTGATCACCAGGTCGTAGTCCCTGGGGCCCGTTCCGCTGGCCAGGAAGTGGGCCGAGAGCGTGTCGTAGGCGGCGGGGGCCATGGCCGCCCCCATGTTGTTGGGGTCCGTGACCCCCTTGTCCACAATTTTGCCGCAGGTGACCGCCGTGACCTTCGGTCCCCGGCCCTCGCTCCCCAGGATGAGGCAGCCCGAGGCCGTGGCGGTCCACTGGGCCGTGGGGGTGCGCTGGCTGCCGTAGGGCACCGGCATGCGGTACTGCCGCTCCGCGGTGCAGAAGTGGCTGGAGGTCATAGCCCCCGCCTTTTGAGCAAAGCCCCCGGCGATCAGCAGGGAGGCCAGGGCCAGGGACTCTCCCATGGTGGAGCAGGCGCCGTAGAGCCCATAGAAGGGGATGCCGAAGTCCCGCAGGCCGAAGGATGTGCCGATGCACTGGTTGAGCAGGTCCCCCGCCAGGATATAGTCCAGCTCCTCCGGGGAGAGGGACGCCTTCTCCAAAGCGCTGCTCAGGGCCTGCTTCTGCATGGCGCTCTCCGCCTTCTCCCAGGTCTTCTCGCCGAAAAAGCTGTCGCCGCACAGGTGGTCAAAGTAGTCCGCCAGGGGGCCGTCCCCCTCCTGCTTGCCGCCCACGGCGGCGTGGGAGAGGATCACGGGCGGCCGCTCCAGGGCGACGGTCTGCCGCCCCAATCGTTTCTGCATGGTCTCGCCTCCGTCAAACCAAACTGCCGGGTTTTTCCCGGTCCGTAACGCTAGTGTTGACCGATTCGCCGGAAATATCCCCCGCCGCCCCCTTGAACCGGTGAAAAAATTGTGATATACTGCTCAGAACGGCCGGGAGATCTGACCCGGCTGTCCGCCGCTGAGAGATGCGGCTTACCCGCAGCGCCGCGCGCATGGGCTGCCGCGCGGGGGACTTGACCCAACCTGTCCCTTCTGTGAATACCGACATATGTAAATGAGTATAACGCTATGAAAGACATTGTATCCTATCTCAGGCCCTACCGGGGCAAGGTGGTCCTGGCCATCGCCATGGTGGCCGTGTCCACCCTGTGCAATCTGCTGCTGCCCACCATTATGAGCAGCATTGTCAACACAGGCGTATACGGCGCCGATTTTCCCTATATCGTCCGGTGCTGTGCGGCGATGCTCCTTGTGGCCCTGGTGGGCCTGGGGGCCGTGCTGCTGGGGGCCAAGACCAGCTCCCAGGTGGTGGCGGACTTCTGCGCCGACCTGCGCCGGGACATCTTCCAGAAGGTCCACACCCTCACCTTTGAGGAGTTCGGCGCCATGGGCACCGCCGCTCTGATTACCCACTCCACCCACGACATCGAAACCGTGTCCTGGGTGGCCTCCATGCTCTCGGGCACCGTGGCCACCATTCCCGTGCTGTTTCTGGGGGGCGTGCTGCTGGCTTTGAGGAAAGACACGGTGCTGAGCCTGCTGCTGCTGTGTTTTATACCGGCCCTGTTCGTGGTGGTGGTGCTCATCGGCCGGCGGATTGACCCCCTGTGGAAGAAGTCCGACGACTACATCGACCGGCAGAACGACATCATGCGGGAGCGGCTGTGGGGCATCCGGGTGATCCGGGCCTTCAACAAGGAGCCCCACGAGCAGGAGCGCCTGGCCGATGCCACCAGGGTGATGGCGGAGAACATCATCCGGGCCAACGTCCATATGGGGGCTGTGGCCCCCCTGGCCCTGTTTATTTTCAACGCCGCCGCCGTGGTCATCGTCTGGGTGGGCGGCGCGCGGATGGAGATGCTGGGCGCGCCCAGCGCCGGGGACATCTTCGCCATTGTCCAGTACATCGCCCTGGTGATGAACGGGGTTCTGATGGCCTCCTTCGCTATCGTCATGTTCCCCCACGCCAAGGTGGCCGCTGGGCGCATCGCCCAGGTGACGGAGGCCAGGGGGAGCGCCGACCAGGCACCGGAGGAGGAGGCGGTATTCCGGGGGGACATCGACCTTGAGCACGTCACCTTCCGCTACGACGACGCCGACGAGCCGGCGGTCAGCGACGTCACCATCCACATCCGGGCCGGGCAGAAGGTCTCCGTTATCGGCGGCACCGGCTCCGGCAAGAGCACTCTGGTGCAGCTGCTGCTGGCCTTCCGCGCCCCCACCCAGGGGACCATCCGCTTCGACGGCAGGGAGGACTGGGGCGCCCGGACCATCCGGCGCAACATCAGCGCCGTGCTCCAGAAGACCGCCATCTACAGCGGCACCATCCGGGACAATCTGCTCATGGGGGACCCCAACGCCGGGGAGGAGCGGCTCCGGGAGGCCGCCCGCATCGCCCAGATCAGCACCTTTATCGAGGGGCTGGACCAGGGCTACGACTACGAGCTGGTCCAGGCGGGCAAGAATCTCTCCGGCGGCCAGAAGCAGCGTCTGAACATCGCCCGGGCGGTGCTGAAAAACGCCCCCATCTACCTCTTTGACGACAGCTTCTCTGCCCTGGATTTTCTCACCGAGGCCAGACTCCGGGAGGAGCTGAACACCGGCATGGCCGGCCGCACCCGCATCATCATCACCCAGCGGGTCACCTCCGCCATGGACTCCGACTGCATCTTCGTCATGGACCAGGGCCGCCTGGTGGGCCAGGGGAAGCACCGGGAGCTGTTGGAGAGCTGTCCCATCTACCGGGAGATCTATGCCTCCCAGACAGGAGGTGAGCAGGTATGAGCCAGGAAAAGCAGACAAAAGCCGTCCGCGCGGAGAACCGGCGGATCATCCTGCGCATCGTCCAGTCCGCCAAACCCATCCGCTGGTGGCTGGCACTGGGATGCATCCTCGCCCTGGTGGTGGTCTCCTGCGCCCTGGCGGGGCCCAAGCTGCTGGGGGGAATTGTCCAGGTGCTCTATGACCACTGGTCCCTGCGCCTGTCCGGCGGCACGCCGGATGAGCCCCTGTGGTGGAGCCTGCGGCCGGGACTGCTGCTGCTCCTGGGGGTGTACGGGCTCCAGAGCCTGTTCAGCTACCTGAAGATGCAGCTGCTCAACCGGGTGGTGAGCATGCACTTCACCTGCAATCTGCGCATCCAGATCGCCGACAAGATCCGCCGCCTGCCGGTGAAGTTCGTGGACGACACCCCGGTGGGGGAGGTGCTCCAGCGGATGACCAACGACGTCTCCCGCATGGGCAACACCGTCCACGAGATCATTGACACCATGATGAGCGGCTTCCTCCAGATCATCGCCATCGCCGTGGTGATGCTGCTGGAGGACTGGCGGCTGGCGCTGATGGTGATCGTCATCATGCCCCTGTCCATCAAGCTCTCCGCCTACGTCTCGGAGAAGAGCAGCACCTACTTCCGGGAGATGCACAAGCAGAGCGGCCGCCTGTACGCGGTGGTGGAGGAGAGCTACACCAACTACGCCACCACCAAGGCCTACAACCTGGAGCACTACAACCGGGCCCGGCACCAGGAGGTCAGCGACCTCCAGCGCCGGGCGGAGGCCAGGGCCAATTTCCTGGCCAGCGTGGTCCAGCCGGTGATCGCCTTTACCAACGCCGCGGCCTACATCCTCATCAACCTGCTGGGCGGGTGGCTGGTGGTATACCGGGGGGTGAGCGTGGGCACCGTCATGACCATCGTCCTCTTCGCCCGGCAGATCGCCTCCCCCCTGGAGCAGATCGCCAACGGCATGAGCAACATCCAGCACGCCTCTGCCGCCGCCGGCCGGGTCTTCGCCCTGCTGGACCGGGAGGAGGAGGATCCCGTGCAGGGGGAGATGGACGTCTCCGCCGTCCGGGGACAGGTGGTCTTCGAGGGCGTGAGCTTCTCCTACGACAAGAGCAGGCCCCTCATCCAGGACCTGAACATCCGGGTGGAGCCGGGGCAGAAGGTGGCCATCGTGGGCCCCACCGGGGCGGGGAAGACCACCATTGTCAACCTGCTCATGCGCTTTTACGACGTGGACCGGGGGCGCATCCTGGTGGACGGCACGGACCTGTCCGCCGTCTCCCGGGACAGCAGCCGCGCCCTGTTCGCCATGGTGCTCCAGGACACCTGGCTTTTCAAAGGCACCGTGGCGGAAAACGTGGCCTACGGCAAGCCGGAGGCCACCAGGGAGGAGATCGTCAGGGCCTGCGACGAGGCCTACTGCGACCACTTCATCCGCACCCTGCCCAAGGGCTATGACACGGTCATCGGGGAGGACAACATCACCATCTCCGGCGGCCAGAAGCAGCTGCTCACCATCGCCCGCGCCCTGCTGGCGGACCGGGAGCTGCTCATCCTGGACGAGGCCACCAGCAACGTGGACACCCGCACGGAGATTCTCATTCAGAAGGCCATGGATAAGCTCATGCGCCGGCGGACCTGCTTCGTTATCGCCCACCGGCTGAGCACCATTGTGGACGCGGACGTGATCCTGGTGCTCAACGACGGCCGGATCGTGGAGCAGGGGACCCACCGGGAGCTGCTGGAGCGCCGGGGATTTTACCATCAGCTCTATACCAGTCAGTATGCGGTGTAATTGCCGTCTGTTGGGCGCTGCCCAAACCCGCCGGGGCACCGCCCCGGACCCCGCCGCCTTTTGAAAAGGGCGGCCCTAAACTTGATATAAAACACCCGGGCGGTCTGATGCCGTCCGGGTGTTTTCCACAATTTGCTGTTTATTGGTTGACAACCACCGGGGCCACCTTGCCGTTGGCGTGGATGTCCACAATGAGCTTCCGGGGGCACTTGGTCACACATGCCCCGCAGGAGGTGCACTTGTCGTAGTCGATGCGGGCCACGTTGTTGTTCACCGTGATGGCCCCCGCCGGGCAGTTCTTCTCGCACAGGCGGCAGCCTATGCAGCTCACGGCGCAGTGTGCCTTGGCCAGCGCCCCCTTCTCGTGGTTGGCGCAGGGCACCACCACATCCACGGCGTAGGGCATGCTGACAATCACGTTCCGGGGGCAGACGGCGGCGCACTGCATGCAGCAGGTGCACTTCTCCCGGTCCACCTCCGCCACGCCCCTGGCGTTGATGTGAATGGCGTCGAACTTGCAGGCCTCCACGCAGGTGCCCCGGCCCAGACAGCCGAAGGAGCACTCCAGAGTGCCGTTGCCGGAGACCTTCATGGCGGCTACGCAGTCCTCAATGCCCACGTAGCGCTCGAACTTGTGGCCCGCCCGCTCGCCGCCGTTGCAGCGCACGAAGGCCACCCGGCGCTCCACTGTCTGTACCTCCACCCCCATCACCGCCGCGATACGGCTTGTCTGGAGGCCGGAGCAGCTGGGACAGGCGTTCACCGGGGCCTTTTTGGCGGCGATGGCCGCCGCGCACCCGGCGCAGCCGGGGTAGCCGCACCCGCCGCAGTTGGCGCCGGGCAGACAGTCCAGAATCAGGGCCAGCTTGGGGTCCGACTTGACCTCAAAGACCTTGGAGGCCACGGCCAGGATCAGGCCGAAGCCGCCCCCCAGCACGCCCAGCGTGAGCAGCGCGTAAAAAATGTTCACTCTTCCTCTCCTCCTCTCACCAGGGAATCTGCAGTCCGGAGAAGCCCATGAAGCACAGGGCCATCAGTCCGGCGGTCACCAGCGCGATGGGGAAGCCCTTAAAGGCCTTGGGCGGGTCGGAAAACTCCAGCCGTTCCCGGATGCTGGCGAACAGCACAATGGCCAGCAGGAAGCCTACGCCGCCGGTGATGCCGTACACCACGGACTGAATGAAGTTGTAATTCTCCTGCACGTTCAGCAGCACCACGCCCAGCACCGCGCAGTTGGTGGTGATCAGGGGCAGATACACCCCCAGGGCCTCATACAGAGTGGGGACGGACTTCTTCAGGAACATCTCCACCAGCTGCACCAGGGCGGCAATGACCAGGATGAAGGCCACCGTCTTCATGTACCCCAGGTCCATGGAGTCCAGCAGCCGGTTAACGGGGTAGCACAGGGCCGAGGCCAGGGCCATGACGAAGATCACCGCGAAGCCCATGCCCACGGCGGTGTCCATCTTCTTGGACACGCCCATGAAGGGGCAGATACCCAGAAACTGGACGAGGATAAAGTTGTTGATGAGAATCGCCCCCAGGGCGATGTCCAGCAGCGTCGTCCACTCCATACCTATTTACCTCCCTTGCCGGCCTTGCTCCGGGCCCACTGCATCAGGGCGATGAGAAAGCCCAGTGTGAGAAAGCCCCCCACCGGCAGCGCCATCATCTGGGCGGCGTACTCCCCGGGGAAGACCGCCGTACCCGCCAGAGTTCCGGACCCCAGCAGCTCCCGGATGGCGCTCATCACCAGCAGCACCAGGGTGTATCCGACACCCTGACAGAGGCCGTCTACTGCGGCGGCCAGGGGCTTATTCTTGCTGGCGAAGGACTCCGCCCTGGCCAGGATGATGCAGTTGACCACGATCAGGGGGATGAACACCCCCAGGCTCTCGGCGATGTCGGGGAAAAAAGCCTGGAGCAGCAGGTCCACGATGGTCACAAACCCGGCGATCACCACGATATAGGCGGCGATGCGCACCTGCTCGGGGATGATCCTGCGCAGCAGGGAGATGAAGATGTTGGAGAGGGTGAGGATGATGGTCACCGACAGTCCCATACCGATGCCGTTGGCCACGGTGGTGGTGATGGCCAGGGTGGAGCACATGCCCAGCAGCTGCACCAGCACCGGATTCTGGGTGAGAAGGCCCTCCTTGAGCTGTTTTCCAATATGCATACGCGTCTCCCTCCTTTATGACAGCGCGGCCACGGCGGCCAGGGCCGCGTTGACCCCGTCCGCCACGCCTCTGGAGCTGTAGGTGGCCCCGGTGACGCCGTCAAAGCGGTTGTTCCCGGTGTTGACGGTGATCTCGCCGCCGTCGCGGCTCATGCCGATGAAGCGGTCCAGCACCGCCTGGTCGGCGACCACCTTAGTGCCGATGTTGGGGGTCTCGCTGTGTTTGATGACGGACACGCCGGTGACCGCCCCGTTCACATCCACGCCCACCATCATCTGGATGGCCCCCTGGGAGCCGTTGGCGGTGACCTGGACCACGTAGCCCGCCGGCTCCGCGCCCTCAAAGGCCCGGTACAGGGCCGTCACCCCACCGGCGGCGGCCTCCGCCGGCTCATAGCGCTCAGCGGGGAGGACCTGGGCCATGGCGGCCTCCTGCTTCTCCCGCTGGATGGCGTCGATGC
Source organism: uncultured Oscillospiraceae bacterium (assembly GCA_910577915.1). Classification (GTDB taxonomy): domain Bacteria; phylum Bacillota; class Clostridia; order Oscillospirales; family Oscillospiraceae; genus Pelethomonas. The sequence continues at coordinate 16,797 of CAJTOM010000038.1, forward strand.
GGGGCTTGGTCACCTGGTTGACGACGCCCAGCAGCAGGGCCGTGGCCAGGCAGATGCCCAGAAGGGTGCCCGCCAGGCGGCCCACATAGCGGGGGTCAATGGAGATGGACTGCCTGCGCTCCGCGTTTTCCCTGCTCATTTGCTCTCCGCCTCCTTTTTCTCCGCCTGCTTTTTCCCCGTCCTGGCGGCCTTGGCCACGCCGAAGCGGTGGGGATGAATGTTCTTGTCGATGAGCCACACCGTCAGATTCATCATTAAAATGGCGTAGCACACGCCCTCGTTGCTGCCGCCGAAGTACCGGATAAACACGGTGATGAGGCCGCAGCCCACGCCGAAGATGGCCTGGCCCAGGTGGCTGACGGGGCTGGTGACGTAGTCGGTGGCCATGAAGAAGGCCCCCAGCAGCAGCCCGCCGCCCAGCAGGTTGTAGAGCATCCACTGCACCGGGTCGTTGCCCCTGGGGAACAGGAAGGTCAGCGCGGCCACGGTGCCGATGTAGCTGACGGGGATATACCAGGTGATGACCTTGCGGAAGATGAGGAACGCGCCGCCCAGGATGAGCAGCAGGGCGCTGACCTCCCCCAGGGAGCCACCGGTGAGGCCCACCAGCATCTCCGGCAGGTCGTATATCTTCCGCAGCCCCTCCAGATCGCCGCTGTGAAGCATGGCCATGGGGGTGGGGTAGCTCACCGCGTCGAAAGCGCCCCACACCGGCACGGCGGTGCGGGGGGGCACCCAGGTGGTCATCTCCCCGGCCCAGGAGAGCATAAAGGCCCGGGCCGCCAGAGCGGGATTCAAAAAGTTCTTGCCGATGCCGCCGAAGAGCTGCTTGACCACCACGATGGCAAAGAAGTCGCCGATGAGCAAAATCCAGTATGGGATGGTCACCGGGCAGACGAAGGCGATGAGCACGCCGGTGACGGCGGCGCTCAGATCCCCCACGGTGTTGTTCTTTCTCATGGCGGCCCGGTACAGGAGCTCAAAGAGGCAGCAGCCCGCCGTGCTCACCAGGACGTTGACCAGGGCCTTAGGCCCGAAATTGTACACCGAAAAGGCCAGGGCCGGCAGCAGGGCAATGAGGACCTCCCCCATGATGTGGCCTGCGCCGTCCTTGGTGCGGATGTGGGGGGAGCTGGAGCCGATGAGGTTCAATTCCTTGTAGTTCATGCTCAGCCCTCCTTTTTCTCATCGGCCGCCTTGGCGGCAGCCTCCGCCGCGGCCTTGGCGGCGGCCCGGGCGTTGTTGATCTTCTGCTTGCCCGCCCGGAAGGACTGGACCAGGTGGAGCCGGCCGGGACATATGTAGGTGCACGCGCCGCACTCGATGCAGTCCAGGACGTGGGCGCTCTCCAGCTCCCCGATCATGCCCGCCCGCTCATACTGGTACATAAACACCGGCTGCAGGTGCATGGGGCACACGGAGATGCACTTGCCGCAGCGGATGCAGGCGGGGTGCTCCACCGTGCGCTCCTCCTTCTCGCAGAAGGCCAGAATGGCGTTGGTCCCCTTGCCGATGGGGGCGTCCATGTCGTATTGGGAGTGGCCCATCATGGGCCCGCCCATCAGAATCTTGAAGGTGGACTTCTTCACCCCGCCGCAGGCGTCCAGCAGCTCGCAGATGGGCGTGCCGATGGGGCAGTAGAGGTTCTTCGGGTCCTTGACCCCGGAGCCGGAGACGGTGACGATGCGGTGCGTCACCGGCTTCCCGTGGTAGACGGCGTTATAGATGGCCATGGTGGTGACGATGTTGAACACCGCGCAGCCGATGGCGGCGGGCAGCGCGCCGGGGGGCACCTGCTTGCCTGTGACGGACTGGCACAGCTGCTTCTCCGCCCCCTGGGGATACCGTGTGCGCAGCACGTCCACCACGGCGGGGGCCCGCTCCTCCTCGATCTTGATCTTCAGCATCTCGGCTGCGTTTTCCTTGTTGTCCTCGATGGCGATGTGCACCCGGTCCACGCCGAACACGCGGGCCAAAATCTTCACGCCGCCCAGCACCTCCTCGGGGTGTTCCAGGAGGGTGCGGTGGTCGCTGGTGATGTAGGGCTCGCACTCGCTGGCGTTGACGATCACCGTGTCCACCTTGCCAAGGCCGGAGCTGATCTTCACATGGGTGGGGAAGGTGGCCCCGCCCATGCCCACGATGCCGGCGTTTTTCACGATCTCGCAGATCTGCTCCACCGTCAGGCTCTCCGGATCCCTGGGGGCACGGAGGGAGGGGCAGGGGGTGTCGGTGAAGTCGTTTTCAATCACCACGCTCATCACCGGCACGCCGGAGAAGTGGATCCGGGGCTCCACCGCCGCCACCGTGCCGGACACGCTGGCGTGGACGGGGGCGGAGACAAAGGCCGGGGCCTCTCCCACCATCTGCCCCACGGTCACATAGTCCCCCACGCTCACACAGGGCCTGCAGGGCGCGCCGATGTGCAGGGACATGGGGATCACCACTCTGGCCGGAGGCGGCAGGGCCTCGATGGGCTTTTTGTTGGTGGCGGCCTTCTTATCGTTGGGGTGGATGCCGCCGAAAAAGGGCTGTGTCATCGGGTTTCACCTCATTCTTTTCTCGTCTCTCACCGCCGCCGGCGGGCGGCGTCAATATTTTTACAGCTATCATCATACTCCTATCCGGCCCCGATGTCCAGAATATTTTCTCCCATTTCCCCCTCCCCGCCCCTTTTCCCAGAATTTACCGCAAAAACCCCCGGCGGCTTTTCTGCCGCCGGGGGTTCTATTCCGCTTGACGCCGGCTCTTACTCCGCCGGCGGCTCCTCCTCGTCCTCTCCGCTCTCCGCCCGCTCGGCCAAGGCGATGGAGATGACCCGGTCGTCCTCCTCCTTAAAGCGCATGACGATGACGCCCTGGGTGGAGCGCCCGCAGGTCTTGATAGTATCCACGGCGGTGCGCAGCAGGATGCCCTTCTCCGTGAGGACCATCAGATCCTCCGTGCCGTCCACCACCTTGACGCCCACCACCTTTCCGGTCTTGTCGGTGAGGCCGTAGTTCTTGATCCCCAGGCCGCCCCGGGCGGTGACCCGGTAGTCCTCCACCGGGGTCTGCTTGCCGTAGCCCAGCTCTGTGATGGTGAGCAGGTTCTTGCCGGGGAGGGCCCTGGCGGCCCCCACCACGTAGTCGCCCGGCCGCAGGCGGATGCCCCGCACGCCCATGGAGCCCCGGCCGGTGGGCCGCACTTCCGTCTCGTGGAAGCAGATGGCTGCGCCGTCCCGCGTGGCGATGAGCAGCTTCATGCCGCCGTCAGTCTCCCGCACGGAGATGAGCTCATCCCCCTCCTCCAGGGTCAGCACCCGGATGCCGTTGCTGCGCAGATTCCGCAGGGAGGCGCAGGGCAGGCGCTTGATGGTGCCGCTGCGGGTGACCATCACCAAAAACCGGTCCCCCGAGGAGACGTCGTCGGTGTGGATCATGGCGCTGACCCGCTCGCCGGGCTCCACGGGCAGGATGTTTACCAGGCTGGTGCCCTTGGCGGTCTTGCCGGACGCGGGAATCTGGTAACCCTTCCGGCGGTAGGCCCGGCCCATGTTGGTAAAAAACAGGATGTGGTCGTGGGTGGAGGCGGTGAACACGGTGTTCACCGAGTCCTCCTCCTTGGTGGACATGGACTTATTGCCCTTGCCTCCCTTGCCCTGGAGGCGGTACTCGCTGGCGGGGGTACGCTTGATGTAACCCCCGCAGGTGAGGGTGTAGACGCACTGCTCCTCCTCAATCAGGTCCTCCACATCCAGGTCGTCCTCGTCGAAGCCGATCTCAGTCAACCGGTCGTCGCCGTACTTATCGGCGATCTCCAGCAGCTCCTCCTTCAAAACCTCCCTGAGCAGCTTCTCGTCCGCCAGCAGGCTTTTGAGGTACGCAATACGCTCCTCCAGCTCCCGGTACTCCGTCTCCAGCTTCTCCCGGTCCAGCCCCTGGAGGCGGCGCAGCTGCATCTCCAGAATGGCCTGGGCCTGGACCTCGTCCAGGCTGAAGCGGTCCATGAGGTTCTCCTTGGCGTTGTCGTAGCTGGTGCGGATGATGCGGATGACCTCGTCGATGTTGTCCTGGGCGATGAGCAGCCCCTCCAGCAGGTGGGCCCGCTCCAGTGCCTTTTTCAGGTCGTACCGGGTCCGGCGCAGGAGGACGTCCTCCTGGTGCTTGAGGTACTCGTCAATGATGTGGCGCAGGGAGAGAATTTTTGGCTGGGTCTGGTTGTCCACCAGGGCCAGCATATTGATGGCGAAGGTGGTCTGCAGCTGGGTCTGGGCGAAGAGGCGGTTGAGCACCACCTGGGCGTTCACATCCCGCTTGAGCTCGATAACAATGCGCATGCCGTTGCGGTCGGACTCGTCCCGGATGTCGCTGATGCCCTCTAGCCGCTTGTCCTCCACCTGGTCGGCCATATTTTTGATGAGCATGCGCTTGTTGACCTGGTAGGGGATCTCTGTGACGATGATGCGGGTGCGGTTCTGGCCGAACTCCTCAAACTCCGTCCGGGCCCGCACCTTGATGTGTCCCCGGCCGGTGGCGTAGGCCTGCCGGATGCCGGCCCGGCCCATGATGATGCCCCTGGTGGGGAAGTCGGGCCCCTTGATGTACTCCATCAGATCGCTCAGGCCGGCCTCCGGGTTGTCCAGCACGTGGACGCAGGCGCCGATGACCTCCCGCAGGTTGTGGGGCGGAATGTTGGTGGCCATGCCCACGGCGATGCCGGAGGAGCCGTTCACCAGCAGGTTGGGGAAGCGGCTGGGCAGGACCCGGGGCTCCTTGCGGGACTCGTCGAAGTTGGGGTCCCAGTCCACCGTCTCTTTCTCCAGGTCCCGCAGCATCTCGTTGGAGAGCTTGCTCAGCCGGGCCTCGGTGTACCGGTAGGCGGCGGGGGGGTCGCCGTCCACGGAGCCGAAGTTGCCGTGTCCGTCCACCAGCAGATACCGGGTGGAGAAATCCTGGGCCAGCCGGACCAGGGCGTCGTATACGGACTGGTCGCCGTGGGGGTGGTAGCGGCCCAGCACGTCGCCCACGCAGGTGGCGGACTTCTTGAAGGGCTTGTCTGAGGTGAGGTTGTCCTCGTACATGGCGTAGAGGATGCGCCGGTGGACGGGCTTGAGGCCGTCGCGCACGTCGGGCAGGGCCCGGCCCACAATCACGCTCATCGCGTACTCGATATAGGAGTTGGTCATCTCCGGCACCAGGGGGGAGGTGACGATCTTCTGTTCCGGGAACCGGATTTCCTCCGGGTCGTACTGCGGTTTTTTGCTCATGGTGTTCTCCCTATCAATAGTCGAGGTTCACGGCGTACTTGGCGTTGCGCTCGATGAATTCCTTGCGGGGCTCCACCTTCTCGCCCATCAGAACGGTGAAGATGGCGTCCGCCTGGACCGCGTCGTCCAGCTCAATGCGGCGCAGGGTGCGCCTTTCCGGGTCCATGGTGGTCTCCCACAGCTCGTGGGGGTTCATCTCGCCCAGGCCCTTGAAGCGGCTGATGTCCACCTTGGCGTTGGGGTTGCCCCCCCGGAGCTCCTCAGAGACGGCGTCCCGCTCCTCTTCGGAGAAGGCCAGCCGCGTGGTCTTGCCCCTGGTCAGCTTAAAGAGGGGGGGCACGGCGGAGTAGACGTACCCCTGCTCAATCAGCGGCCGCATAAAGCGGAAGAAGAAGGTCAGCAGCAGCGTGCGGATGTGGCTGCCGTCCACGTCGGCATCGGCCATGATGATCACCTTGTGATAGCGCAGCTTATTGATGTCGAACTCCTCGCCGATGCCGGCCCCCAGGGCGGTGATCACCGGCAGGAGCTTGTCGTTGCCGTAGACCTTGTCCACCCTGGCCTTCTCCACGTTGAGCATCTTGCCCCACAGCGGCAGAATGGCCTGAAACCGGGAGTCCCGCCCCTGGGTGGCGGAGCCGCCGGCGCTGTCGCCCTCGACGATATAGATCTCCGTCAGCTCCGGGTTGTTCTCATTGCAGTCCCGCAGCTTATCCGGCATGGCCGCGCCGCCCAGGGCGGTCTTGCGGCGGATGGACTCTCGTGCCTTCCGGGCGGCCTCCCTGGCCCTGTTGGCCATCATGGCCTTGTCCAGAATGAGCCGGGCGGTCTTGGGGTTCTCCTCCAGGTACTCCTCCAGCTTCTCGGAGACAATGGAGGCGGTGAGGGTGCGGATATAGGCGTTGCCCAGCTTGGCCTTGGTCTGTCCCTCGAACTGGGCGTCGGTGAGCTTGACGGAGATGACGCAGGTGACTCCCTCCCGGCAGTCCTCGCCAGAGACCTTGTCGTCGCCCTTGATGATGTTGGCCTTTTTGCCGTAGGCGTTGAGCACGGTGGTGAGGGCCCTGCGGAATCCCTCCTCGTGCATGCCGCCCTCCGGCGTGCGCACGTCGTTGGCGAAGGAGACGATGTTCTCGTTGTAGCCGTCGTTATACTGCAGCGCCACCTCCACCGAGGCGTCGTCCTTCACGCCCCGCATATAGACCACATCGTCGTGGACGGGGGTCTTGTTCTGGTTGAGCCAGGCCACATACTCCCGGATGCCGCCCTCATAGCACATGGCGTCAGACTCCTCCCGGCCCTCCCGGCGGTCAAAGGTGGAGATTTTCAGGCCGGCGTTCAAAAACGCCTGCTGCTGCATCCGGGTGTGAATGGTGTCGTAGCTGTAGGCAGTGACGTCGAACATGTCCGGATCGGGCTTGAAGGTGACCACGGTGCCGGTTTTGTCGGTGGAGCCCACCACCCGCATGGGCTGGGTGATGTCCCCTCTGGAGAAGCGCATCTCGTAGATTTTGCCCTCCTTGTGAACCTGAACCTCCAGCCACTCGCTGAGGGCGTTGACCACGCTGGCGCCCACGCCGTGGAGGCCGCCGGAGACCTTGTAGCCCCCGCCGCCGAACTTTCCGCCGGCGTGGAGGACGGTAAAGACCACCTCCAGGGCGGGCAGGCCGGTCTGGGGCTGGATGTCCACGGGGATGCCCCGGCCATTGTCGGTGACGGTGATGGTGTCCCCCTCGTTGATGGTGACAGTGATCTCATCGCAGAAGCCGGCCAGGGCCTCGTCGATGGAGTTATCCACAATTTCATAGACCAGGTGGTGCAAACCGGATTCGCTGGTAGAGCCAATGTACATGCCGGGCCGTTTGCGCACGGCCTCCAGCCCCTCCAGGACCTGGATCTCGGACCCGCCGTATTCGTGGGTCACCTGGGTAGTGCTCATTTCATTGATTTCTGTGATGTCAGACATTGCAAGACCTCCTCAGTGTAAGGGAAACAGGGCCTGGAGCTCCTCCAGACGCCCGGAAAGGGTTGCGGGCGCCAGCGGGGATAGGTATATCCTCTGCCAGCTGCCCCGCGGACAGCAGACGACCAACGATTTTGGAAGATCGCCGCCGGCGCTGACAACCATCCCATCCTCTTCCGCCGCACGGAGGAAATCCCGCGTCCCGCGGGCGGTCGAGGCATTATCGAGATCGAATATTCCAATAATGTCGTCCGTTGGAACGGAGACATTGTTGCCAAGATGAAGATACATAACGTAACGTTCCTTCTTCGCCGCCTTCGGGCGGCGAGGGGTAGTCCCTGCCGGGACGGGGGATACGGGGCTTACGCAGCCCCGCGCCCCGCGGTTACTTTTTGTGCAAACAAAAAGTAACCAAAAAGTTGCCA
>CAJTOM010000039.1 GCA_910577915.1 uncultured Oscillospiraceae bacterium
AGGCCCCACAAGCTTCCAAATAGAAGAATTTACCCCTCGCGCCCGGAGGGCGCGAAGAAGGAGACGCCCCATGACTACCTACAACGACCTCTACCTCTCCGTCCGCCGGCGGCTGAAAAACGAAGGCTTCCCCGGCGCCAGCCTGGAGGCAAGAGAGCTTGTCTGCTATGGCAGCGGGAAAACAAAAGAAGAATTCTTTAGGGACGCCCCCCTCTACGCGCCGGCGGAGACGGAGGCCGCCGTCAACGCCCTGGCGGACCGCCACATCGCCGGGGAGCCGGTGGCCTACCTCATCGGGGAATGGGAGTTCTATGGGCTGACCCTGGATGTCAACGAGTCCGTGCTCATCCCCAGAGTGGACACCGAGGTGCTGGCCGGGGAGGCCATCGGCTACCTCCGCTCCCAGGGCCGGTGCCGGGTGCTGGACCTGTGCGCCGGCAGCGGGTGCGTGGGACTGGCCGCGGCCAGCCAGGCCCCGGAGTGCCGGGTGCTGCTGGGGGAGATCTCCGAGCCCGCCGCCAGGATCTGCCGGCAGAATATCCGCCGCTGCGGCCTCACCGGCCGGGTGTCCGTTATGACCCTGGACGCCCTCCAGCCGCCCCCCAAATCCCTGGGGGAGTTCCAGTGCATCGTCTGCAACCCCCCCTACATCCCCAGGGCGGATATTGACGCCCTGGAGCGGTCCGTGAAGGACTTTGAGCCCTATCTGGCCCTCTGCGGCGGGGAGGACGGGTTCGACTTCTATTCAGCCATCATCCAGCAGTGGAAGACCGTGCTGACCTGCAGGGGACGGCTCTACTTTGAGGTGGGGATCGGGCAGGCGGACACCGTGCTGCGCATGATGCGGGCCGAGGGCTTCGGCGACATCAACGTGGTCCCCGACGGCCAGAATATCCCCAGGGTGGTGTACGGAACCCTGTTGGAAAGTATTTAGTGTCCGGACTTCGGGACTGCCATTGTGGTAGACTGAGCCTGTGAAAGGGAGGAGGGCCATGCGTCATGACCAAAAAGGACGAAGCCATCATTGAACCCTCGCTGCCGGGAGACGGGGAGATACAGCTGGTTCTGACCGGGAAGTCTGAGGCGGACCCGGCCAAGGGCTGGCTGCCCGCCTGGTATTTTGCCATCTGCGCCCCGGACGGCACGCGGATGGGCGCGTGCGTCCTGCGGGTGGGCCGCAATGAAAACACCTACTACGGCGGCAACATCGGCTACACTGTGGAGCCCCCTTACCGGGGGCGTCACTACGCCGGAAAGGCCTGCCGGCTGCTCTTCGGACTGGCGAGGCGGCAGGGGATGGAGGAACTGGTCATCACCTGCAACCCGGACAACCGGGCCTCCAGGAGGACCTGCGAATGGCTGGGCGGGGATCTGGTGGAGATCGCGGAGCTGCCGGAGGACAACGACATGCGCCTGGAGGACGGGGAGACCCACAAGTGCATCTACCGGTTTGATTTGCGCAGAAGAAGTGTTTGAAAGCCTCGCCGCCCTGCCGGAGTGCGGAGGCCGTTGCTCCGGGCGGGTCCCGTGCTGCGGCGGACTGCAGCGTCTACTTTTGAAAGGAGTCAGTGAGATGAAAAAGAGAGTGATGATCATTGCCGCTATGGCCGCAGTGGTTGGCGTAATCGGCCTGTTTCTGCTGACCAGGCCCAGGGTATTGGGCAATATGAGCAGCAGATGCTCAGAGCCCACCACCGAGACATCCGACATTTCATTTTCAGGGGAAGCGGGCGACAGAATAAAGTTTTCTTTGGAATCTGATATAGTTGATGGAGAGCTGGATGTGGTCCTGTATGATTCGGCGGGAAATGAGGCGTATGTGCTGGACAGAGCAGGTAAGCTGGAGACCTTCTTTACGTTGGAACGCGCAGACACGTATACGCTGGCCGCTGCGTGCAGTCAGTTTGTGGGGACCTATACCATTTCTGTGTATATGGTGGATTCAGCCGCCCCGCCTCATCCGGGACGCTCCTGACAGCGCGGCGGGCCCGTGGACTTGCAGGACAAGGACACGGTCCTTCTGTGCGTCCGGCCGGAGACCGGCGTCCTGTTTTCCCACGGGACCCGGTTCGACATAGAGTTTTGACACGAATCGTAAAATCTTTACCATAAGAAGGAGAACACCATGGCCGAAAAAGATAAGAAGCTCACCAAAACCGCATCGGTGGCCAGCGACAAGAAGGAGGCCATCAACACCGCCATGAAGAACATCGAGAAGATGTACGGCAAGGGCTCCATCATGCGTTTGGGCGACCAGACCAACCTGAACGTGGAGGTCATCCCCACCGGCTCCCTGGCCCTGGACCTGGCCCTGGGCATCGGCGGCGTGCCCAAGGGGCGCATCGTGGAGATCTACGGCCCCGAGTCCTCCGGCAAGACCACCCTGGCCCTCCACATCGTGGCCCAGGCCCAGAAGGCCGGCGGCGAGGTGGCCTTCGTGGACGCGGAGCACGCCCTGGACCCCACCTACGCCCGGGCCCTGGGGGTGAACATCGACGATCTGCTCATCTCCCAGCCGGACACCGGCGAGCAGGGCCTGGAGATCACCGAGGCCCTGGTGCGCTCCGGGGCCCTGGACGTGGTGGTGGTGGACTCCGTGGCGGCCCTGGTGCCCCGGGCGGAGATCGAGGGCGAGATGGGGGACAGCTTCGTGGGCATCCACGCCCGGCTTATGAGCCAGGCCCTGCGGAAGCTGGCCGGCGCCATCAACAAGACCAACTGCGTGGTGATCTTCATCAACCAGCTGCGGGAAAAGGTGGGCGTCATGTACGGCAACCCGGAGGTCACCACCGGCGGCCGGGCTCTGAAGTTCTACGCCTCCGTGCGCATCGACGTGCGGCGGGTGGAGACCCTGAAGTCCTCCGGCGAGCTCATCGGCAACCGCACCAGGGCTAAGGTGGTCAAAAACAAAATGGCGCCCCCCTTCCGGGAGGCGGAGTTTGACATCATGTATGGCGAGGGCATCTCCCGCCTGGGCGAGCTGCTGGATCTGGCGGTGAAGCTGGATCTGGTGCAGAAGTCCGGCTCCTGGTTCTCCATGGGGGAGACCCGCCTGGGCCAGGGCCGGGACGCCGCCAAGCAGTACCTCAAGGACAACCCCGAGACTGCCGACAGCCTGGAGGCCGCCATCCGCCGGGACTTCTTCAAGCTGATGAGCAGCCAGTCCCAGGTGGCCGCCAAGGCCGCCGGCCGCGCCATCGATGTGTCCGCCGAGGACTTTGACGACGAGCCCTAAAGGGGCGCTCCGCGGCATTCGGCGCGGCAGACAGCAGATAAGGAGGCGTTCCCATGCTCTTTGACACCCACGCCCACTACGACGCGGAGGCCTTTGACCAGGACCGGGAGGCGGTGCTGGCGGGCCTCCGCGGCAGAGGGGTCGCCATGGCGGTCAACCCCGGCTGTGATCCGGCCTCCTCCCGCCAGGCCCTGGCGCTGGCCCGGCGGTGGGACTTCCTCTACGCCGCCGTGGGCTGGCACCCGGAGAACTGCGGCCCCTACACCCCGGAGAGCCTGGAGGAGCTCCGGCGGCTGGCCAGGGAGGAGAAGGTCGTGGCCATCGGCGAGATCGGCCTGGACTACTACTGGGAGGAGAATCCGCCCAGGGAGCACCAGCAGCGGGTCTTCCGGGACCAGCTGGCCCTGGCGCGGGAGCTGGACCTGCCGGTGATCGTCCACGACCGGGAAGCCCACGCCGACAGCCTGGCCATCATCCGGGCGTTCCCCCAGGTGCGGGGGGTGTTCCACTGCTTTTCCGGCAGCGCCGAGATGGCCCGGGAGCTGGTGAAGCTGGGGTGGATGGTCTCCTTTACCGGCGTGCTGACCTATAAGAACGCTCGGCGGGCGGTGGAGGCCGCCCAGGCCGTCCCCCTGGACCGGATCATGATTGAGACCGACAGCCCCTACATGGCCCCGGTCCCCCACCGGGGGAAGCGGAACGACTCCGGCTATGTCCGCCACGTGTGCGAGAAGCTGGCGGAGATCAAGGGGGTATCCTTCGAGACCTGCGCCCGGATCACCCTGGAGAACGGGAAGCGGTTTTACGGGATCCCCTGAGCCCCCTACCGCAGATCCTCCAGCCCCGTCCGGGAGAAGCCCTTGAAGTACTGGTAGTACGGCTCCAGAAAGGCGTAGCCGTCCGCCAGGGCGTCCGCCAGGGCGGGGGTATACAGCGCCTCCCCGAAGGGGAGATAGGCCCCCACGGAGATGTCCTTCTTGTTATACCACTCCGCCAGCAGCGGCGTCGCCTCCCCCTTCTTCCGTGCGTAGTCCCGGCCCTGGACGGCGAAGCGGCCATCCCGCTTCAGCCGGCGGACCAGCTTCTCCAGCCGCCGGGGGTCTCCGTCCATATCCCGGCGCATGGCGGCCATGGTCTGGGCGTCCGCGTTCCAGAAGCCCACGCCGTAGCTCCACTCCTCCGGGGCGATCTCGAACCAGAACACGGGCTGGCGGCTCCAGATGTCGTTGTCCGGCCGGATGGTCAGCCACAGGTGGTCCTTGTAGGGCCCCTGGCCGTGGAGCCGCCGGGCGTCCCGGTAGATGCGGCACACGTGGAGGCTGAGCCCCAGCTTGGGGAATTTGTCCATGAACTTTTCGTAGACCTCCCGGCCCAGCTCCATGGTGGGCTGCTGGAGGTGGCGGAGGTAGTCCTCCTTGTGGGCGGTAAACCACTCGCGGTTGTTGTTGAGGCGGATACCCCACAGGAATTCCTGGGTTTTGTCGCTGTAGCCGGTAAACATGGCGCGCTCCTCTTTTCCTCTTTTCTGGATGGTTGGAGGTATCATACCTCCCGGGGCGGAAGAAGTCAAGAGGGACGCGCGCGACGAGCGGTAAATACCCTCTTCACTTGTCGGCAGTCGGGAGGTAAGATCATGAATCATGTAGGAGATAAAAATAATTTCTTCAAAAACCCCATCGGCGTTATTGGCATTTTCCTGGTCCTGACGGAGGCCATTGCCAGCCTGGTGATTGTCAACAGCAAGCTGACCGACATCCAGAACACCATCCTGGTGCTGTTTGTGGTCCTCTTTCCCTGCGCAATACTGCTGGCATTCTATCTTCTGGTGACCCGGCACCACAGCAAGCTGTACTCCCCCTCGGACTACAGGGACGAGCAGAATTTTGTGAATACCTATAACAGCGTCACCCAGCGGGAGGAGATCCGAAAAGCGGGAAGTCTCAGCGGGGAGATTCGGGAGCAGTCTGCGGCGATGGAGAAAAACATCAAGCTCCTGAAGGACGCGCTGGCAGATGTCATCGAGGTCCAGAAGAAGATCGTGCCCTCCCTGGACAACGCATCGTTCACAGAGGAGGAGAAGCTCGGCTTTGTAGACAACCTGGAGGACACCCTCTCGTGGATCGACGCGGACCAGACCGTGTTCTACCAAGTCGAAGTAAGTACCATGCGCGGCTGCAGCCAGTTTGTCAGCGCCCTTCAAAAGGAGGGCTATATCGCAAAGGTTTATCAGGACTATGACCCAGAACCCTCCGCCGAGGAGGAGCACCAGGCCATTTGGTTGGGGGACGAGATCTCACCTGCCATGGCTGCCAAGGTGGTGCGGACGGCAAAGAGCTTTTTCCCCCATCTGAAATACATCCATCTGAACGACGCCTTGGACGGCGCCCCGAAATACGTCAAGTACCAGATCTTTATCGGCGGCGCCACGAGCACCGCAAAACACCGGGGGCTGAAGGAGCTGAGCGAAAAGGATTTCCACAAACTGTACGCCATTCAGGATCAGCACGAGCTGCACTCTTTTATCAGAAGCTTTGAACCCTAACTCACCCATCCCAGCGTCTGCAAAGGCCCCGGGGGCACCTGCCCCCGGGGCCTTTGCTCTTTCTTCTCACAGCACACCCGCGTAGCGCACCGCATTGAACACGCTGATCCCGATAATCACCGCCATCAGGGCGATAAACAGCCGCTCCACCGCCCGGTTGTCCATCCGCTTGTTCAGGGCCCGCCCGGCGATCCCGCCGCCGATGCCGCCCGCCACCATCACCGCCAGCACCGCCGGGCGGAAGGGGGGCACCGACGACGAGGCCAGGGTGGTGAGCAGATTGGCCAGCTGGCTGAAGAGGATGATATACAGGCTGTTGGCCGCCGCGTCCTTGGTGTCCATGCTGAAGAAAAAGTACAGCACCACCAGGTTGATGGGCCCGCCGCCGATCCCCAGGAAGCTGGACATGCACCCCAGCAGCAGGCCGATCACCGCGCAGGCCAGCCGGCTCTCCACCCGGTGGGTGGGGATGCGGGCCTTGTTGACGGTGTAGAGCAGGGTCCCGGCGGTCATTAGGGCCAGGCAGACGGCCTGGATGGAGCCCACGGCGTTGGGGTTGGCGAACATGGCCTTCACCGCGGCAAAGAGCTGGCTGCCCAGCAGCCCCCCCACCGCCGCCCCGATGGCCAGGGGCGTGCCGGTGGCCAGCGACACCCGCCGCTCCCCCGCCAGCATGGTCCGGCCCACGGAGTAGCAGCTCATGGACAGCACCGTGCACACGGACAGAAAGCTGATGGTGGACACCGGCTCCAGATGCAGCAGGTCCAGCACCGGCTTGATGATGACCCCGCCGCCGATGCCGCAGATGGCTCCCACCACGCTGGCCAGCAGACTCACCAGGAAAAAAATCAGCATAACCGCTTCCTCCTCACAGCTCGATACGGGGAAGGACTGACCCCGTCCAGCGCCGGCAGACGGCCGGCGCCGGTCTAATCAGTGCTTCCATAGGTCTCCAGATCCCTGCAGATGGCCATGGCGGCGGCGCCCACGGCGCCGCTGAAGGGATCCGGATCTACAAAGATGAACGCCGTTCCCGCCCGGATGGCCTGGCACAGATTCTGGCGCACCAGCGCCAGCAGGCGCTCCCGGTTCTCCTGGCGGCAGAAGAGCTTGCCCTCAATGAGCATCCTGCTGGGACAGGCGAAGTTGTTGATGTTGGCCACCGCCAGCCCCAGCATGCGGACCGCCCGGTCCACGATCTCCTCCGCGTCCGGGTCCCCGGCGGCCTGGGCCTCCAGCAGGGCCTCCATGGTGGGCGCCCCCCCTCCGCAGAGCCGGCGCAGCACCGGCCCGCCGCCGGCGGCCATCACCTCCGCGCACCGGCGCAGCACCGCCGCGTCGCTGGAGTAGCACTCCAGGCTGCCCCGGCCGCCGCCGTCGCAGGGGGGACCGTCAGGGTCCATCACCATATACCCCACCTCCCCCGCCCCTACCACCGAGCCGAAGTCGCCGGACGTATTGAGCACCAGCGGACAGGCGATGCCCACGTTGATGAACAGGTAGGCAAAGGTCTGGGCGTCCCCCAGCTCCTCCCTGCGGAAGAGCTGGGCGCCGTAGGCCCGGGCGCAGGCGTTGTTGTCCACGCTGATGGGGCCCGCGTAGCCCGTCAGGGCCGCCACATCCCCCCGGACATCCCGCCTGGACCAGTTGAGGCTGGGGCGCAGCTCCTCCAGCAGGCCCCGCCGCCTGTCCACCAGGCCGGGGATGCACACCCCCATGCCGGCCACGTCCTCCAGCCCAATCCGGCAGGCCTCCAGGGCGCGGGCCACCATCTCCCCGGCAAGCTCCAGGTTCCGCCCGTAGTCCCGGCAATCCTCCCGGTCCTCCCGCTTGCAGAGGACCCGGCCCCGGTAGTCCAGCAGGCACACGGTCCGCCGGAAGCCCTGGATCTCCAGACCGATGAAGCGCCGGGACTCGGGCACGATGTCCACCGGATGGGCCCTGCGCCCCACAAAGCGCTCGTCGGGCAGGGCGGAGCCGGTCTCCCGGACGATGCCACGGGCCATCATGCCGTTGACGCTGGTGGTGATGGTGGGCAGCGTCAGCTCCAGCCGCCGGGCGATCTCGGAGCGCTTGACGGGGCCGCAGCGGTAGATGGTCTTGAGGATCGCGGCCTGATTGGCGGCCTTGACCCGTATGGAATT
Source organism: uncultured Oscillospiraceae bacterium (assembly GCA_910577915.1). Classification (GTDB taxonomy): domain Bacteria; phylum Bacillota; class Clostridia; order Oscillospirales; family Oscillospiraceae; genus Pelethomonas. The sequence continues at coordinate 7,922 of CAJTOM010000039.1, forward strand.
GGCGCCCTGTTCAAACTGCATGCCGCAGCCTCCTCTCCGGCCGGTAGGGGCCCCTGATGGGTGATCCCATGAAAGGGTCAGCGGAAGCGCTCCCCCGCAGGAAGCTGCGGTCCACGTACCCCTGACCGCCCACAATACAGCGAGTGTTCACAGTTATTCTCCCCTTATTCAGGCAAATTCGCCACAAATTCCGTCATACGCAGCAGAGCGTCCGGGTGCTCCTGGAGCAGGGTCACCGGGAAGTGGGCGGACACATCGCCGTAGGCCGCGTGGCGCACCACCGCCCGGTGCCAATCCCGGAAGCAGCCCAGGCGGATCTTCCGGGCGCTGCAGATCTCCCGCATGCCGATGGTGACGCACCAGCGGGGCATATCGTCCACGGCCCCGTTGAGGCCGCCGATGGCGTTGGCGGTCCGGGTCTCCCTGGAGATCTCCAGCACGCGGGTGGGCAGGGCCCGGAACTGGTCCGGCGTCAGCTCGTCCTGGGCCTCGTTGAAGGCCACGTGACCGTTGATGCCCACGCCGCCGAAGCAGATGTCCACGCCCCCCAGCGCCTGGATGGTCCGCCACATGTTCTCCGGGTCCTCCGGGTCCGGGAAGACCCGCTGCTCCTCCGGCATGACTAGGGCGGGGTCAATTTTGCCGTACACCGTCCGGTCCATAAAGCCCCGGAAGCTGAGGGAGTGGTCCTTAGCGATCCACGCCTTCCCGTCGGTGAGGTACTCGTCCATGTTCAGAAACCAGACGTCCTTCAGGCTGATTTTCTCCGTATTGACGATGTCCACAAAGCAGGGGTACTGGCCCACGGGGCCCACGGGACAGATGAACACCGTCCTCTCCCCCAGCGCGTTTTTCCGCCGGATCTCCTCCGCCATCTCCCGGGCCATGGTCTGGAAGACGGCGGCGTTGTCCGCCATGACGGCCAGGGGCAGCTTCGGCGCGGCCAGCAGCCGCTCCTTGTCGTAGTAGTAGTACTCGTGACGCATAGATCCGCCTTCCACCCCTCCGCAGAGGGGAAACCGGTATATGTCTTCACAACCTCCAGCACCCGGAACGAAATCCCGGCAGGCCCCTTGGAGCGCCGCCATGCGCCGGGCCATGTCCGGGTCTATCCGAGGGAACCTTGCCTTTAAGGCAGTCCGGGCTGCTCAGTTGGGAGAGGCGGAAGAGATCGTCCGTGACCTCAGCAGCCGCAGCCGCCGTGTCCGCTGGTGCCGTCGTAGGGCTCATCCTTCATGCACAGGTGCACCGCGCTCACCTTGAAGGTCTTGGGCAGGGCCAGGATGCTGGGGTTGGGGCCCACGTACTTCCGCATGGCGTCGGCCAGGGCCTCCTCGAAGGTGGCCCGGGTCTTCAGGCCCATGCCGCGGGCGATGCCCGGCTCCTGGGCCCCCACGATGTAGATGGCGGCGGTGTTCATCTCCGCGATGTGGCCGCAGCTCATCATGGAAAAGCCGTGGAAGGGGTGGAAGGCGTTGGCGAAGCGGTACTTGCGGATATACGCCTCGTTGGTGGCGAAGTACTCCCCGTACCGGTTCATGTCCGGCAGAATGTTCATATAGTCGTGCTGGAACAGCTCGTAGAGCTCCCGCAGGTAGGGCCAGCGCTCGTCGTGGAAGTAACCGTTGCAGATGGAGGAGCAGATGATGACGCAGTTGTCCTTCATCACCCGCTTGTGGCGGATCACCTGGGCGGAGAGGGCCTGCATGAGCTGGATGGGGTTGGTGCCCATGCCGTCGCCGTAGTGGAAGTTCTGGGGCATGCCGAAGACCATCACGTCGTACTTCTTCTCCGCAAAGGGCACGTAGGTGCGCCTGTCGGCGACCTCCCAGCTTTTGGGCATCATCTCGGCGGCATAGCCGGAGAAAACGGCGATCTGCCGGGAGCTGGTGTCCAGCACCGCGTCGCAGCAGAAGAAGGGGCGGCCCATCTTTTTCTCCATCCACATGCCGATCTCGTCGAACTTGGTGCGCATGAGGTTCTTCCCGGACACGGGGGTGAAATCCTGCCGGTGCATCACCTGGGGCACGTGGTGGCTGGCGATGGAGCGCCAGTGGGTGATACCGGTGGCGCAGTGCTTGTAGCCCCCGGAGTAGCCTCCGTAGGGGTTGCCCTGGGTGTGGCCGATGAGGATGGGGATGTCGCAGTCGAAGACGTACTTGTTCATCAGCACCGGGTCCCCCCGGTCCGTGACGCCCAGGTCCACCATGTGCGCGCTGTCCTCGCTGTCGTGGCTGGTGAGCTGGCCGGTATAGTAGAACTCCCCGAACAGCTCCTCCCCCAGAATCTGCTTCATCTCCGGCACGGTGGCCCGGGGGTGCAGGCCGTTGGAGATTATCATCAGGATGTCCTTCTTCTCCACCCCGGCCCCATACAGCTCGTCCAGGCAGGCCCGGATGGCCACCTTTCGGTGGGAAGTGGCCTGGCAGCCGCCCTTGACAATGTCGGGGATGACGAACACCACCGTCTTGCCGGGGCCCGCCAGCTCCCGGAGCGGCTTCATGCCGATGGGGTTCCGGATGCTCTCCAGGGTGGCGGCGTACAGGCTGTCCCAGTCCTGGGGCAGGCAAGGGGGATCGGGGACGGTCTCGCCGGGGATAAACACGTCGGTGCCGTCGGGCAGCTGGGCGCTCATCAGGCCGTGCCCGTATTCAAAATCCAGTTTCATGCTTTATTCTCCTATATACAGCCGGATAATCTCCAGGTACTCCTGGGGGTAGAAGCCGATCTCCCCCGTAAAACGGGTCAGGGCGATGAGCCCGCCGTCGATCTCCTCGATGGAGGCCAGCATGGCCGCGTTGTCCGCCTTCAGCCCGCCGCCGTAGACCACATCCATGCCGCCGGTGCGCGCCTTCACAAACCGGGCGATCTTGGTGATGTAGTCCTTCCCCGCCGGGGTCTTGCCGGGGCCGATGGACCACACGGGCTCGTAGGCGACGACCACCCGGCTCCTGTCCACGCCGTCCAGGCCTGCGTCCAGCTGCTCGCCCAGCACCTTCTCCCACTCCGGCTGCTCCTCGCTGGTCTCGCCGATGCAGTAGAGAACCGTCAGCCCCGCCTCCTGGGCGCACCGGATCTCCTGGTTGAGCAGCCGGTTCACAGCGCTCATGTCCGTCACGCCGGCCTCGGCCAGAATGCCCTTTTTGTCGCTGCGCTCCTCGCAGTGGCCGATGAGGGCGGAGGAGCACCCCATGGCCTTCACAATGGAGGCGGGCCGGTTGGTGGTGAAGGCCCCGAAGTTCCCGCCCACGGCGGTATTCATCCGGTAGACCCCCTGGCTGCCCAGCTGCACCGGGCTGCCCTCGGTCCTGGCGGCGGCGGCCCCCAGCAGGTGGGCCTCCGGCAGGTACTGGACAAACTCCACCTTATCGGGGTCGTACTTCTTCAGCGCCTCCTGGGTGCCGCCCACCACCGCCGCGCCCCAGTCCTTCACGGGGGCCAGCCGGTTGACGCCGCCCAGCTCCACAGGCACGTCGAAGCGCTTGAGGTTCAAGTAAATGTGTTTCATCCGTCTTCTCCTACTCAATTAAACGCTTCCTTCGTGACCGTGCGAAAATTGGGAAATCGCAGGGCGGCGGAGAGCGAAATTAAAGTTCTCTTTGATTCTTTTCCTTTCAAGAAAAAGAATCACTTTCTCAGCAGGGCGTACTCCGGGAAATCCTCGCCCATCAGGGGCAGGGCGTAGTCGAAGAAGGCATCCGCGACGCCGTTCCCCTCCACGATCCACTCCAGGGGGAATTTTTTCTCCACGTTCGCCACCTTCGCCAGGGGGACCAGGGACATGGCGCTGCTGTACGACGGCGTCCGCACCGCGTCGATGGCCACCATGTACCCGCTCTCGTCCCGCAGGGCGGCGTTTACGGCGTACCGGCCCGCGGCGTAGGCCTCCGCCCGGTCCACGCCGGACACATAGGGGATGCTGGCCCGGCCCAGGAGGCCCGGCTTCTCCGCCCGGGACTTGAGGCCCAGCCTCTGGATGATCTGATCCGTCACGTGCTGGGCGGCGCCGCCGGGGATGGTGTGGCCGAAGCCGTCCACGAGCCCCGTGTCCGCCAGGGGCTTGCCGTCCAGGCCGCAGACGCCCTCGCTGACGGTGACCAGCAGGCCCCGCCCCTTGGCGTAGTGCCGCTCGATGTCCGCCAGCATTTTGTCCTCGTCCACCGGCGCCTCCGGCAGGTAGGTGAGCACCTCGCAGTCCGTGAGCCGCTTCGCCATGGCGCTGGCGGCGGTGACCCAGCCGGCGTTGCGGCCCATGAGCTCCAGCACCACCACGTGGATGGGCAGGCCGGAGGCGTCCAGGGCCAGCTCGGCGGCGCTCAGGGCCGCATACCGGGCGGCGGAGCCGAAGCCGGGGCAGTGGTCGGTGATGTCCAGGTCGTTGTCCATGGTCTTGGGGATACCGATGACCCGCAGGTCCAGGCCCTCCTGCTTCGCCAGCTCGCTGACCTTGTGGCAGGTATCCATGGAGTCGTTGCCGCCGTTGTAGAAAAAGCAGCCGATGTCGAATTTTTTCAGCGTCTCCAGCACCGTGGGGTAGTCCGCGCCGGTGAGCTTCCGCCGGCAAGAGCCGATGGCGGAGGCGGGGGTTTGCCGCAGTTTCGCGATGGTCCCGGCGGGCACGTCCGTCAGATCGATGAGATCCCCCTTGAGGATGCCCTCCGCCCCGAAGCGGGCGGCGTAGATTTTGTCCACCTTGCCGGACTCCCGGGCGGCCTCCACCACCCCCTGGAGGGAGCAGTTGATCACCGCCGTAGGGCCGCCGCCGTGGGCCACGAGAATGTTCTTTCCCATACGTTAGATACCCTTCTTCCGGTAGCGCTCGGCCATCTCGTCCAGGCTGACGGCCTCGATGAGGGGGGCCCGGCCCACGCTGTCAAACTCCACGATGAGGGTCCCCACCACCTCTTTTACGCCCCGCTCGATGCAGTCCACGATGCACCCGATGTCCTCGTCGGGCACATTGCCGTACATGACGGTATCCATAATGGGGGGCAGGAAGACGCGGGGGTCGAAGGCGGAGGGATTTTGCAGCAGCAGCTGGTAGATGCCGCTGATGGAGGTCCGCTCCCGCAGCTCCGGCTCGTTGCGGAACAGCTCCCGCAGGTTCCGGGTCACCGCCAGGCGGATGTCGGTGTCCACGTTGATCTTCCGGATGCCCAGCTTGGAGCCCTCCTTGAGCTGCTCCTTCTTGATGCCGTAGGCGTCGTGGATGTCGCCGCCCAGGGCGTTGATCTCGGAGACGATGTACTGGGGCACGGTGGAGGAGCCGTGGCTGACCAGGGTGCCCTCGATGCCCTCGTGGAGCATGCACTCCTTGGTGGCGATGGCGATCTCCTTGCGGATGACGGTGTCCTTGCCCTTGTTGGCCCCGTGCTTGGTGCCGTAGCTGATGGCCAGGGCGTCCACCCCGGTCTGGCGGAAGAATTTCACCGCGTCCATGGGGTTGGTGTAGGTGGAGCTGGCGGCGAAGACGTGGTCCTCCACCCCCGCCAGGACCCCCAGCTCGCCCTCCACGGTGACGCCCCGCTCGTGGGCGTACTTCACCACCTCGCGGGTGAGCTCCACGTTTTCATCGAAGGGCAGGGAGGAGCCGTCGATCATGACGGAGGTGTAGCCCCCGGCGATGGCGGCGATGCAGGAGTCCAGATTCTTGCCGTGGTCCAGGTGCAGGGCCACGGGGATGGGGCTGGTCTCGGCGTACTTCTTCACGGCGTTGGCGATGTTCAGCGCGCCCTTCTTCTTGTCCTCCAGGGTGCCGCTGGCGAAGTCGGTGCGGCCGCCCATAAAGGCGTTGGCCAGATCCGCGCCCTGCAGGATGGCCGCGGAGCGGAACATCTCGTGAACCTCGATAACGGCCTTGGCCTGGCAGACGGCGTTGACGTTGAACGCGCCCTGGGCATAGTTGTAGCGCTCCGTGGCGTCCAGAATGGCTCTCATGGGTACCAGTGGCATAGCAGTTTACCTCCATAGGCGGCTAGCGCCGCAAATTTTTCAAATTCCTTATTTAATTTAATTAATTATAACATCGATTTTTCCCCTCGCACAAGTTGGGAAATCCACTAAATTTATCAGCCTTTCTTTGGGCGAGAAGCACAACGCGAGCCCTCTTCCGCCCCAGACGGCCCCAAAGGGCCGGGGAGCGCCCCGCCGGTCTCCGGCGGGGCGCTCCCACGTTTTTCCCTCTCTACTTGTGCTTTCCCTGGAAGAACAGCGCCAGGGTGCCGGGGCCGGAGTGGTTGCCGATGACCGGGCCCACGTAGTTGATCTCCAGCCGCTCCACCGGGTATTTGGCCCGGATGGCCTCCCCCAGGGCCACGGCCTCCTCCTCGCAGTCCCCGTGGCTGATGAACACCACACCCGGGTCCTCCACCAGCTCGTCCATCTTGTCCAGCAGGGCCTTGACAGAGGCCTTGCGGCCCCGGACCTTGCTGACGGGGATCAGGTGGCCCTCGTCGTCCACGTGGAGCACCGGCTTCATCTGCAGCATGGTGCCCACCAGGGCCGCCGCCGCCGACACCCGGCCGCCCCGCTTGAGGTGGTTGAGGTCGTCCACGGTGAACCAGTGGCAGATATGGCCCTTGGTCCGCTCCACAAAGTCCCGGACCTCCTCAATGGACCGGCCCTTCCGCTTCTCCTGGACCGTCAGGTACACCAGCAGCCCCTGGCCCAGGGAGGCGGCCCGGCTGTCCACCACCAGGATCCTGCTGCCGGGGTTGGCGGCCTGGACCTCCCCGGCGGCGATGCAGGCGGACTGGTAGGTGGTGGAGAGGCCCGAGGAGAAGCTGACGCACAGGATGTCCCTCCCGGACCGGACGATGGGCTCCATGGCGTCGTGGAAGGTGCCCGGGTTGATGGCGGCGGTGGTGCCCAGAGCGCCGTCCCTGAGCCGCCGGTAGAACTCGCCGGGCGCAATGTCCCGGTTGTCTGGGTAGTTGAAGTACTCCGCGCCCTCCATGACAAACGAGAGGGGCAGAACGCTCAGCTCCAGCTCCTCCACCATTTGGGCGGAGAAGTCGCAGCAGCTGTCGGTCAGGATCACAAAATCGCGCATGGTCGGACTCCTTTCTCCTCTGAAAAACCGCCGCCGTCGCCGGCAAAGGCGCAACAAACTAAAATTAGCAATTATATTATACCATATTTTTCCCCAGACGCAAGAGAGGACGTCCGATTTTTCCGCGTCCGCCCCGTTGACAGGCTCCGCAGAAGAGGCTATCATAACCCCAGTGCTGCCCAGGCAGCCAATATTGGAGACAGGAGACGATCTGGTATGTTTGGTTTCTTTGGAAAAAACGAGAAAAAAGGACCGGAGGAGCGGCTGGCCGATTGCCTGAGCCGGCGGGACTGGGAGGGCCTGGCCAGGGCCTACTACGATCTGGGCGTCGCCGCCATGGACCGCGGGGAGCTGGACCGGGCCGTCCTGTGGCTGCACCGGGCGGACACCGTCTACAGTGCCAGAGGCGATGTCTATGAGAAAGTGAGCGGTAAGCGCCTGTTCCACCAGGGGATCGCCGACGACTGCTCCCGGCGCATCGGCGAGCTGGAGGAGGCGCCCCTTCTCTGCAACGACGCGCCCGCCCAGGCGGAGGAGCGGGCCGGGGAGCTGAACGATCCCCAGCTGCGGGTGTGGGGGATGCTGTCTTTGGCCCGGCTGGTGCGTCTGGGGGAGCGGCTGAGCCGGCTGCCGGGCTGCCAGGTGCTGGGCGAGCTGGGCTGGGCTGTGGACGCCATGTGCGCCTCCTTCCAGGAGCCGATGACCCAGGAGGCCTTCCAGCGGCTGATGGGCGTCTGTAACGGCCTGTATGAGCTGGGAGACTCCGAGGCCTTCTTCGCCGGCGGAGAAATCGAGGTTCCCGGCGGCGCGCCTTTTCAGGTCTTCGACCTGAACGGGATGGCGGCCCTGCTGGAGCTCGACGGCTGTCTGGACAGTCACCTGCGGCTTCTGAGCGCCCTGAGCCAGAACCAGGAGCCCCCGGCGGCGGAGACCGGCGTCATCACCTGCGCCCTGCTGCCCGACTACTACGTGCGCACCGGCGCGGGCAGGCCGGAGGAGGTCCCCCAGCTCCAGGCGGAGCTGGCGCGCATCTGGAGCGACTGCGACTTCGTTCGCGCCGGCATCACCTGGGACCAGGTTGCCCGGCGGGTGGAGATGTACAAGACCCTGGATATTCTCCAGCTCTGAGCCCCCTTGCTTTTTCCCGCCGGCTTTGCTATACTGAACCTATCCTGCCGCGGAATGCGCAATTCCGGCCCCCTCCCGACGGAAGCGGCCGGTTTCTGACGCCCTGACGGGGGCCGCCGGCGTCTCCGGCGGCCCCCTATATAAACGCGGCGCACCCACGGCGCGGGCGGGGACAGGCGCGGCGTGGGAGAGAATGAGTTTGCCCCGCCGCGGGCGCGCTTGCCGCGTATGGTATCCTATGAGGCCGGAAGGCCCGTGGTGCTTCGCACCAATCCCGGCCGCCGGGCCCGTCCCGCCGGTTCCGGCCCCAAAACGTGAAAAAAGGAAGTGCAGCCATGCTGAAAATCGCCCCCTCCATCCTCGCCGCCGATTTTGCAAATTTAGAGCGGGACATCCGCCGGGTCGCCGAGGCCGACTACCTCCATGTGGACGTGATGGACGGCCTGTTCGTGCCCAACATCTCTCTGGGCATCCCCGTGGTCCAGTCCATTCGCGCCGTCACCGGCATGGCGCTGGACGTCCACCTGATGATCGACCGGCCCGTCCGGTACGTGGAGGCCTTCTGCCGGGCGGGGGCGGACATCGTCACCGTCCACGTGGAGGCGGACAGCCGGGAGAACACCCTCCGCTGCCTGGAGCTGGTCCACAGCCTGGGGAAACGGGCCGGCGTGGTCCTCAAGCCCGGCACCCCCGCCCAGGAGGCCCTGCCCTTTCTGGCCCGGTGCGATATGGTGCTGGTGATGACCGTGGAGCCCGGCTTCGGGGGCCAGTCCTTCATGGAGGATATGATGCCCAAGGTGCGCCAGGTGCGCGCCTGGATCGAGGAGCGGGGCCTGGACTGCGAGCTGGAGGTGGACGGGGGCATCGGCCCGGACACCGCCCCCATCGCCGCCGCCGCCGGCGCCAATGTGCTGGTGGCGGGCAGCGCCGTCTACCGGGCGGCGGACATCCCCGGGCGCATCCGGGAGCTGAGGGGGTAGGGCCATGGAGTACTTTCCCGCGCCGCTGGAGCGGCTGGTGGAGCAGTTCGCCCGCCTGCCCGGCATCGGCGGCAAGTCCGCCCAGCGCCTGGCCTTTTACGTGCTGGGCCTCACGGACCAGGAGGCCCAGGAGTTTGCCGACGCCATCGTGGAGGCCAAGCGCACCGTCACCCGCTGTCCGGTGTGCCAGAACCTGACCGGCGGCGGGCCCTGCTCCATCTGCGCCTCCCCCCGCCGGGACCCCGCCGTCATCTGCGTGGTGGCGGACCCGCGGGACGTGGCCGCCATGGAGCGCGCCAGGGAGTACACCGGCCTCTACCACGTGCTCCACGGGGTGATCTCCCCCATGAACCACATCGGCCCCGACGACCTGGAGATCAAGTCCCTAGTGGACCGGGTGGCCCAGGGGGAGGTACAGGAGGTCATCATGGCCACCAACCCCGACACCGAAGGGGAGGCCACCGCCATGTACCTGGCCCGGCTTTTGAAGCCCTTCTCCGTGCGGGTGACCCGCCTGGCCTACGGCATCCCCGTGGGGGGGCACCTGGAGTTTGCCGACGACGCCACCCTCATGCGGGCCCTGGAGGGCCGCCGGGAGCTGTAGCAGACGGAGTCCTTCACCTGCCAATCCGCCTGAACGGTATAAGGGAACCCCCGGCTGCGCCCTCAACAGCCGGGGGTTCTTTGCGGGGCCCTTGCAGCGTATTGACGGCAATCACCAAAATTTCCGGCAGAAGTTCAGCCCCCGGGCCGCGAAGCGGCCCGGAGAAAGGAGCCTCATGGCCAGCCGCGAGACCAAAAAAGAAAAACCCCAGGATGCACGGGGCGCGCTCCGCCGGCTGGCGGCCTACCTCATGGACTACCGGGCCGCCCTGGCGGCCATCCTGCTGCTGGTCATCGCGGGGAATATCCTCTCCCTGTTGGGGCCCTCCCTGGCGGGGCGGGCCATCAGCGCCGCCGACGCGGGACGGGGACAGGTGGACTTCGCCGTGGTCTACCGCAGCGCGGGGGCCATGCTGGCCTGCTGCCTGGGCTCCTCCCTGCTGACGGTGGGGGTCAACGTGGGCATGATGCGCACCGGGCGGCTCATCGCCAAAAAAATGCGGGGGGACGTTTTTGACAAGCTGCTGGAGCTGCCGGTCAGCTACTTCGACCAGAACCAGGCCGGGGACATCATCAGCCGGGTGTCCTACGACGTGGACGTGGTCGCCACCTGCATCTCCACCGACCTGGCCCAGATCCTCACCAGCATCGTCACGGTGGCCGGGTCCTTTTTTATGATGGCGGTTATCAGCCCCGCCCTGACGGGGGTCACCCTGGTGACCATCCCCCTGGCGGTGTGGTACACCCGGCGGATGAACCGGGTGACCAAGCCCCTCTTCGCCCGGCGCTCCGCCGCCTACGGCGCTATGAACAGCTTCGTGGAGGAGAAATTTTCCGGCCACCGGACCATCCAGGGCTACGCCCGGGAGGACTGGAGTGCACAGGCCTTCGGGGACATCAACCGGGACGCTGCCGGGGCCTACCGGGAGGCCACCCGTGCCGCCAAGAGCATGGGCCCCACCGTGGGCTTCATCAACAACCTGGGCCTGGCCCTGGTGGGGACCCTGGGGAGCCTCCTGTACATGGGCGGGCTCATCGACCTGGGGAAAATCTCCTCCTTCGTCCTCTACTCCCGGAAGTTCTCCGGGCCCATCAATGAGATCGCCAACGTCACCGGGGAGATCTACTCCGCCCTGGCGGCGGCGGAGCGGGTGTTCCGCCTGCTGGACGCCCCCGGCGAGCCGGCCGACGGGGCGGAGGCCGTCCCCCTGGCGCACGTCCGGGGGGAGGTGGAGCTGGAGGACGTCACCTTCGGCTACGCCCCGGACCGGCCCGTGCTGCGCCATGTCAGTCTCTCCGCCCAGCCCGGCCGGCTGGTGGCCATCGTGGGCCCCACCGGGGCGGGGAAGACCACCATCATCAACCTGCTCATGCGCTTTTACGACGTCCAGGAGGGGCGCTGCCGGGTGGACGGCGGGGACATGTACGGCTACACCAGAGAGAGCCTCCGCCGGGCCTATGCCATGGTGCTCCAGGATACCTGGCTCTTTGAGGGCACCGTCTACGAGAACATCGCCTACGGCCGGGAGGACGCCTCCCGGCAGGAGGTCATCGCCGCCGCCAAGGCCGCCAGGGTCCACGCCTACGTTATGCAGCTGCCCCAGGGCTACGACACGGTCATCCGGGAGGACGGCGGCAACCTCTCCAAGGGGCAGAAGCAGCTGCTGACCATCGCCCGCGCCATGCTCTACGACGCCAAAATGCTCATTCTGGACGAGGCCACCAGCAACGTGGACACCGCCACCGAGCGGCAGATTCAGACCGCCATGCGGGAGCTGATGGCGGGCAAGACCTGCTTTGTCATCGCCCACCGGCTCAGCACCATCCAGAACGCGGACCTCATCCTGGTGGTGGACCGGGGACAGGTGGTGGAACAGGGGACCCACCGGGCGCTGATGGCCCGGCAGGGGGCCTACTACCGGCTGTATGCAGCCCAGTTTGAGTGAGCCGGCGGTTTCTCAATTTTTTTCTGTATAGCCCGCCTCCCCCCGCGGAACACTAGGGGCGAGGTGAGATGAAGATGACAGGCAACGATATGGGGGGCTCCTCGCCCCTGCTGCCCAGCGGCGCGCTGGACCTCCCGCCGGAGGAGGCGGGCCGCCGGCGCAGTCCCCGGAAGCTGGTGATTACCGGCGGCCCCTTTGGGCCCCAGATGGTGGTGTTCCAGAATCCGGCGGAGGAACCGGAGGAGACGGACCCCAATCCGTAAGAAAGCAGAGAGGGAGCGGCGCTTGCGCGCCGCTCCCTCTCTGCGCGTACTAAAAAGCGGCTGTACCGCATTCTGACACGTGCTCACAGCTCCCCCATCTGCACCCGGTAAATCTCCCGATAGGCCGGGCACCGCTCCAGGAGCTCCTCGTGCCGCCCCTGCCCGATGACCCGCCCCTCCTCCAGCACCAGAATCTGATCCGCCGACAGAATCGAGCTCACCCGCTGGGCGACGATGACGGCGGCGGCGCCGCCGTGCCGCTCCCGGAGGGAGCGCCGCAGCGCCGCGTCGGTGCGGTAGTCCAGGGCCGAGGCGGCGTCGTCCAGGAGGAGGATCTCCGGGTCCGCCGCCAGGGCCCGGGCGATGAGCAGGCGCTGCTTCTGGCCCCCGGAGAGGTTCGCCCCCCGGATGTCGGCGGCGTAGCCGTACTGCCCCGGCTTTTCGGCGATGAAGCCGGCGGCCATGGCGTCCTCCGCCGCCCGGCGGACGGCCTCCTGGGACATGTCCCGGCCTAAGGTGATGTTGTCCGCCAGGGTCTCGGCGAAAATGATGTCGTTCTGGAACACCGTGCCGAACTTTTCCCGCAGCGCCGCCCGGTCATAGGTGCGCACGTCCCGCCCGTCCACATACACCCCGCCCTCATCCGCGTCGTAGAAGCGGAGCAGCAGGTGGAGGATGGTGCTCTTTCCCGCGCCGGTGGCCCCGATGATGCCCAGGGTCTCCCCCCGGCCCAGCCGGAAGCTGACCCCGTCCAGGCATTTGCCCCGCTCCCCGCCGGCGAAGGAGGCGGCGTCCGCCGCCCCGCCCCGCTGGTGGGTGAAGGAGACGCGGTCGAACTCCAGCAGGGCCCCGTTCTCCCGCCGCCGCTCCTCCGTCAGAGGCAGGACCGGCAGCTCCTCCCCGGCGTCCAGCACCTCCTCGATCCGCCGGGCGGAGGCGGAGGCCTTGCTCAGCAGCAGGAAAATCCGGTTAAAGGACATGACGCTGTGGAGAATCAGGTTGAAGTAGGTCAGAAAGGCCAGGATCACCCCCGGCTCCGCCGCCCCGCTGTCCACCCGCCGGGCCCCCAGCAGCACCACCAGCACCAACCCCACGTTCAGGCACAGCTGCACCAGCGGGCCGGGGAGGGCCATGATCAGGCTGGCCTTCAGATCGCTGCGGGTCAGCCGGTCGTTGCAGTCGTGGAAGCGCCGGCGCTCCCGCTCCTCCTTGCTCAGGGCCTTCACCACCCGCACGCCGGTGATGTTCTCCCGCATGACCCGGACCATGCCGTCCAGCTCCCGCTGCACCGCGCCGTACAGGGGGACCCCCCGCCGGGACACGGCGATAACCACCCCCATGAGCACCGGGGCCATGACGCACAGGATGGAGGCCAGGGCCCGGTCCATGGCCAGCGTCACGCAGATGCCCCCCACCAGCAGGATGGGGGCCCGGACGCCCACGGTCTGAATGGAGGTGATGAAATTCTGGATGTTGTAGGAGTCCGAGGTCATCCGGGAGATGAGGGAGGGCAGGCCGAACCGGTCCGCCTGGGCCCCCGAGAGGGACATGGTGCGCACGAACAGGTCCTGCCGCAGCCGCAGGGTGCAGCTGCCGGACACGGACACCGCCGTCCGGTTGGCGAACAGGTTGCACCGCCGCACCGCCAGGGCCAGCAGCACCATCACCATGCCCCACAGCGCCGCCGTCCCCATGCTGCCCCCGGGGGCCACCCGGTCGATGATGTGCTCCAGCACGAAGGGGATCAGCAGCTCCCCCACTGCGGCCAGCAGCTTCGCGGACATGCTCAGCGCAATCCAGCCCGCCTGTCCGCCCATATATCCGACGATCCGCCTCACCGCCGCGCCCCCTCTCCCGCATTTTCATGTATCATATACCCTTTTACCAGAAAATGCAAGGAGCGCCGTGCACGCGGCACACGGCGCTCCTTGCACGGGAACCCGCCGTTCAGGCGGGCCCCGGCCCGTCAAATCCGTCCAGCAGAGAGCTCGACCAGTTCCTTCAGGCATTTCGGGCAGAGGTTTTTTCCGCGGAAGATGGCGATGTCCCGGCTGCTGTCACAGAAGATGCAGGTGGGCCGGTACTTTTTCAGCACCACCGAGGAGCCCTCCACAAAGATCTCCATCGTCTCCCGCTCGCCGATGTCCAGCGTGCGGCGCAGCTCGATGGGCAGCACGATCCGCCCTAAATCGTCAATCCTCCTTACGATACCAGTGGACTTCATAAGGACCGTCCTCCTGTCCGGCAGATTTGGGTCCTCCGGTATCCGCTGGAGTCCCCTTGTGTAAATCTATCACAATCCCACCGCATTTTTCAACATGTTTTTACAAAAAAATTTGTGAAATTTTTGCATATTCTTTTCCCGTTGCCCCTATACATGAAAGGACGGCCCCAGCGGCCGGAGAAAAGGGGGGTGTCCGCGGTATGGCGATGGCCTGGATCTGGACGGGAATGGTGGCGCTGTCGGTGTTTTACGGGCTGCTCCACGGTACCATCGGCGCTGTGGGGTCCGCCGCCATGGAGGGGGCCGCCGCCGCAGTGGAACTGTGTCTCTCCATGGCGGGCATCATGTGCCTGTGGAGCGGCGTGATGTCCGTGATGAAGGCCAGCGGCCTTATGGAGGGACTCAGCCGTCTCTTCCGCCCGGTGCTCACCCGCCTGCTGCCCCAGGCCTGCAGGGACCCGGACGCCCTGGCGGCCCTCTCCGGCAACGTGTCGGCCAATCTCCTGGGCCTGGGCAACGCCGCCACACCCCTGGGCATCCAGGCGGCCCGCCGCATGGCCCGCCACACCGGCGGCCTCGCCTCCGACGAGCTGTGCACCCTGGTGGTGCTCAACACCGCCTCCATCCAGCTGCTGCCCACCACGGTGGCGGGCGTCCGGTCCGCCCTGGGGGCCCAAAGTGCGTTTGATATTCTTCCGGCGGTGTGGATGGCGTCGCTGCTGTCGGTGGCGGCGGGGCTGGTGGATATGCAAAGTACATCGGCACCCGCGATGGCGTGGAGCTGTTGCCCTCCGGCTA
>CAJTOM010000040.1 GCA_910577915.1 uncultured Oscillospiraceae bacterium
TCGGTTCCAGCGATTTTTTGGTTACTTTTTGTTCGCACAAAAAGTAACCGCAGGGGCCGGGGGCGCGTAGCCCCCGGGGCTGTAGGGCTGCGCCGCAGCCCCCCTCGCGCCCGGAGGGCGCGCCGCTTATTTCTCCTCTACTACCACCACGTATACGGTTCCCGTCACCTCATATCCCAGCTTCGCCTTCAGCTCGTAATTCCCAAACGCCTTGATGGGCTCATCCATCACAATCTTCTGCTTGGCCAGCTCAATGCCAAACTGGGCCTGGAGGGCGTCGGAGACCTCCTTGCTGGTCACCGCGCCGAAGAGCTTGCCGTTGGCCCCGGCCCGGGCCGTCACTTTTACGGGGGCGTTCTTCAGCTGCTCCACGACGGCCTCCGCCTCCGCCTTCAGACGGGCGTCCTCCGCCTTCTTGGCCTTCTCCTTCAGCTTCATGGTGTTCACGGCGTCCGCCGTGGCGGGCACCGCCAGCTTCCGGGGCAGCAGAAAGTTGCGGGCGTAGCCCTCTGCCACCTCTATGAGCTGGCCCTTCTTGCCCTGTCCCCGCACGTCCTGCTGTAAAATCACTTTCATGGCGTTATCCTCCTCAAGTTGGCGGCCGGAGTGGATCCGGCCCCTTTTATTTCACCTGCGCCCCGCGTCAGGGCGCGTAGTAGCTGTCGATGGCCGCCAGCAGGCGGGAGCGGACCTCCTCCAGGCCGCTGTCGGGAACGTGCCCCCCCGCCGAGGTGGCGTTGCCGCCGCCCCCCAGGCTCTCCAGAATCACTTGGACGTTGATCTCCCCCAGCGAGCGGCCGGACATGGACACCCCGTTCCCCTGGCGGTAGAGCACCACCGAGGCCTGGATGCCCTGGAGGGTGAGCAGATCGTCGGCGGCCTTGGCCGCCGTCACCCGGCTGACCTCCCGCTCCGCCACCGCCACGGCGATGTCCCCGTGGACCATCTTGGCGCAGCGGATGATGTCGTAGCGCTGGATCATGCTGGGCAGGTCGCTCTGGAAGTAGCGGCGGACCTCCGCAGGGTCCGCACCCGCCCGGCGCAGGAAGGCCGCCGCCTCAAAGGTGCGGCTGCCCGCCCGCATGCTGAAATTCTTCGTGTCCAGCACGATGCCCGCCAGCAGGGCCTCCGCCTCCCCCCGCAGCAGGTCGCTGGGCTCCACCAGGTACTGCAGGAGCTCCGTCACCAGCTCCGAGGCGGAGGAGGCGTAGGGCTCGTGGAAGTTCAGGGCCGCGTTCTCAATGTAGTCGGCGGCGCGGCGGTGGTGGTCGATCACCGCCACCCGGTTGCAGGCGTCCAGCAGCTGCCGGTTCTCCACCAGCTCCGGCCGGTTGGTGTCCACCACCACCAGCAGGGCCCCGGCCTGGGCGTGGAGAAAGGCGTCCGGCCCGCTGACAAACGCATCCCTGTACTCCGGCAGCTCCTCCAGCTTCCGGACCAGGGGGCGGGCGTTGTTGCCCTCCATGTCGATGACGATCTGGGCCTTCTTCCCCTTCTTCCGGGCCGCGCAGCACACGCCCGCCGCCGCGCCCACCGCGTCCATGTCCGCGTACTCGTGGCCCATGACGTAGACCTGCCCCGCGTCGGCGATGAGCTCCCCCAAGGCCTTGGCCATCACCCGGCTTTTTACCTTGGTGCGCTTCTCCGTGGACTTGGAGCGGCCGCCGTAGAACTGGAAGTCCAGGCTGTCCCGGACCACCGCCTGGTCGCCGCCCCGGCTGAGGGCCATCTCGATGGACTTCTCCGCCCAGCGGAAGGACTCCTCGCAGCTGTCCCAGTCCTTGCCGATGCCCACGGACAGGGAGGCGGCCACGCCGTCCTCGCTGACCACCTGATGGATGGTCTCCAGCACGGAGAACTTCTCCTCCACCATCCGGCGGAAAAACTGCTCGTCGCTGACAAACAGGTACCGGTCGCGGGTGTACTTGAGCAGCAGGCCCCCGGAGCCGGTGACCCAGGCGTTGATCTGCTCGTCGATCTTGGCCCGGATGGCGCTCTTGGCCGCCTCGCTGCCGGCCTTCATCAGCTCCTCGTAGTTGTCCACCACCAGCACGCTGGTCACCAGGCGGCTGGCCTCGTAGAGCTCCTGCATATGCCGGCTCTCGGTGAAGTCCACGAAGTAGGCGGTGATGGTCTGGCCGGCGCCCCGGCCTCCCCCCCGGCTGGCGGCGCCGTAGACCAGGTAGGTCTTCCCCTCCAGCTCCGTGCTCCTGCGCGCCTGCCCGCCCTCCAGAATCCACTGGTAGTCAAAGTCGGGGGCCAGCTCGCTCATGCGCATGTCCAGCACGTCCTCCCCCGCCTCCGTCAGGCCGGTGAAGCCCTCGTTGGCCCAGATGATCTCGCCGCTGTCCGCCTGGAACACCACCACGGGCAGGGGGGTGTTGAGCATGCTGTTTTTACTGATGGAGTCCACGCCGCCGGTGATGGTCTCAATATACCGCATCACGTTGTGCCGCCGGCGGGTGCTTTGACTGCGGTAGAGCAGGTACAGCAGCACCAGGGCCGCCAGCTCCACCGCCGCCAGCACCGGCTGGAAGGGCGCGGTGATGCCGGCAAAGGTGGCGAGGCAGAAAAAATAGGGCTGCAGGTTCGGCTCAATCAGCCGTGACAGCTTTTTATGCACGGTTTGCTCTCCTCTCTTCTGCGCAGCAGGGACAAAATTGCCGCTTGCGGCTATTATAGCACAAACCGCGCCTTATTTACAAGCAGAGAATGGGCGGGTCCCTTTTCAGAAAAGTGCTGCCGGACTATACCTTCGGCGATTTCTACAAAGGCATATTGATATGACAGGAGCCCTGTGGTATAATCGGCGCAGCCAATGCCGGCTTGAGGAGGGGTGATCTATGAGGAAATTGATGAAAATGAAACAATTCTGGATCGCAGCGGCCATCGGCATTCCGCTCGTTATCTGTATTTTTTTCATGTATACTCTGGCCGGGTACATTCCCGTTGTTGGAAAATATGTGGCGGATGCAAAGCTGAGCCTCTATAGCGGCGAAACAATCAGCACGAGATACGAATTTCCTACCTCCCGATATGTTGCATCTGGCGGCGGCGGAAAACTGCTTCAATATAATCTGCGCAACAATACAATCTTTGATGAGGCATATAATGATGCAATATCAAATCAAATTAATCGTCAGTATCTCTCGTTTATTGCTGAGTCAGCAATAGATACGGTTGATTACCCGGGTATGGTATCAATATGGGCCAACATAGATGCTGGGGACACATCAAAAATATATGCAAAAATCTATGTTCTGTCTGTTTATGATGGAAGAAATATCGCTGCGCAGGATAGCGAGCGGCAAATTTGTGAATTTGCTTCTCAACTTATTGAATCCCTTGATGTAAACTGCACGTCAATTCAGATGGCTTATGCAAATAAATGGGGACTGTTTGAGTTGATATGCGATTCAGGGAAAAAGCCGCTTGCGTATCACGACCTTGCAAAACATATCAGGAAATTTAATGAGGAGGACTTGCCGCTTGATTATATTGAGTGGAGGAATGCCTTACTTACATAAGACAGCCAGAGAGTGTCACAGAGAAAACAATTCCGGTTTATCGGGCCGTTATCCATCAATGGATGACGGCCCGCTTTGAATATAGCAACGAATGGTTTGGTGAAGCGGCTTCCAGCAGCACAGATCTGAAAAGGGGAGATGGGCGGTCCCGGAAAATCCCCGCCCGGACGCGCAGAACTTTTGGGCTTTTTCCCGCCCCCTTTGACAGAAGGGCCGTTTTCCTGTATACTAGGTGCCGATCCCTATCACCGCGCCGGCCTGTCCGGCGGGAAGGAGTTTTTTATGTGGTTTGACGAATCGGTCATCTATCAGATCTATCCCCTGGGCCTGTGCGGCGCGCCCCTGGAGAACGACGGGGCGCCGGTCCCCCGCATCCGCCGGGTGCTGGACTGGGTGGACCATATCAAGGATCTCGGGGCGGACACCGTGCTCTTCAACCCCCTCTTCGAGAGCGACAAGCACGGCTACGACACCCGGGACTACAACACCCTGGACTGCCGTCTGGGGTCCAACGAGGACTTCAAGGCCGTCTGCGACGCCCTCCACGCCGCCGGGCTGCGGGTGATGCTCGACGGGGTCTTCAACCACGTGGGCCGGGGCTTCTGGGCCTTCCGGGACGTGCAGGAGAAGAAGTGGGACAGCCCCTACAAGGACTGGTTCCACATCAATTTCGACGGGAACACCGGCTTCAACGACGGCTTCTGGTATGAGGCCTGGGAGGGCCACTACGAGCTGGTGAAGCTGAATCTGGGCAACCCGGAGGTGGTCCGCCACCACTTCGACGCCATCCGGGGCTGGGTGGAGCAGTTCGGCATCGACGGGCTGCGGCTGGACGTGGCCTACTGCCTGAGCCCGGACTACCTGCGCCAGCTGCGCCGCTTTACCGGCGAGCTCAAGCCGGACTTCGTCCTCATGGGGGAGACCCTCCACGGTGACTACAACCGGTGGATGAACGACGAGATGTGCCACTCCGTCACCAACTACGAGTGCTACAAGGGGCTGTGGTCCAGCTTCAACTCCATGAACCTCTTCGAGATCGGCCACTCCCTGGCCCGCCAGTTCGGCCCCGAACAGTGGACCTTGTACAAGGGCCGCCACCTGCTCAGCTTCCTGGACAACCACGATGTGGAGCGTATTGCCAGCATGCTGGCCAACAAGGACCACCTGACGCCCGCCTACGGCATTCTCTTCGGCATGCCCGGCGTGCCGGCGGTGTATTACGGCAGCGAGTGGGGCATGGAGGGCAAAAAGTCCCAGGGGGACGCCGCCCTGCGCCCCGCCCTGGAGCGGCCGGAGCACAACGCGCTCACCGGCTTCATCGCCAAGCTGGCCGCCGCCCGCCGGGGCAGCCGGGCCCTGTGCTGGGGCTCCTACCGCAACGTGGTCCTCACCAACCGGCAGATCATCTTCGAGCGGGCCGTGGACGGCGAGCGGGTCCTGGTGGCCGTCAACGCCGACGCCGCCCCCTACACCGCCCACTTCGATGCCGGCTGCGGCACGGCGGTGGACCTCATCACCGGGGAGACGCACGACTTCGGCGGCGGCAGCGAGCTGGCGCCGTACAGCGCGGCGTTCTGGAAAATGGAGCGGTAAGCGGGGCGCTTTTTCCGCGTCCGCATACGGCGGGACCCGGCGGGGAGCGTGGCTCCCCGCCGGTTTTTGCGTCCGGCGGACCGGCGGCGGTACTGTACTTCCAAAACACGCGTCCCCGGAAGCGGCGGAGAGCCGCTTCCGGGGACGCATGTTTTCCCATCGTTATTTACATCCTCTGAAATCCCAGGTACCGGGTGCCCTGGAAGGTCAGCTCCCCCTGGTCTCCCTCCGCCAGAAGGCCGTACTCCCGGCCATCCAGCTGGAGCTCCATCCGGTCGCCGCTGGCGACCTGGAAGGTGACGTAGTAGGTGGTGGAGCTGGCGGTATGTCCTACGCCGCCGGCGTCGTGGTGGTGATGGATGACGTCGCCCCGCTTGGCGACCACCACGGCGGAAACCGTCAGGCGGGGAGCGTGGTTATTCCTGTTCCACTGACCGGCGCCCCGGATGAGCTGAAGGAGAATGATCCCCAGGGCCAGGAAAAACACCAGGAAAACCATCGCGGAAAATATACTTGTCATCTCACTGTCCTCCCTCCGCTTCCAAAAGGGCGCTGATGCGGGTGCTCTCGTAGACCTCGACCCCGTTTTTCTCCAGCAGCGCCGCTGTTACGCCCCTTCCGGCAGTCAGTGTGCCGGAGAAGGTGCCGTCGTAGACCGTCCCGCAGCCGCAGGAGGGGCTGCGCTCCTGGAGCAGGGCCCGCCGGACGCCGCCGGAGCGGGCGATCTCCGCCGTCCGCTCCGCCCCCAGGCGGAAGGCCGCCGTCACGTCCTCCCCCGCCCGGTTTATCACCCGTTCCCCCACCCGCTCCGCACAGGGGCGGGGGGTGGGCAGGCCCCCCAGCTGCTCCGGGCAGACGGGGACCAGCTCAAACCGCGCCGCCAGGGCCTCCGCCTCGGGGAGGCGGTTGTTCCCGCCGCTGTACTTGCAGTTGATCCCCAGCAGGCAGGCGGATACCAGCAGCTTCTCCTTCACAGCGGCAGCTCCTTCCCGTCCAGGGCCGCCCGGACCATCCGGTCCCCCCGGTACTCCATCTTCAGGGAGAAAAAGGGCCGGGCGGGGTCCTCCATGAGGCGGAAGAAGATCCGGTCCCCCTCCCAGATGGGCAGGTCCGGCACCCGGTCCTTGCGGACCCACTCCAAATCCCCCTCGTCGCACTCAATCATCTCCCCGGTCCAGCCGCCGGCGGTGTAGAGGTATATGTACTCCGTCTCGCAGCCCTCCGCCACAAAGGTGATGATCCCTCTGAACCGGTAGTCCGTCAGAGTCAGGCCGGTCTCCTCCCGGACCTCCCGCAGAAGGCACTCCTCGGGACTCTCGCCGGGCTCGAACTTGCCCCCCACGCCGATCCACTTGTCGTGGTTGATGTCGTTTTTCTTCTTCACCCGGTGGAGCATCAGGTACTCCTCCCGGTCATTTTCCAGATAGCACAGCGTACAGTTGAACATACTCTCTTACCCCCAGAGCAAAAAGCTGATTCCGTACAGCACCGGCTGGTGCAGGACGTAGATGACGAGGCTGTGCCGCCCCGGCCAGGTGAGGGCGGCGGGCAGCGGCAGGGCGAGCAGGGGGGCCTCCCGGTTTTCCAGGCACCAGCCCCCCAGGCCTGTCCCCATAAGAAACAAAAAGAACCAGGGCAGCAGCGGGAAATAGTCCGCGCTGTAGAATCCGGGGGCTGTAAAACCCAGCGGATACAGCCACCCCACGGACACGGCGGCGGCCTCCGTCCAGGCCTTGGACGCGAAAAAGAGGACCGCACAGGCCAGATTCAGCCCCGCAGGCGGGAGCTTTTGCAGGTATTTCCCGAGAAAATGGTACAGCGCCATAGACGACCCCAGCAGCATCAGCACCCCCCACCGGATGGTCTGCCCCGCCACGGCGGCCCCCAGCTCCACCGCCAGGGCCGCCGCCAGGACGGCGAGGGCCCGGCGCAGATTGCTCCGGGAGAACCGGGCGGAGGCCCCGGCCAGGAGGATGAAGGAGCAGCAGATGAACCGCTCCAGAAGGTTCAAAGGGGCGGAAAACAGCTGCCGGGGGGACAGGAGGCCAAAAATATACAGGTCGTATAGAAAATGGTAGACGATCATCAGCGCAATGGCCAGCGTGCGCCAGGCGTCCAGTATGTCGAAGCGGCGGCGCATCAGCGGGCGCGCTCCCCGGATAGACGGATCCATGCTCTCATATGTTCGTGTGCCTCCTGCCCTGGGGCCCTGTGGGATGCCCGGTGTGTGCGTACCTTTTTATATCACGAATTTCTCCTTCCGTCAAGGAAGGGGCGGCGAAGGCCGGCCGGCACAGCGTGCCGGCCGGCTCTGCCTCACTCCTCCCCCGCTTTTCCCTTGGCGCGCCACCGCTCCGCGGCGGCCAGCTGCTCTGCGGCCTCCTTTTGGGACAGGCCCTGGGCGATCATGGGGTAGGGGTGCTCCACGCCGTTGGTGCGCTGGACCTCATAGGTGCCGTACTTGTTGATGACGTCGTCGTCCCCCTCCGGCCAGCCGGGTTTGCGCTCCATGGGCTGGCTTCTGTGGTCTCGCATGTGCCTTCACCTCCGGAGGTAGTATGCCCCGGAGCCGGCCGGCCATGCGGCCCGCGCCTACTGGGCCTGGAGATACCGCTCCGCCGCCACGGCGGCCACGGCCCCGTCGGCACAGGCGGTGACCACCTGGCGCAGGCTCTTGCGCCGCACATCCCCGGCGGCAAAGACGCCGGGGAGGCCGGCGCTCATATCCTCGCCGGTGCTGATATAGCCCTCCTCCAGCGCCAGCTGGCCGGCGAAGAGGCCGGTGTTGGGGGTGTAGCCGGTAAAGCCGAACAGGCCCAGCATCCCGTCTGCCGGGTCCGCCCGCAGGGTGCTCAGGGCCCCGGTCTTTACGTTTTTCAGCGTGATGGCCTCCAGCACATCCGTCCCCTCCGCCCGGACCACCACGCTGTCCCAGAGGAACGCCACCTTGGGGTTGGCGAAGGCCCGCTCCTGGATGGACCGGGCGGCCCGCAGCCGGTCCCGGCGGTGGATGACGGTGACTTTCCGGGCAAAGCGGGTGAGGTAGACCGCCTCCTCCACCGCGCTGTCGCCCCCGCCCGCCACATAGACCTCCAGCCCCCGGAAGAGGGCCCCGTCGCAGGTGGCGCAGAAGGAGATACCCTGGCCCACGAACCGCGCCTCGTTCTCGCAGCCGATGGGCCGGGGGGCCGCCCCGGTGGCCAGGATCACCGCCCTGGACCGGTAGGTCCCCCGCTCCCCGGTCAGCTCCTTCACCGGTCCGTCCAGCCGCACGCTCTGAATGGTGTCGGCGGCCCGCTCCACGCCGAAGCGGCGGCACTGCTCCGTCATCCGCCCCGCCAGGCTCAGGCCGGTCTCCCCCTCCAGCAGCTGGCCGGGGTAGTTCTCCAGCTCGGCGGTGAGGGCGATCTGCCCCCCGTCCTGCCCCTTCTCCAGCAGCAGGGTTTTCAGCCCGCCCCGGCCGGCGTACAGCCCGGCGGTAAGCCCCGCGGGGCCGCCCCCCAGAATGATCACGTCATACAACTCTTCCATGGCTTATTTCGCTCCTGTTCTCAGATGGTTTTATACATATCCCTTCTCCACCTCCACCACGGCGGAGTAGTCGCCGTCCAGGGCCCGCACCCCCTGCTCGATGCGGCTGCGCACCTCCTGGTCCGGCAGGGGGCACTGGTAGGGCACCTCCGCGTCAAAGATCACCTTGGTGTGGGTGGGGCCGGGGACCATGCGGAAGTCGTGGATGGTGATGCCGGGGTCGATGAGCCCCACGATGGCGGCCACCCGCTGGCGGGTCTCCGCCGTCAGGCCGTCGTCAGTGACCACCGGGTCCATATGGATGGTGGCCCGGCAGCCCAGGTCCTCGCTGAGCTGGCGCTCGGCGGCGTCCACCACGTCGTGGAGGGCCAGGATGTCCCCGCTGGCGGGCACCTCGGCGTGGAGGGAGAGAATGCGCCGGCCGGGGCCGTAGTCGTGGACGATCAGATCGTGCACCCCGATGATATTCTCATGGGACAGCACCATGGCCCGCACCCGCTCCACGAACTCCGGGGAGGGGGGCTGGCCCAGCAGAGGGTTGATGGTCTCCCGGGCGGCGTTGATCCCGGACCACAGGATGAACAGCGCCACCACCGCGCCGCACCACCCGTCGATCTCCAGGCCCCAGAAGCGGCCCGCCAGGGTCCCCAGCAGCACCGCCGCCGTGGCCAGGCAGTCCCCCAGGCTGTCCGCCGCCGCGGCCGCCATGGCGGCGGAGCCGATGCGGCGGCCCACGGAGCGGTTGTAGAGGGCCATATACAGCTTCACGGCGATGGACACCGCTAGAATGCCCGCCGCCAGGGCGCTGTATTCCACCGGGCCGGGACGGAGAATCTGCTCCACCGCCCCCCTGCCCAGCTCCACGCCCATCAAAATGATCACCAGGGACACCACCAGGCCGGAGACGTACTCCGCCCGGCCATGGCCGAAGGGGTGCTCCCGGTCCGGGGCCTGGGCCGCCAGCTTGAAGCCCAGCAGGGTCACCACGGACGACCCCGCGTCGGAGAGGTTGTTCACAGCGTCGGCGGTGATGGCAATGGATCCCGCCAGCAGCCCCGCCAGCAGCTTCCCGGCGAACAGCAGCAGGTTCAGCACAATGCCCGCGCACCCGCACAGCACGCCGTATCCCCGCCGCACGGCGGGGTCGCTCACGTTGTCACAGTCCCGGATCAGACGCCGGGCCAACAGTTGGATCATATGTCACCTCGTCTAAACAAGCGCGCCTCTCACCGGCTTCCCCGGATGGTCAGCGTATACTGACAGCACAGCCGGTCCAGGTCCTCGTCCGTGGCCGCCGGCAGCCGCAGCCGGGCCCCGCACGCCCGGCACACCAGGTCCACCGCCGTGCCGTGGACCTCCACGGCGCAGCCCCTGGCCCCGCAGGTACAGGAGACGCCGTCCCTGGCGGCGATGTCCCTGAGCTCGGAGAGGACCTCGTACATGATGATGCTGTCGGCGAACACCCCGTCGCCGCCGGCCTCCCGCTTCCGGGCGGTGATCTCCAGCTCCCGCAGGGCGCTTTCAACCCGCTCCGGCGGGCCGATGTAGCAGCACAGCTGCCGGGTCTCGGGGCAGGCCAGGCCCACGCCGCCGCCCTCCAGCACCTGCTCCATGGGCACCTCCGCCCGGTGCTCCCCGCCGCACACGCCGCAGGGTGCGGTGACCCGCAGGGTCCGCTCCGCCGGCTCCGCCGTCAGCTCGCTGCGGCCGCAGCCGCACACCAGCCCCACCGCCGCCGCGTTCAGGGCGAACCGGGTCCGCTCCCCGTACACCGGCTTGCCGCATTCGGGGCAGATATAGCCAAGGGCTCTGGTTTCCTCCGCCATGGTTCATCCTCCTGATCCTATCTATCATAACATACGCGGTTTTATTATTATACGATACTTCTTCTCATTTTTCCATACCCCCCGCACATTTTCCTGTGCGCCTCCCCATCCCGGCCTGTCTTCATCACTTATACCTGATTTTTCCGTCAGAAAATTGAAATATTGTCGAGATTGCGGGTTGAAATGGGGGAATAATTGTAATACAATAAGCAGGCTGATTTTTACATGATCTGATTTTGACCTGAGGAAAGAGGTTTTTCACTTGAAGAATGAGACATTGAGGAACGTGGCCATCATCGCCCACGTGGACCACGGCAAGACCACCCTGGTGGACGAGATGCTCAAGCAGGGCGGCGTGTACCGGGAGAACCAGGAGGTGGTGGACCGGGTCATGGACTCCGGCGACCTGGAGCGGGAGCGGGGCATCACCATTCTGGCCAAAAACACCGCCATCCAGTACGGCGGCACCAAGATCAACATTGTGGACACCCCCGGCCATGCCGACTTCGGCGGCGAGGTGGAGCGCATTCTGAAGATGGTCAACGGCGTCATCCTCCTGGTGGACGCCGCCGAGGGCCCCATGCCCCAGACCCGGTTTGTGCTCTCGAAGGCCCTGGAGCTGGGCCACCGGGTGATCGTGGTGGTCAACAAGATCGACCGGCCCGACCAGCGCGTCCACGAGGTCATCGACGAGTGCCTGGAGCTGCTGATGGACCTGGACGCCACCGACGAGCAGCTGGACAGCCCCATGCTCTTCTGCTCCGCCCGCAAGGGCATCTGCGCCTACCACCCCGAGGACCCTCCGGGGGACTTAAAGCCCCTGTTCGACACCATCCTGCACTATATCCCCGCCCCTGAGGCGGATCTGGACGCCCCCTTCCAGATGCTGGTCAGCTCCATCGACTACAACGAGTTTGTGGGCCGCATCGCCATTGGCCGCATTGAGCGGGGTGTCATCCGGCAGAACCAGGAGATCGCCGTCTGCAACTACCACACTCCCGAGGCCGCCCCCAAGAAGGCCAAGGCCGTGAGCATCTACGAGTTCGACGGCCTGGGCCGGAAGGCGGTGACGGAGTCCTCCGCCGGCAGCATCATCGCCATGAGCGGCATCGGCGACATCACCATCGGCGACACCATCTGCGCCGCCGCCGCCCCCGAGCCCCTGCCCTTCGTTCAGATCTCCGCCCCCACCATGGAAATGACCTTCTCCATCAACGACTCCCCCTTCTGCGGCCGGGAGGGCAAGTTCGTCACTTCCCGCCAGATCCGGGACCGGCTGTTCCGGGAGACCCTGAAGGACGTGTCCCTCCGGGTCAGCGAGATCGAGGGCTCCATGGACGCCTTCAACGTGGCGGGCCGGGGGGAGATGCACCTGAGCATCCTCATCGAGACCATGCGCCGGGAGGGCTATGAGTTCCAAGTCTCCCCGCCCCGGGTGCTCTACCGGGAGATCGACGGCGCGCGCTGCGAGCCCATCGAGCGCCTGGTGGCGGATGTGCCCCAGGACAGCGTGGGGGCGGTCATCGAGAAGCTGGGCTCCCGCAAGGCGGACCTGGTGGAGATGACCCCCGTGGGGGATCGGATGAAGCTGGAGTTCCTGGTGCCCGCCAGAGGCCTCTTCGGCTACCGCAATGAGTTCCTCACCGACACCCGCGGCGAGGGCATCATGGCCTCCGTCTTCGACAGCTACGCCCCCTACAAGGGGGATCTGAGCCGCCGGAGCACCGGCAGCCTCATCGCCTTCGAGACCGGCGAGTCCGTCACCTACGGCCTGTTCAACGCCCAGGAGCGGGGGGCCCTCTTCATCGGCGCGGGGGTGCCCGTCTACGCCGGCATGGTGGTGGGCGTCAGCCCCAAGCAGGAGGACATTACCGTCAACGTCTGCAAGAAAAAGCAGCTGACCAACATGCGGGCCAGCGGGTCCGACGAGGCCCTGCGCCTGGTGCCCTGCCGCCAGCTGAGCCTGGAGCAGTGCCTGGAGTTTCTGGCGGACGACGAGCTGCTGGAGGTCACCCCCAAGAGCCTGCGCATCCGCAAGCGGATTCTGGACCACGAAAAGCGGATGAAGGCTCTCAAGGGTGGAAAAAAATAAATTTTCCGCAAACGCCGGGAGAGCGTCCGCAAGGTGCGGGCGCTCTCCTTTTGACCCCGGCGAGGGGGCGCATATGTATATTTCATGTTAAATTCAGCCGTGAAATTGCGCAAATTGTCCCCGTATACCGCCGCTCATTTTGGCAATTTGGTAAATTCTCTCTTTTTCACTTTAATAATTATGCACTTTTTTTGAAAAACTATTGACATTCCCGGTGAATTGTAGTATGCTCCCATCAACTCGGACAGCGGTCCGGGGGAGGATGATTTTGCCGCCGGTAGCGGCGGATGAAAAGGAGTTTTACCTATGAAGAAATTTGTAACCCTGCTGCTGGCCGCCGCCATGGTGCTGAGCCTGGCCGCCTGCGGGCAGAAGAAAACCCAGCTGAAGATCCTGGACACCGAATACGCCATCGAGGACTACGCCATCGCCGTCGCCAAGGAGGACACCGCCCTGCTCGACGAGATCAACGCCGCCCTGGACGCCATCATCGCCGACGGCACCGCCCAGAAGATCGTGGACAAGTACATCTCCGGCACGGCCCACGACCTCACCTTCCAGGCCGACGCCGAGGGCAAGCCGGAGCTCATCATGGCCACCAACGCCTTCTTCCCGCCCTACGAGTTCTATGAGAACGAGGAGATCGTGGGCATCGACGCCGAGATGGCCAAGGCCATCGCCGATCAGATGGGCCGCAAGCTGACCATTGTGGACACCGAGTTCGGCTCCATCATCGCCGGCATCCAGACCGGCAAGTACGACATGGGCATGGCCGGCATGACCGTCACCGAGGAGCGCCTGCAGTCCGTCAGCTTCTCCACCAGCTACGCCACCGGCGTGCAGGTGGTCATTGTCGCCGAGGACTCCGCCATCAAGACCCTGGACGACCTGCTGGACCCCGCCGCCAGCTATAAGGCCGGCGTGCAGCAGGACACCACCGGCGACATCTACATGTCCGACACCCCCGACAACGGCGGCATCGGCGAGGAGCGCGTGGTCCGCTACAAGACCGGCAACGAGGCCGTCCAGGCCCTGCTCACCGGCAAGGTGGACTGCGTGGTCATCGACCAGGAGCCCGCCAAGGCCTACGTGGAGCAGAACAACAAATAAGAACCTGTATTTTACAGACTCTGCGCGTCAATCGGGGGCGGTCCGCCGCCCCCGGTTTTGCCTGTACGGCACAAGAAAGAACACAAGGGAGGGAGACACATGGCGGGCTTGCAGGATACCTTTTACCGCTGTTTTATCGAGGACAACCGCTGGCGCTACCTGACGAAGGGGCTGGGCAACACGCTGCTCATCACCTTTTTCGCCCTGCTCATCGGCGTGCTGCTGGGGGTGGTGGTGGCCATCATCCGCACCAGCTGCGACAAAAACCGCGCCGACATGCGCCCCGGACTGGGCCGGACTGTGCTGGTTCTTCTGAACGGCCTGTGCCGGGCCTACCTGACCGTCATCCGGGGCACCCCGGTGGTGGTGCAGCTGCTTCTGGGGGTATTTGTCATCCTGGTGGCCCTGGGGAACGACGTAACCATCGCCTGCATCGTCTTTGGCGTCAACTCCGGGGCATATGTGGCGGAGATTATACGTTCCGGCATCATGTCGATCGACAGCGGGCAGTTTGAGGCCGGGCGCTCCCTGGGCTTCAACTACATACAGACCATGTGGTACATCATCATCCCCCAGGCCTTCAAGAACGTGCTGCCCGCCCTGGCCAATGAGTTCATCGTCCTGCTCAAGGAGACCTCGGTGGTGGGCTATGCGGGGGTCATCGACCTGACCAAGGGCGGGGAGATCATCCGGGGCCGGACCTTCGAGGCCTTCATGCCCCTGCTGGCGGTGGCGGCCATCTACCTGGTCATGGTCATGTTCTTCACCTGGCTGGTGGGCAAGCTGGAGAGGAGGCTGAGAAGCAGTGAGCGCTAACAACACTCTCATCCAGGTCCGGGACCTGGAAAAGCACTTCGGCCGGGGGGCCATCCGCGCCCTGGACGGCGTGTCGGCGGACATCCACACCAGGGAGGTGGTGGTGATTATTGGCCCCTCCGGGTCCGGCAAGTCCACCCTCCTGCGCTGCCTGAACCTGCTGGAGCGCCCCACCGGGGGGACCATCACCTTCCGGGGCGTGGACATCACCGACCCCAAGGTCAACATCGACCTCCACCGCCAGAAGATGGGAATGGTGTTCCAGCACTTCAACCTCTTTCCCCACATGACCATCCTGGAGAACATGACCCTGGCCCCCGTCAAGCTGCTGGGAAAGAGCCGGCAGGAGGCGGAGGGCAAGGCCCTGGCCCTGCTGGACCGGGTGGGCCTGGCGGACCGGGCGGCGGCCTACCCCAGCCAGCTCTCCGGCGGCCAGAAGCAGCGCATCGCCATCGTCCGCGCCCTGTGCATGGAGCCGGAGGTGATGCTCTTCGACGAGCCCACCTCCGCCCTGGACCCCGAGATGGTGGGGGAGGTGCTGGAGGTGATGAAGGACCTGGCCCACGAGGGCATGACCATGGTGGTGGTCACCCACGAGATGGGCTTCGCCCGGGAGGTGGGCAGCCGTGTCATCTTCATGGACGGCGGCGTCATCGTGGAGGAGAACTCCCCGGACCGGCTCTTCGGCGCGCCGGAGAGCGAGCGGCTGAAAACCTTTCTGGCCAAGGTGCTGTAAACATGCGATAACAAAGAGAGCGCCCTGCGGGAGGCATCCCGCGGGGCGCTCGTTCTTTTTCTGTGTTACACCAGGCCTTCCAGCTTGCTCGCAGCCGCCTTGTCGGCCACGAGGGTTACGTAGGGGTGCAGCTGGAGAATGGAGGCGGGAACCTCGGGGGTGACGGGGCCGGTGAGGGCCAGGCGCAGAGCCTCGGCCTTGCCCTCGCCGCTGGCCATCAGCAGGATTTTCTTGGCCATCATAATGGACTTGATGCCCATGGTCATGGCCTGGCGGGGCACGTCGTCACGGGAGGCGAAGAAGCGGGAGTTGGCGCTGATGGTCTCCTCCTTCAGGTTCACCACGTGGGTCTCCAGCTCGAAGGCCCGGCCGGGCTCGTTGAAGCCGATATGGCCGTTGCCGCCCACGCCCAGCACCTGGAGATCGATGCCGCCCATGTCCCGGATCACCTGGTTATACCAGGCGCACTCCGCAGCGGGGTCCGCAGCCAGGCCGTCGGGCACGTTGGTGTTGGCGGGGTTGATGTTCACATGGTCAAACAGGTGGTGCTGCATGAAGTAGCGGTAGCTCTGCTCGTGGGTGGGCTCCAGGCCCACGTACTCGTCCAGGTTCACCGTCTTCACGGCGGCGAAGTCCAGGTCGCCCTTGCGGTACCAGTCCACCAGCTGGGCGTACATGCCCTCCGGCGTGGAGCCGGTGGCCAGGCCCAGCACGCTGTTGGGCTTGAGAATCACCTGGGCGGACAGGATGTTCGCCGCCTTCCGGCTCATGCCCTTGTAGTCGTCGGTCACATAGATTTTCATAGCGTCCTCCTATTCTCTACTCAGCCGGCCCCCTGTAGGGCCGGTCCTGCTGTGGTACTGCTTACCAAACCCGCGCCTCCACGAGTGCGGCGAGACGCCGGCGGTGATCCACGGGACCGCCGCCAGCGTCAGAAGCCGCCTCAAACATACGCTGCATGGCAGGCATCCTCCTGTGAGGGTCCGGGTTCTCCCGCACCCTCACAGAGAATTTTACCACGTCCGCCTCCCCGGCGCAATGGGGAGTTTTCTTAAAAAAACGCCGCAGCCGCCCCTCCGGAGGGGTTTCCGTCCGCTCTGCGGCAGAAAAACCCGCAATCCGTCCGGATTCCCAGAATTTTCTTCCCCGCCGGGGGGGAATTTTTTCTCGCCCTTCCGGGCGCACCGGGTGCGCCTCAGCAGTACTTGCCGATGGCCTGGGCGATCATCTCCGCCGCCTGGGCCGCCACGGCGCCGTCGCCCTCGCCCAGCTCCAGCAGGGGGGCGCGCACGCCGCCCACGTCCGGGCCGCCCTGGAGACGGATGATCTCCTTGATGACCGCGTACATGTTCCCCTGGGCGGAGCACATCTTGTAGATGATCCGGCAGCACTCGTTCTGGACCTCCCGGCCCTTGGCCAGCTCGCCGGCATGGAAGCAGCGGAAAATCTCCAAGTACAGCTCCGGCATGGCGGCGTAGGTCCCGCCGATGCCGCCGCAGGCCCCGGCGGCCAGGCCGGAGAGCAGCTGCTCATCGGGCCCGTTGAACACCAGCGCGCCCTCGTCCCGCCACATCTGGATGTCCTGGACGGGCATGGAGGAGTTCTTCACGCCCACGACCCTGGGGTTCTTGAGCATCTCCTGGAGCAGGGGCACGCTCAGGGCCACGCCCGCCAGCTGGGGGATGTTGTAGATGACGAAGTCCGTGTTGGGGGCCGCGTCGGAGATGTCGTTCCAGTACTTGGCGATGGCCTTGGGGGGCAGGTGGAAGTAGATGGGGGGGATAGCGGCCACGGCGTCCACCCCCAGGCTCTCGGCGTGGGCAGCCAGCTCCCGGCTGTCGGCGGTGTTGTTGCAGGCCACGTGGGCGATGATGGTCATCTTGCCGCCCACCTCCGCCATCACGTGCTCCAGCGCCGCCTTCCGCTCCGCCACGCTCTGGTAGATGCACTCGCCGGAGGAGCCGCCCACATACAGGCCCTTCACGCCCTTGTCCAGCAGATACCTGGCCAGCGCCCGGGAGGCCTCGCCGCTCACCTGTCCGGCCTTGTCATAGCATGCGTAAAACGCGGGGAAAATCCCCTGATACTTTGAAAAATCTTTCATACATTCTCCCTTGGTCTCAATGGATTTTTACCTTGAATACGGCCTTGGCGACCTCCTGGGGCCCGTCCACCTGGGTTTTGATCCGGTGGGCGTCCCCGGGGAAAACCACCAAAAAGTCCCCGGGCGAGAGCACCAGCTTGTAGTGCCCCTCCCCCCGGTAGGCGTAGAAATCGTTCTCCTCCACCCGGTTGAACTCCGTCAGGCACTCCGGGGGGGCAATCTCCACCCGCTCGCTGCCCCGGAGCATCAGGTGGATGTCCAGGTACTTCCGGTGGGCCTCGAAGAAGGTCTCCTCCTCCGGCAGCGTCTGGTAGGTAAAGCGGGTGGCGTACACCTCGCCGCCCTTGATCTCCACCCGCTCGCTGCCCACGGAGGCCAGAAACTCCTCCGTGAGCCGCTCCAGGGCCAGATCCAGATTGGGGTGGATGCCCCGGTAGTCCAGGGCGTCTTTGTTCTTGGCGTAGATCATGGCCTTACCCCTTTACCGCGCCCATGGTGATGCCCTGGGTGAAGTACTTCTGGAAGAGGAGGAACACGGCGATGATGGGGAGGGCCGCCAGAGCCGCGCCCGCCATCAGCAGGCCCATATCCACGCTGGTCTCCGCCTGGAGGGTGGCAATACCCAGGGGCATGGTGAAGTTTTGGCCGCTGGGCAGCATGACCAGCTGCATGAAGTAGTCGTTCCAGCAGTTGATGAAGGTGAAGATGGCCAGAGCACCGATGCCCGGCTTCACCATGGGCAGCACCACGGTAACAAAGGTCTTGGCCTCGCTGGCCCCGTCAATGCGGGTGGCCTCCAGAATCTCTCCGGGGATGCTCTCGGAGAACTGCTTCATCAAAAATACGCCGAAGGGCCAGCCCACGGTAGGGAAGATCACGGCCCAGAGGCTGTCGTACAGCTTCAAGGCGGCCATCTCCTTGAGCAGGGGGATCAGGATGACCTGCTTGGGCAGGGCCATGGCGCACACGATCAGGGAGAACAGGATGGCCCGGCCCACAAAGCGCTTCTTGGCCAGGGCGTAGCCCGCCATGGCGGCGGTGAGGCAGGTGAGGAGCATGGAGGCCACGGACATAAACACCGTGTTGATCAGCCACCGGAAGGCCGCCGGGGCGGTGGGTCCTTCAATGCCGAAGATGGAAAACAGGGGAGCGGTGCGCTTGTTGAACAGGTTCTCAAAGTTCTTGCTCACCCACTCCGTGGGCCACAGGACGGGCTCCTGGGCGTAGATGTCCGCCGCCGGTTTGAAGGCGCCGGTGATAATCCAGTACAGGGGGAAGAGGAACAGGATGGCCAGGATGACCAGAATGATCATGGACACGATTTTATAGGCGCGGCTGCGCGGATTCTCAATTTTCATATCTGCACCCCCTTACTTTTCTTTCGCCAGCTTGAACTGCAACGCGGACAGGGCCCCGATGAAGATGGCCAGCACCACGCCCATGGCGTTGGCGTAGCCGAAGTGGCCGGCCTGCTCGGTGAGCTTGAACGCGGTGTAGTAGATGTAGTACATCACCGTATCCGTGGCGTGGTTGGGTCCGCCCTGGGTCAGCAGCTGGATCAGGGCGAAGCACTGGAAGGAGTTGATGGTGGTGATCACCAGGATGTACAGGGTGGTGGGCATCATCTGGGCCCACTTGATCTTCCAGAACACCTGGAGATCGGTGGCGCCGTCCACCTGGGCGGCCTCCACCAGGGTCTGGTCCACGTTGCCCAGAGCGGAGACGTACAGCACGATGGGCTGGCCCACGGAGGTGGTGAACAGGATGACGATGATGCACCACAGGGCCGTCTTCGGATCGCCCAGCCAGTTGATGCCCTTCTCCAGGATGCCCGTGCTCGTCAGGGCGGAGTTAAGGATGCCGGTGTAATTGTCGTACATCCACTTCCACACCACGGTGACCGCCACGGAGCCTGTGACCACGGGCAGGTAGAAGATGCAGCGGAAGGCGGACAGAATGGGCCCCTTCAGCTTGTAGATGGCCGAGGACACCCACAGGGAGAAGGCGCACACCGCCGGCACGCTGACGAGGACGATGACGAAGGTGTTGACCAGGCCCTTCAAAAAGACCTTGTCATTGGCCAGATCCGCGAAGTTCTTCAGGCCGATGAAGCCGCCGAACAGACCGGGATCGTGCATATTGGTGTTGGTCAGGCTGGTGATGATGCAGATGAACATAGGGATGATGACAAACCCCAGAAAGAACACCAGGCTGGGCAGCATGAACACATAGCCCGCGATGTTCTCCCGCCGCTGCAGGGCGCGGCTCATTTTGCTTTGCGTCTGTTTTGCCAAATTCAGCACTCCTCTCTTCTCTCATCCTTTTTTCTTGAAAGAAAAAGGATCAAAAAGAACTTTTACCGGAAGAGGATACCCATTGCGGCTCCAGAATTTCTGCACGGTGACGCCAGGTCTCCTCTCAATTGGGAATCATACTCCATTGCAGAAAAACGCGCCCTCTCACCGCGCATTGCGGTGAGAGGGCGCGCAAACCCTTATTGGTCAAAGATTACGCGGCTCTGGTATAGGATCAGCCCGCAGCGGCGGCGTTGGCCTCGGCGGCGCCGGCGGCCACGGCAGCGGCCACGTCGTCACCGGTACCCACGGCCTGGAGCATGTTCCACCAAGCGGTACGGGCGGCGGCCCAGCCGGTGGTAACCTGGTAGTAGTCGCCCAGGTAGGGCATCAGCTTGGTGTACTCCGCCATGATGGGCTCGTCGGCCCAGATGTTGGAGAGATCGGTACCCTCGGCGGTAGTGCGGACGGCGAAGTAGGAGGCGGCCTTGACGGCGTCCACGGTGTGCTCGCTGTCGCACATGAACTTGATGAACTGCTTGGCGGCCTCAATGCGGGCCTCGTCGCCGTTATCGAAGATGCCGAAGCCCCAGGTGCCGCCCTGCAGCTTGGAGCTGCCGTCCTCGGAGGGGAAGCTCATGAAGGCGATGTCGTCGCCGGTGACGGTCTTCTCAGCGCCGGTGCCGGCGCCGTTGGGATCCATCTGCTGGGCAATGTTCCAGCAGAAGGCCATCTTCAGAGCGCCCTGGTAGAACTTGGCGATCTCGTCGCCGCCGGCCAGGGAGGCGTCGAACTCAATGCCGTCCATGGCCTTGAGCTGCTCAAGAGCCTTGACGTTCAGGGGATCGTCCCAGGTGTAGGCGGTGTGCTCGGCATTGGTGAAGGTGCCGCCGTAGAGGTTGTTGACGAGGGCGCGGGTGCCCTGGTCGCCGCCCTGGCCGGCGCAGAAGACAGCGCCCACGGTCTGGCCATACTTGGCGTACAGCGCCTCAACGGCCTTGATGAAGTCATCGGTGGTCCAGGTGTGGGTATCCAGATCCAGGTACTGATCAGCGCCCGCCTCCTTGAAGGCGTTGAGGTTGACGGCCATGCAGTGGGCGGTCATGACCAGAGGATACTCATAAATCGCGCCGTTGGTGTGGGTGCAGGACTTCATGACGCCCTCGTTCACGGCGTTGATCTCGGCCATGTCGGTGTCGTCAAACATGTCGCTCAGATCCACCATGTGGCCGTTGGCGCCCCAGTTGGCGACCAGGCGCTCGGGACCTTCCATGATCAGGTCGGGCGCGCCGCCGGCGGTCAGGGCGGTGTTGACCTTGTCGTCGCCGTCGGCGTAGGCCAGGTAATCCACCTTGACGGCGATGCCGGTCTCGGCGGTGAAGGCGTCGGTCAGGGCCTTGACGGTGGCCTCATCGCCCCACTTGCCGATGGGATAGGTCCACAGGGTGATCTCGCTGGCCCCGGTGGGAGCCGGCGCGGGCTCAGGGGTCTGGGTGTTGTCCTCCTGCTTGGGGGGCTCGGTGTTCTGGTTGTTATTGCCCTTCTGGTTGCCGTTGCCTCCGCAGGCAACCAGAGCCATGACCATGGTCATGGCCAGCAGCAGTGCAAGTAACTTCTTCTTCATGTAGCGTCCTCCTTAAAAATACAAAAAGTGACTGACATTATGAGGTGATGCTGGTTAAATTGTATAAGACTTGGGCAGATTTGTCAATAGAAATCGAAAGAATTTGCGGCAAGTCTGGATTTTCAGGGGATTGCACAAAAATTATTTCGATTTTTAGGCATTTTGAACCCACCTCCCATGGAAAAAACGGCTCTTCCCATCTTGACAAGCAAAAAATTCCTGTTACTCTAAAAAGAAAGCATACGCCACCTGCGTGAGAGTAAGGAGATTTGTATATGAAAAAGCACATTCTCTGCCTGGGCGACTCCAACACCCACGGCTACTGCGCGGATCCCGCCGACTGCGCCGACGGCGGCATCCGCTTCAACGAAGACGAGCGCTGGACCTGCCTGCTGCAGAAGGCCTTGGGGGAGGGCGTTCTGGTGACGGAGGAGGGGCTCTCGGGCCGCACCACGGTCTTTCAGGACCCGCTCCACGAATCCATGGACGCCCTGGGCGTGCTGTACGCTCTGCTTAAAAGCCACGAGTTTTTGGATCTGCTGATCATCATGCTGGGCACCAACGACACCAAGGAGCGCCTGGGGGCCAACGCCTCCTGCATCGGCATCGGCATGGAGCGTCTGGTCCGCAAGGCCCGGAGCGTGGACTGCTGGGGGACGCGGGAGCCCAACATTCTCATTGTCTGCCCACCCCCCATTCTGCCGGAGATGGAGCTGGCGGAGTGCGGCCTGCCCATGGGCCGGGGCTGCATTGAAAAATCCCTGGAACTCCCCAAGTATTACCAGAAAGCGGCGCAGCTCACCGGGGCTCATTTCATGGACGCCGCCGGCTGCGAGTTCAACCGGCTGGACGGCATGCACCTGACCCGCCGGGGCCACGCCCAGCTGGCCCAGCGCCTGGCGGAGGCGGTGCCGGGTCTTCTGTAAGGCCACCGGAGCGGCATGCGCGGTATGTAAAAAGCGGCCCGCAGACATCCCCTGTGAGATGTCCGCGGGCCGTTTTCGGCGAAACTGGCTACATCGCCCACAGCAGAAGTCCGGCGGCCAGGGCGGCGGCGGCCGCGCCCGCCAGCAGCCAGCACCAGCCGGGGAGCCTGCGCCACAGTCCGGGGCGGGTTCCCTGGCTGGCGGCGTAGCCCTTGGCCACCCGGCAGGCCTCCCCCAAAATCTGCTGAGGGGTAACGCCGTCCTGGGAGAAGGCGTCGTTTCTCACAATAAAAATTGCCTGTTCAAACAGCTTCGGATCGGGGGAATCCACCACAATCACACGGCGGGAGGTTCCTTTCACCATCGAACACCGCTCCTTTCATTCCCGGTTGTTCTCCCAGTATCTCCCTCCGGGGGGGAGAATATACCAGGGAGGGGAAATTTTTGGAGTGGGGGTGCGGCGCGCCCTCCGGGCGCGAGGGGGGCTGGGTTGCAGCCCTACAGCCCCGGGGCCTACGCGGCCCCGGACCCTGCGGTCCGCTTTTGGACGCCCAAAAGCGGACGGAAAAACCGCT
>CAJTOM010000041.1 GCA_910577915.1 uncultured Oscillospiraceae bacterium
GCATCCCCCGTCCCGGCAGGGACTACCCCTCGCCGCCGGTCGGGCGGCGAAGAAAGGAGGAGCCGTCAATGATCGACCTGGAGAACAGCACCTTTATGGAGCAGGTTGAAGACTTATCCCTGCGAAAGCGCTGGGCCGACGCGCGGGATATGCTCCTCCTTTTGGAGCCGGCGGACATCGCCGCCGTTCTGGCCCAGCTGCCGGGGGACAGGCTGCCCCTGCTCTACCGGCTGCTGCCTAAGGAGCTGGCGGCGGAGGTGTTCGTGGAGATGGAGCCCGAGGAGCAGGGGGTGCTCATCCGCAGCTTCTCCGATACGGAGCTGAAGGAGGTGCTGGAGGAGCTGTACGTGGACGACACGGTGGACCTCATTGAGGAGATGCCCGCCACCGTGGTCAAGCGCATCCTCCAGCACACCGACCCGGAGACACGGCGCAGCGTCAACGAGATTCTCAAATACCCCGAGGACTCCGCCGGGTCCATTATGACCACCGAGTTTGTGGACCTCAAGCGGGATATGACCGTGGCCGACGCCCTCAAGCGCATCCGGCGCACCGGCTCGGACAAGGAGACCATCAACATCTGCTACGTCACCGACCCCAGCCGCCACCTGCTGGGGCTGGTCTCCATCCGCACCCTGGTGCTGGCGGACGAGGAGGAGCGTATCGAGGACATTATGGAGACCAACATCATCGCCGTCTCCACCCTCGACGACAAAGAGGACGTGGCCCAGGACCTCAGCCGGTACGACTTTCTGGCCATGCCAGTGGTGGACAAGGAGAGCCGGCTGGTGGGCATCGTCACCATCGACGACGCCATCGACGTTATGGAGGAGGAGGCCACCGAGGAC
Organism: uncultured Oscillospiraceae bacterium; assembly: GCA_910577915.1. Taxonomy (GTDB): domain Bacteria; phylum Bacillota; class Clostridia; order Oscillospirales; family Oscillospiraceae; genus Pelethomonas. The sequence goes on from CAJTOM010000041.1 coordinate 849, forward strand.
TTCGAGCTGATGGCCGCCATTACGCCCACGGACAAGCCCTACCTCCGCTCCGGGGTGTGGGAGACGGTGAGGAGCCGGCTGCCCTGGCTGATGCTGCTGATGCTCTCCGCCACCTTTACCGGCATCGTCATCTCCAGTTTTGAGGACTCCCTGGCGGTGTGCTCGGTGCTCATCGGCTTCATCCCCATGCTCATGGGCACCGGCGGCAACTGCGGCAACCAGTCCAGCGTGGCCGTTATCCGCGCCCTGAGCCTCAACGAGCTGGGTTTCGGCGACCTGCTGCGGGTGGTGTGGAAGGAGGGCCGGGTGGCCCTGGTGTGCGGGGTGCTGCTGGCGGCGGGGAATTTTGCCAAGCTGCTGCTGGTGGACCGGCTGCTGCTGCACAACGGGGAAGTCACCGTCCTGGTGGCGCTGGTGATCTGCCTGACGCTGGTGTGCACGGTGTTCTGCGCCAAGGTGGTGGGGTGCCTGCTGCCCCTGCTGGCAGAGAAAATCGGGCTGGACCCGGCGGTGATGGCCGCCCCCTTTATCAGCACGATTGTGGATGTGCTGAGCCTGCTGATCTACTTCCAGTTTGCCACCCATATGCTGGGGCTGTAGCGGGGGACGGCGCAGAAATTCCCACCGCCGGGTCCGGTTCCGCCTTGGGGCGAAAGGGGCGCGGCGGTGGGAATTTTGCGCTTTCGGGCCGGGGGCGAAAACGGGGGCGGTCAGGAAACCGTGTGCTTTTTCCAGGTCTGGCCGGTCATGTGCCGCCAGGAGAAAGTCCGCTCCTCCAGCATCAGATACCCGCCCACGCTGTCGTCCTTGGGGATAGAGGCGGAGCCGGGGTTGAGGTAGAGGTAGTCCTCGTGGACACGGCACGCGGGCAGGTGGAAGTGGCCGTTGAGGAGCACGGTCCCCGGACACATGGGGGGCAGGCGCTCCTCGTTCCAGATGTGGCCGTGGGTGGCGTAGAGGGTCAGGCCGTTCCAGCGCACAAGGGCGTAGTCCGCCATCATGGGGAACTGGAGCACCATCTGGTCCACCTCGCTGTCGCAGTTGCCCCGGACGGCCAGAATCATGTCCCGGCAGGCGTTGAGGCGCTCCGCCACGGCCATGCAGTCGTAGTCCCTGGGCAGCGGGTTCCGGGGGCCGTGGTAGAGCAGGTCCCCCAGCAGCAGCAGCTTGTCCGGCTGCTCCCGCCGGAGCGCCTCCATCAGCTCGTTGACGTGGTAGGCGGACCCGTGGAGATCCGAGGCGATCATCAGTTTCATAGCAAATCCTCCCTGTGGTTTTCCTTAGTATACACAGAATTGCGGGAAATTTCAACGCGCATTTTCCGCGCGTCCCCGGACTTCGCCGGAAAATTCACAAAAAGAGGCCCCGTTCCTGTTGCTTTCGGCACGGGGATGTCCTATAATGGACCCATCGTGGATTTCGCATTCTGGAAGGAGGTGCCCTGTTATGCTGAAAAAAGCGCGGATTGTCTCCATGATCGTCCTGGCCGCCTCGGTGGTGGTTACCGCCGGGCTGGCGGTGGAAAATCTGGTCCTGGCCTGCCTGGCCCTGGGCAGAAAGCGGGAGCGGCGCTGAGGCCGGGCGGCCCCGGATGCGGCGTGTCCGGGGCCCGCTCCCCGCGAAAATGACGAAAAGACGCGGGGTAAACGGGGAAACGGCTGTGGAAATTTGACAGAATATCTTGACAAGCGCCGCCGGTTCCGGTATAGTACATGGTGTGTGTTGTTTGCTGATACCGATACGGTTCCCTGGAGGGAACGCAATAAAAATAGCTCTCTGAGCTATTTTTTTGCGCGTGCAGATACCATGATTCGTTATCAGTGCTTCGGCCGTCAATGCAGAAGGAGGTCCCCTATGAAAAAAGACGTGGTTATTATCGGCGCAGGTCCCGCCGGGATCTTTACCGCCCTGGAGATGCGCAAGCGCGGCAGCCGCAAGAGCATCGTGCTCGTGGAGAAGGGCCAGGCGGTGGAGGACCGCCGCTGCCCCAAGAGCAAGACCGGCCAGTGCGTCAGCTGCAAGCCCTACTGCCACATCACCACCGGCTTCTCCGGGGCCGGCGCCTTCTCCGACGGCAAGCTGAGCCTCAGCTGCGAGGTGGGGGGCGACCTGCCCACCCTCATCGGGCCGGAGCGGGCCCAGGACACCATCCGCTACGCCGACGGGATCTACCTGGAGTTCGGCGCGGACAGCCGCATTGAGGGCCTGGGCAACACCGAGGAGGTCAAGGCCATCCGCAAGCGGGCCATTCAGGCGGGGCTGAAGCTGGTGGACTGCCCCATCCGCCATCTGGGCACCGAGAAGGCCCAGGACCTCTACTACGCCATCGAGCAGTACCTGCTGCAAAACGGGGTGGAGATGCTGTTCGGCTATGAGTGCACGGACCTGATTCTGGACGGGGAGGCCTGCCTGGGGGTCCGGGTCCGCCGGGGGCGGGAGGAGCAGGAGATTCTGGCGGAGCGCACCGTCATCGCCACCGGCCGCCGGGGGGCGGACTGGCTGGAGAGCCTGTGCGCCGAGTACAACATCGCCCACCAGCCCGGCACCGTGGACATCGGCGTGCGGGTGGAGGTGCGCAGCGAGGTGATGGAGACCGTCAACCGGGTGCTCTATGAGTCCAAGCTGGTGGGGTACCCCAAGCCCTTTAAGAACAAGGTCCGCACCTTCTGTCAGAACCCCGGCGGCTTCGTCAGCCAGGAGAACTACGACAACGACCTGGCGGTGGTCAACGGCCACAGCTACAAGGAGCTCAAAAGCGACAACACCAACCTGGCCATTCTCTGTTCCCACAACTTCTCCTTCCCCTTCAACCAGCCCATCGCCTACGCCCAGCGGGTGGGGGAGCTGACCAACATGCTGGGGGCGGGTCACATCATGGTCCAGCGCTTCGGCGACATCCTGGACGGCAAGCGGACGTGGCCCAAGGAGCTGAACTTCGCCAACGTGCGCCCCACCCTGCCCGACGCGGTGGCCGGCGACATCACCGCCGCCATGCCCTACCGGGCCATGACCAACATCATCAACTTCATCCAGGCCATGGACCAGGTGGTCCCCGGTTTCGCCTCCACGGAGACGCTGCTCTACTCCCCGGAGCTGAAGTTCTACTCCAACCGGGTGAAGATGGACGAGGATTTCAACACCAACGTGAAGGGCCTCCACTGCCTGGGTGACTCCAGCGGCTGGACCCGCGGTCTGATGATGGCCTCCGTCATGGGGGTGCTCATGGGCCGGCGGCTGGCGGAGGAGGAATAGGCGATCAATAAGCGGCGGGGCTCGGAGGACAACGCTCCGGGCCCCCGCCGGGGTGCGAGCTTATTTTTTTGGGTTTCGCCAAAATTTCTGGTTGCATTTGGCGGAGAAGTCTGCTATAATAACGCCGTTGACAATAAGCAGGGTTAGTACATCGGTAGTACATCGGCTTCCCAAGCCGAGGAGGCGGGTTCGATTCCCGTACCCTGCTCCATAAGAAACCGCCGTATCTGTTCAAGATACGGCGGTTTTTTGCCGTTATAAAGTTATGCGGCGGAAGGGTTGGAAACGGTGCTGTCCCTATCGCCGCTTGCGTGCCTCGCCGGAAAACCGGCGGCGCTCATGTTGCCTCTAACGTTTCATTGTCGTATATCGCAGCCATATTCTGTATTTTGCGCTTCATCTCTGCGCGAATATGCAACGGCTCAAGGCACTCGCATTTATCCCCAAAGCCAAGAAGAATATCATAGTGATAGTCATTTTCAATGAACGGAAAATTCACTATATAATACGCGTCGTCATCTGGCACAAAGCGGTCATAGGGACAATACTCCAGCACCCTGTCCAGCACAGATTGATGAATGCGAATTTTGATGTCTGTCTGCATTGCCTCCGCGATTTCCTCGAAATCCAAAATCGGTTTTTGAAAATCCCGCGGAATAAAGGTTTCCCGCTTCATTTGCAGCTCCGACATGCGGGACACTCTGAACAGGCGAAAATCGTTTCTGGTGCGGCAGTAGCCTTGAAAATACCAGCGGCTGCCTTTCAATACCAGCTGATACGGCTCGACCGTCCGTATGGTTTTCTTTCCGTGGTGGGCCGTATATGCAAAGGACAGGAGCGTATGATTCTGCAAAGCCGCTTGAATTATTTTTACATATGGCTGGATCGTTCGATTGCCTGTCCATGAACTTAAATCTATACAGATTTGATTGGACTTTATTTCGATGTCTTTCGCTTTTTCAGCAGGGATAAAGCTTTTGACCTTCTCCAAAGCGTTTGCCAGTTCGCCGCCTCGCACCACGCTTGAAAGGCTGGAGAGCCCCATCAGGATGGCGGAAAGATCAGCCGTTGAAAAGACCTTGTTATCAAGTTTATAGTCCGGCATAATTTCAAAGCCGCCGCCAACGCCCGGTATGGAACGGATGGGGATGCCGGCCATATTGATCGCTTCTATGTCGCGGTAAATTGTACGGGGTGAAACCTCAAACGTATCCGCCAATTCCTGTGCGCCTATGCGCTCCTTGTCCAGGAGCGTCATAATAATACTGACAAGCCTGTCGACTTTCATCTGGCAGCCGCCTTTCAATCGTCTTCTATCGTACAAAATTATAAATTGTTGCCGTGCTGTTGTCAACGATTGGATGGTATGATACAGGCATAAGCAAACCAAACACGAAAGAAACGGGAGGAAGCTATGTTCACGGTCTATGTATATGTGTTGGACACGCTGGCTGACTGGGAGCTGGGGTATGTTACAGCGGAGTTAAATTCCGGGCGCTTTTTCAAAAAAGGCGCGCCGGGCGTATCGGTCAAAACGGCCGGTATTTCAAAGCGGCCGGTCAAAACAATGGGCGGGCTTACCATCACTCCGGATTACAGCATCGACGATATTGCAGTGAACGAGGAGAGCGTGCTGCTGTTGCCGGGGGCCAATACGTGGGATGATTCTGCCCATAGCGCCGTGATTGAAAAGGCGGGAGAATTTCTTTCCGCAGGGGCGTTGGTATGCGCCATCTGCGGCGCAACCGCCGCGCTGGCAAACGCGGGCCTGCTGGACCAAAGGCGGCACACCAGCAACGGCGTCGGGTATCTCGACATGGTGTCACCCCGTTACAGGGGGCAGAGCTTCTATGTCGACGAGCCGTCTGTTGCAGAAAGTAACCTGATTACTGCGGGTTCCACCGGAGCTTTGCTGTGGGCAAAGCAGATTATGGAACGGTTGAACGTCTTTCGGCCGGATACATTGGACGCGTGGTATGCGTACTTCAGCACGGGCGAAGCGCAGCACTTCCTTGCGCTCATGCAGACGCTGCCAGCGAAAGAGTAAGGACCACCGGCATTCTGGTTCCGGCCAGAACCTGCCGGCCGGCGCATAGAGTATCTTGGGCACGGCGGGGGATAAGAGATCGTTCCTCCCGCCGTGCCTGTGCGTTTTCACAATGCAGGTCCCGATCATCGCCGTGGAGGAACTTGGCCTGCGCCATATCCCCATTTCGTATGACTTTTCCGCCTTTTTCACAAAAATCCGCCCCGCACGCCCCCCTTGACATTGATCCGAAATCGTACTATAATACCTGTTGTCGCCCAATCCGAAACCGTACTGTAGACAGGAGGCACTGCCATGGACAACCTGCGTCATCTGAACCGGCGGCTTGTGTCCGCGTCCAGCGCCGCCGACGGCGCATACTACCGCTGGGCCCGGCGCTCCGGCGTGACCCTTCACACCCTGGATCTGCTCTACGCTCTGGACGACGGGACGCCCCGCTCCCAGAAGCAGATCTGCGAGGAGTGGGGGCTGCCGAAAACCACCGTCAACACGGTGGTGAAAGCCTGCCAGGAGGCAGGCTATCTGACCCTGGAGGTTATGCCGGGCCAGCCCCGGGAGCGCCGGCTCTGCCTCACCGCGGCGGGCATGGCCTACGCCAGGGAGGTCCTGGAGGACCTCTACGCCGCCGAGAATGCCGCCATGGGCGAGACAATCGAGCGCTTCGGCCCGGCCTTTGTGGATGCCGCCGCCTTCTTTTTCGCCCGCTTCCAGGCGGCCATCGACGCCAGTCTGTCGGAAAAACCGGAGAAAGAGGATACCGAGCCTGTATGAGAATCCAACTGTCTGAGCATTTCACCTATTCCAAGCTCCTGCGCTTTACCTTCCCGTCCATTGTTATGATGATCTTTACCTCCATCTACAGCGTGGTGGACGGTCTGTTCGTGTCCAACTTCGTGGGCAAGACCCCCTTTGCCGCCCTGAACCTGGTGTATCCCGTCATTATGATCCTGGGAACCCTGGGCTTCATGGTGGGCACCGGCGGCAGTGCTATTGTGGCCAAGACTATGGGGGAGGGAAAGCCGGAGCTGGCCAACCAATATTTTTCCCTGCTGGTCGCCGCCTCCGCCGTAGGCGGCGCGGTCATCTCCCTGGCGGGCGTCCTGCTGGCCCGGCCCATCTCCCTGGCGCTGGGGGCGGAGGGGGAGATGCTGGAGTACTGCGTGCTGTACGCCCGGATTATCCTGGCGGCCAACCCCTTCTTCATTCTGCAGAACGTGTTCCAGAGCTTCTTCGTCTCGGCGGAGAGGCCCAAGCTGGGCCTGCTGGTTATGGTGGGGGCGGGGCTGACCAACATCGTGCTGGACGCCCTGCTGGTGGCGGTGTTCCGCTTCGGGCTGGCGGGGGCCGCCGCCGCCACGGCGGTGAGCCAGGCGGTGGGCGGCCTTGCGCCGGTGGTCTATTTCCTGCGGCGTAACAGCAGCCTCCTGCGGCTGGTCCGGCCCCGGTTCGACGGGCGTGTGCTGCTGAGGACCTGCGCCAACGGCTCCTCGGAGCTGATGAGCAACATCTCCGGCTCCCTGGTGAACATCCTCTACAACTTCCAGCTCATACGCCTGGCGGGGGAGGACGGCGTGGCGGCCTACGGGGCCATCATGTACGTCTCCTTCATCTTCGCCGCCGTCTTCATCGGCTACTCCATCGGCTCCGCGCCGGTGGTCAGCTACCACTATGGCGCGGGCCACGGCGGCGAGCTCCACAGCCTGCTGGTGAAGAGCCTGCTGCTCACCGCCGGGGCGGGGGTGGCCATGGCGGCGGCGGGGGCGGCGGTCTCCGGCCCCCTGGCCCGTCTGTTCGTGGGGTACGACCGGGAGCTGTGCCTGCTGACGGTCCGGGGCTTCCGGCTGTACGCCCTCTCCTACCTGCTGTGCGGGTTCAGCATCTTCGGCTCCGCCTTCTTCACCGCGCTGAACAACGGCCTGGCCTCGGCGGCCATCTCCTTCCTGCGGACCCTGGTGTTCCAGTGCGCCAGTGTGCTGCTGCTGCCCCTGCTGCTGGACGTGGACGGCATCTGGCTGGCCATCTCGGTGGCGGAGGCGCTGGCCCTGGCGGTGACGGCGGCGCTCCTGGCGGCTAACCGGCGGGTATACAAATACTGAACAGCGAAAAAACCGGCCCCCCTTCGCGCCCAGAACTGCGCGAAGGGGGGCCGGCATCAAAGAGGGGCCGCCGTTATGTGGACGCCGCCCACCGGCTGGGCTGCCGGCTGCACAAGCCGTCCCACTGGCAGCCGCCGCAGATGTCCCGGCGTAGGCCCGCGGCCAGAATCCGCTCCTGGACCAGGGCCGTGAAGGCCCCGAAAGGGAGCGCCGCCCCCTCCTCCAGGCCGCACCGGTCCAGCACCGCCCGGTCATAGCCCGCCACCCGCTCCGGCCGGCTGCACAGGCCGCCCTCATTGTTGGGGCAGGCGGAGCAGATCTCGTCCGTCTCCGCCGCCAGCCGGACGGGGCGCTCCGGCGTCAGGGCCGCCAGGGTGGCCGCCATGTGGGCGGAGAAAGCGCCGCTGTAGCCGTGGCCTGTGAAGTAGGCCAGGCACATGCCGTGGTGGGGCCGCAGGGTCAGAGGTTCATTTGACATGGCGGCGCAGCTGGGAGACCAGGGAGAGGGCCAGGCCGATCTTCACCAGGTCGGGGATGATGAAGGGGATGACGCACCAGCCCAGGGCCGTGGTCAGGGAGATGGGTCCGGTGTCTCTGGCGTAGACCGCCATGAACCAGACGGTGCCGAAGGCGTAGCACACCAGCAGGCCCAGCACCATGGACAGGCCCAGCACCGGGAGGCGACGGCCCGGCAGCCGCTCCATGGCCCACATGAGCAGAGCGGTGAACAGGAAGCCCACGATATACCCGCCGGTGGGCCGCAGCAGCACGCCTGCGCCGCCGCTGAAGCCGGCGAATACCGGCGCGCCCACCAGGCCCAGCAGGATGTACGCCAGCACCGCCAGGGAGCCCCGCCGTCCGCCCAGCAGGCCCACGCTCAAAAATACGGCCATGGTCTGGAGGGTGAAGGGGACGGCGGTGGGGATGGAGATCCACGAGCATATGGCCGTCAGCGCCACCGATACGGCGATATAGGCCAGGTCCTTGGTGCGGAATTTCGACGCGGTCAGTTCCATAGGGATATGTCTCCTTCTTTTGTTTGGTTGAGCTGGGGTATACTATACCACGGGAGGAAGGGATTGTCAACCTAAAATATTTTTACGGTTTACAACTGCGGCGGGCAAAAACTCGCACGAAAATGTCAAGAAGAAAATGGACAAAGAGGGAAATATATCACTTTTCAAGGAATGACAAAAAAGTGAAGGAACTGGTGAGGCGGGGCGGGGAGGGGAGGCCTGGCATGGAGCGGTAGCGTGGCAGGACAGCGGAGTCCCGGCGGAGCCGGGACGTGGCACGGCAACAAACCGGCGTCAAGGGCCGCAAAAAATTTTTCCTGATACATCAATTCCCAGGTCTGGTGTGGACCTGGGAAAATTTTTTTGCTTTCGCTGCGCTCACCCCTGACCCCGGTTAGTGGCCGTGCGTGGGGCGGTCAACCGAAGTCGCCGAGCCGACTTCGGCAGACCGACACGTTTTTATTTTGGAGTCGGGCAATACCCTGGGGAAAGGAGCAGCACATGGATGAACAGAAATTGAGAAATTATCTCCTGAAATGCGAACTGCAATACCGGGCAAAGCACCAGGAGGAGGGCGGCTGTCTGGAGTGGCTGGCGCCGTACTGCGGAAGCGTAAAAGAAATAGAGCGTTTTCTGCGGGAGATTGGATTCCGAATCAAACGCATTGTGGACGAGGAGGCCTGGCCCGGAGAGGTCCACCAGTGGGTGGTCACTCACTCAGGTGTCATCGTCTATGTGAATCGAGACGGCTTAAACGGCTTTTTCGCAAAGGAGCAGCAGGTGAAGTGAATGACACAGAAAACCAACATCTATTTTGGGAGGATATACTCATGATCGTTGTTGCAGCCTTCGAAGGCAAGCCCTTACCCTTCGGCACCCCCATGAATGATCTCCGGGGAGAAAAACTGCTCAAGTTCATCGAAATGCAAATGGAGCTAGGCCGCGAAGTACACATTTCGCCAGAACCAGGAGATTATTGGTCACCGGATACTGAAAGCCTCTGGCGGAAGATGCCCTAAGATGGCGGCCAAGACCAACATCCGGAGCATCCGGTTTTCGGACGAGCTGGCAGAGCTCATTGACCGGCAGCAGGGAATCAACTTTACCCAGAAATTTGAGAACCTGATCACCCGGTGCGTGTGGGAGCTGCCCGCCAGAGAGCGGGAGCTGGAACAGCTGGAGGCGCGCATCCAGGAGAAGCGGGAACAGCTGCGGCGCATGTCCGCCCAGGCGCAGGAGCTGAGCGAGACTTTGCGGGAGCTGCTGCCTAGGGCGGAGGCGCTGGCGGCAGCCGTGGACCGGGCCGCAAAGAAATGGGATGTGTAACACCATCCCGCCCGGCAGCCGAAGCAGATCGGAGGCGCAGCGGCTGAAAGCTGTGTTACAATAATACCACCCACGGTCAGACCGTGGGTGGAACTTTGTTTAAGATCACGTATTCGATTCGATGAAATAACGAAATGGAGCGGGGCGCATATATCCACACCTGTGATTACTGGGACGAAGTCCGCTACTCCGCCGACAAGGCCCAGCAGATACATACCTACCGTCAAACCGCCAAGGGGCGGCCCCTGAAGATCGGGGGAGACCGGGCCTACGCGGAGTACCTGGAAAAGAAAATGCTGGGGATGCAGGCGGACGGCAGCGTGGACCGGCGGAAGCGGTATTCCCCGGCGGCGGCGCTGGCGGCGGCCCGGCGGGAGGGGTACGGCTGCACGGTGAGCGTCAACACGCTGTACAGCTACATCACAAAGCGGGTGTTTCTCCGCCTGACGGACAGGGACCTGTGGATGAAGGGGAAGAAGAAACGCTCCGGCAAGAGGCCGGAGCGGCGGGTGGTCCACCCGGCCCTGCCCAGCATCTCGGTCAGGCCGGAGCCGGTCAACCAGCGCGCAGAGCGGGGACACTGGGAGATGGACCTCATTGTGGGCCGGGAGGGGAGCAGGCCGGTGCTGCTGACCATGGTGGAGCGGAAGACGCGGGAGCCGCTGGCCTTCAAGCTGCCGGACAAGCGGGCGGCGTCGGTGCGGAAGGTGTTCGACCGGCTGGAAAAGAGCACGCCGGACTTCCGGGACCGGTTCCGGAGCGTCACAACAGACAACGGCAGCGAGTTCTTGGAGTATGAGAAGCTGGTCCGGTCCATCCACGGGGGGAAGCGGTTCGAGGTCTACTACTGCCACTCCTACTCCGCTTGGGAAAAGGGCGGCGTAGAGAACCTGAACCGGCTGTTCCGGAGATGGTTTCCCAAGGGGACGGACTTCTCCAGAGTGCCCAAACGGGAGATTGCGGAGTTCCTGGACTGGGCTGGCCACTATCCCCGAAAGGTGCTGGACTGGAGGAGTCCGGCGGAGCTGGTGCAACACAAATTCTCCGGAGACATCGATGCAGCAGCCGGCAATTTGTGTGACATTACCACACCGGCCAATCCTTCTGGGGCAGCTCCCTCCTGCTGTAGCTGTTAAACAGCTTCCAGAGGGGCGGGGAGAAAATGCGCCGGGTGTCCAGAAGGGGGAGGCCCATGGAGTAGAGGTCCTGGATCTGCTTGGTCTGCTCGTCCACCCCCACCCGGCGGCGAATGCGGCGGGCCACCACGCAGAAGGGCACCAGTGAGCGGCGGACCACGTAGAAATTCTGGGCCAGGCGGCGGAGGGTCACGTCCATGTCCTCATAGCTCTGGCTGAACACATCCACTGAGACCTTGTAGTGGCGGTGGTACTTGTAGAAGTAGATGGCCTCCTGGGGAAAGGATTTATAGTTGCGGTTGTTATACTCGATGCCCGCCTCGTCAATAATCACCTTTGCATTTTCAATCATGTACCTTCCAATGTCCAGCTGGGGATTGAGCTGGTAAGCGCCGGTGATGGGGACGTTGCTGTAGACGGGAATACGGCGCTTGAGGTACTTACTGTTGAGGATGGACCTGGTGAGGATGTTCTGGTGTCTGCGGCAAAATCGGATTATGGCGTTTTCATGGAGGGCCCAGCGGGTGAGGTGGGCGGCGAAGGTGGTCTTGCCGGAGCCTGGGACGCCGAAGTATACGTTGAGTACGTGGGGATGGGGCGGGCAGAGGAACGAGCGGAGGAACACGGGCAGATAGCACAGGCCCGCAAGGACGAGAACAGCCATAGAGCAGCTCCTTTCAAAGCTTGAGAAGGCGGCGGAGGGTGAGGACGCTGACGCCGATCAGGCCGATGACCACGGAGATGAGGAGGATGGGGTGGCGGACCACCACATCGGTGAGGGCGGCGACCCAGTCCAGGGCGGCGGAGAGGACCAGGCCCAGCCGCTCCAGCAGGGCGGAGAGGGAGAGGTCCAGGCCCAGCGGAGGCAGGGGCTCGGTTCTGGAGGCCCCGCAGGCGGAGCAGGTGTAGGAGACAGAGCCGGATACGTCCTCTGTGGGCTCCACCCTGGCGGTCTCCTCCCAGGCGTGGGCGGAACCCAGGGCGGGGATTTTCTCCGCTCTGGCGAAGCCGCAGCGGGCGCAGGTATATTGAACAGAGCCGGGATCCGTGCAGGTGGCAGGCGTGCGGCCCGTCTCCTGCCAGCCGTGGTCCAGCGCGGGGCGCTCATCGGTTTTGGCCTCATTACACCGGGAACAGACGTAGGAGACGGAGCCGGGGGCGGTGCAGGTGGCGTCGGTATGCGCGGTCTCCGTCCAGGCGTGGTCTCCTCCCAGCTGAGGGATGGCCTCCGTTCTCTCCAGGGAACACCTGGAGCAGGTGTAGAGGATGGAGCCGGGTGTGGTACAGGCAGCGTCGGTGCGGCTGGTCTCCGCCCAATCGTGGTCCAGGGCGGGCAGGGTTTCCTGCTTGACAGCGCCGCAGCGGGAGCAGGTATAGCCAGAGATGCCGGATTCTGTACAGGTAGGGTCCGTGTGACCGGATACAGTCCAGATGTGGCTCTCCCCCAGCTGGGGGATGGTCTCTGTTTTGGTCTCATCACAGCGGGAACAGGCGTAATCAACAGACCCGGCAGTCAGGCAAGTGGGGTTTTTCCGCCCGGTTTCGCGCCAATCGTGGTCCAGGGCGGGCAGCGCCTCGGTCTTAGCTGCGGAGCAGCGGGAGCAGCTGAAGGAGGCGGAGCCGGGAGCGGTACAGGCGGCGTCGGTGCGGCCCGTCTCCCTCCAGTCATGCTCTCCGCCCAGGGCGGGGATGGGGGCGGTTGTGGCCTCGCCGCAGCGGGAGCAGGACTGGTAGAGCACACCGGCGGCGGTACAGGTGGGCGCGGTGCTGCCGGTTTCACGCCAGGCGTGGCCCAGAGGGGAAAGGGCCTCGGTTTTTGTTTCGCCGCAGCGGGAACAGGCGGACTTGGCGGAGCCGGGGGCGGTGCAGGTAGGCGTGGTGCTGCCGGTCTCCTTCCAGCTGTGGCCCAGCGGGCTGCCCGAAAATACAGTGTCTCCGTCCCCATGCACAGAGCAGGAATTCCGGATCTGGCGGGGTGACGTGCAGGTCGCTGAAGACACGGTAACAGAACCAATTGTTCCCGAATCAGCAGTCAGGCGAGGGCGAGTGGACGTTTTGTAAAACCACCGGCTGCAATTATCGCAAAAATAATGGCTGATGGAATCACCGGAAACAAACATATTGCCGCCAATACTGATGCCGCAGTTGGGACAGGAGACGGACGCGGCATGGGCGGGGACCGTGAGGGCGAGCAGCGCCATGCAAAAACATACCGCAGCCAGGACGCCCTCAACGCGCCGTTTTTGGAACATCATCTTCAAAACCTCCCAGAGAAAAGCGTGGGGGCGGGGGCGCGCACTCTGTTGGCGCGCCCCCACCCCCTTCCGGGTCAGACCCTCAGCAGGCGGCTGAAAAGGCCAATGCCCGTGCCGATGAAGCCGATCACGACGCCCACCAGCAGCAGGGGGTTGCCCGCCACCGTCTCAGCGACGGTGCCCACCCAGCCGACGGCGGCGGTGAAGACCTCCGTGATGGTGGACAGGACGGAGGCCATGGTCAGGCCGGTATCGCCTACCGCACTCAGGAACACAGGATTCATGGTGATTCTCCTTTCTATGTCATGATATATCTCACCACCTTCACCAGAAAGGCGAGGCAGATAAGACCGAAGAGATAGATGATGGGTTCAGAGCCCAGAAACCGGGCGACAGCCTCCAGCATCCCGACGGAGTAGGCGATCATCGCTTCCATCACTTCAGGACACCTCCCAGCAGCTTCATAAAGCAGAAGAGGAGGAGGGCGAAGAGGAGCACGCCGGACAGCCACTCGTAATCCACACCGGCAGCGCCGGGGGCCACAGTCTCCACCAGGTACTGGTAAGTGTCCAGGCCCACCGTCTGGGTGACGACGGAGGTGGTGGTGACCGGGGTATAGTCGCCGAAGAGGGAGGAGACCAGGGCCTTGAGGCCGTCCGGGACGGTCACGGCGGGGTCCGTGGGGCGCAGGTCCTCCACGTACCACACCGGCTGTTCCTGGGCCATGTCCTCCACCAGGCCGGCAATTACAGCCAGCGTATCCACCTCCGCAGAAGTCTCCGCAGGCGGCGCAGCTTCCACCGGAGCCTCCGCAGAAGGAGCAGCCGGCGGCGACAGGAGCGTGCCAGAGGCGGAATAGACATTCCCAGCAGTATCCACATAGCTGCCCAGAGGATACCTGTCGCTGGAAGCGCCGTCTGCGGGCGCTGCTGGAGGAGCTGGAGGAGAAACGGGTTCATAGGCAGCGGCCTCACTTTCCTGGGCGGCGCGCTCGACCTCTGCGGCGTACCAGGCGAGATAGGCGGCCTCGTACTCCTCCGCAGTGGCGAAGTCCTCAAAGTTGGGCTGGCTCTCAGCCAGGGCGGTGACGGAATGGGCGCAGAGCAGACAGATGCAGAGCAGAACGGTCAGCAGCTTTTTCAAAATTCGTCGTGCCTCCTCTCCTTGGAGATCCTGGGGCTGTTGGTGGAGCTTGTCCGGGGGCTGTCCCCCCGCTGGCCGCCGCCAAAGCCGAAGAGCATGCGCACCACCAGCACGGAGACGGAGGCCAGGAGCACCCCCAGCCAGAGCTGGCCGAAGGTGAAGCTGAAGCCGGGGACGGAGATGGCGAACAGGGACCAGATACCGCCTATGAGGGCCTTGCCCAGAGCGGCGGCGGCGTCAGTCATGCCGGTGCTCTCGGGGACGTCCTCCTCCCCGCCCTCCTGGGCAGGAGGGGAGGCGCTGTCCGAGGCATAGGCGGGGAGGGCCAGGACCGAGGCTGCCAGGAAGAAGCACAGCAGGACAGGCAAAATGCGGTACAGGTTTTTCATGGCAATCACCTCTATTTCATAAACAGCTTCAGCAGGCCGATGAACACGAACACAGTCACGCCGGTGACCAGCACCAGCATAATCTCCGGCGGCAGCCAGGTCCAGAGGACGCCCAGGGCGTCCCCGAAGGAGCCGAACAGGTCCACCAGCTGGGCGAGCTTGTCAAAGGCCATGGTGACCAGGCTGATGACGCCGTCAAAAATCTTGCCGAGGGCGGCCTGGAGGAGGCCCAGAATGCCGTCGCCGATGGCCCCCAGGACCTCGCCGATCTTCCGCAGGAGCCAGCCGAGGAACCCCTCTTCCTCCTCGCCGTCTCCGGGTGTGGTGGAGCCGCCGGGGTTTACCAGGGCGGGCGGCGCGGTGCCGTCCACGGATTTGTACTGCTCCTGGCAGCGGCTGCACTCGTAGATGGTGAAGCCGGGGGTGATGAGCGCGCCGGTTTCGTCGTACTGGTTGGTGACGGTCACCTTGACCGTCCAGTCGTGGTCCAGGAGCGGCACGCGCTCCGTCTTCTGCTTCTCGCACTTGGAGCAGACGTAGGCCGTCACACCGGCCAGGGTGCAGGTGGGGGCCACGGAGTCCGGGGCGTACTCCGCCCACTCATGGGTACAGGTCTCCGGGTCCTGGGGCTTGACGGGGCGTTCCGGCTTGGCGTCCACATCCACATCCGGAGAGGAGCCGACGGGGGAAAACGAAAAGCCCTTGGCGTCCTTGGTCGTGCTGCCGTCGTAGACCATGGCGGTAACGTTCACCCAGTTGCCGCCGGTGTAGAGCTGGGGCTGGCCGCCGGTGTTGTCGTCGTGGAGGGGGATGTAAAAGAAGCCTTCGGCGGGGTTGGAGGGCCGGACGCCGCCGATCCGGCTGTCGGTGACGGGGGTGTTGTGCTGGACGTAGATGGTGTTGGCGGTGAGCTTGTCCGGCAGGGCCAGGACCTTATTGGTGTCATAGGGGGCGTTGGAGGGGTTGTAGGTCCCAGTGGAGGACAGGGAGCCGGTGGTGACCCGCAGCTCGTCCAGGTAGACGGTGCCGGAGGACTTTATGTAGAACTTGTCCGCCGTGGGCTTGGTGAAGCTGCCGGAGCCTACCAGGTCGCCGTTGACGAAGTAGTACAGCTTCCCGCCGGTCAGGGTGACGCGCATGGACACCCATTGGTTGCGGTAGCTGTCGTAGGAAAAATCAGCAATAATTTTAGCGGAAGGTGTAAAAGTGTACTGCCAATCCAAATAATGTCTAACAAAGAAATCCCATGTAGCAGAAGTAGCTGTTTTATTAAGGACTCTAACTCGAAAATCTTCAACCACTGACTCTTGAGTAAGCGAAGGAGCAGAACCAGAATATTTCATCCAGCCGTACTTTTTTATTTCCGTAGATTCTCCATCATACCCTGGTGATGAATACGAAGAAGGTCTAGCCGGTGTAGTGGATTTAGTCGTCGAAAAATTATATGCAGCATAATACTTAGAGCCTAAAGCAGAGTTGTAATAGAGATTGTTCTGGGTGTAATCGTTCTTGGTGAATTGGTTGTAATTGTAGTTGTTGGTGGTGTTATCGTAGTACCAGGACTTGAAGTCTGCGCTGTAGGTATAATTATTGTTGTTCGTGGTGTACTGGTTCAGGAAGTTCTCCAGCTTGACATTGGCTTTGTAGTTGTTTGTGGTCGTATTGTTGGTGGTATTATGGATGGTATTGAAGGTCTTGTTGTAGCTGTCGATGATCTGGGTATTATTGGTGTCCCCGCTTCGGTAGTAGTTGGTGACGTTGCCGTATTTGTCTTGCACGCTGCTGGTTGGCGTGGTATAGTAGGCCTGTGGCTTAGAAGATACGTATTTAGAAGAAAACAAGGCATCCAAAGGATGGTGCTACAATGAATACAACAAAAAATATCTCCCTTGCCATCTCAATTATTTTACTAGCATTCGGAGCATGGCCAATCGCACTAATAACAGCAACAGTCTGCGTTACACTTTCAATTATTACAGACACTCAAAGAAGGAAGGAATTTCAAGAGCTACAGACCGAAGTAAGGAAACTACGCGAAGATTTAGAACAACTACAAACGGTCAGACGGGCGATGGATAAGGTGGAGAACCGGGGAGAGGGCCGCTAGAAAAGCAGACGGGGAGAAAGGCAGACCGTCAGATAAACAAAGAAGCAAAAAAGGAGGAGCCCGACAAAAATGAACACAGGCTTTCTCCACTCGTTCCAAAAGTTATCAATCCAGTCCGACCAGACGGTATAAAAGAACTTGGAAAAACTAAAACCAAGCCCGACCGCCAGCCCGGCAAGAAACATATTTTCAAATGTCATAAAACACCTCGGAGAATGTAAATATGGAAACACTTATTGCATTTTTTAGTCTGTACAAACACCCAATCATGGCTGGAGGACTTTTCTTCAGTATTTTAGCCATCATCCTTGCGAAACGAAAAAGATAATCGCCCGAAGAAGAGCTGCTAATCAATTGTCACACAAAAATTTTCTTCAGGAGCCACCGATCCACGCGGCAGCGGCGCGGTCGAGTGTTACGATTTTCCTTTCCTGTGAGAGCGAAGCCAACGAAAAAGGAAGCGTATACCTCGGAAACTATAATACAAAAGCAACGGGACAAGATGTGACAAAACAACCGCAAAGAAAATATGTAAAAAGTATATATCAATAGGGTCCCATCCAATTTGTCTCGAAAGTGCAAGCAGTCTATCTATAAAATCCATTAGTTGTATTTGCCTCATTGTGTTACAATCAGCAAACCGCCGCTCGTCGTCTGGCGGTCTGCAAAGCGTTGTAATCTGCAATCAAGCACTCCTGCTTCTCCGACAGCCGCTGCCTGGCGGCGTAGGCCAGCTCCAGCAGGTGCGGCCAGCCCAGGGTACGGACAATGACCG
Source organism: uncultured Oscillospiraceae bacterium (assembly GCA_910577915.1). Lineage (GTDB taxonomy): Bacteria > Bacillota > Clostridia > Oscillospirales > Oscillospiraceae > Pelethomonas. The sequence goes on from CAJTOM010000041.1 coordinate 18,391, forward strand.
CCAGAGAGGGGCCCACCTGGGCCTCCACCCAGTTCTCGATCTGCTCCACCCGGTGCTGGATGACGCACCGGGCCACCAGCCGGACGGATTCCAGCTCATCCACGAACGCCCGCCACCAGCTGCACACCGTACAGCGGGTGATATTGGAATCGTCCCGCTCGATAAAGGAGAACTTGTCGTTGATGACCTGGGCGGCCAGCTTTCCCACGGATTCAGAGCTTGTCATCTGCTCTACAAAGGCGTTGGCGTTCTTCTTGCGCAGGACCAGCTCCACCCGGACCCAGTGCCCCTCCGCGCCCTGCTCCAGGGCCTTGTCGTAGATGCGGACGCGGAAGTCGGAGGACGGCGCGCCGATGTAGATTGTGGAGCCGTTCCGCCGGGTTCCGTCATAGGAGACCAGCACCGAGCGCCTGGTCATGCGGCTGTTGACCTGATTGGTCTGTATCTTCTGTACGATCTCGTCCATGTCCAGAAAGCCCTCCCGGTCGTTACAGGCCACGTCGATCCGGGACACGTTGGCGCTCTCCTCCGCCGCCAGCAGCCGGAACAGAACGGAAAAGACGGTGCCGGACGCGTCCTGCCCGTCCTTCGCGCCGGTCAGCGCCGACATGGTCTCGAAGGTCCGGCAGCCGTTGCCGGACATGGACACGCACACGCCCATATCCCGGAAAAAGTCGTTTTCCCGGGGCTCATAGCACACGCAGATGTCGGAAAACCGCAGTACACGGTTGTAGCCCAGCAGGCCGTATCCGGCGTCCTGGAAGAGTACAGGGTCCAAGCCCAGATATTGTCTGATGACCGTCGCCGGGTCCGTCTCCTTCACCGAGAAGGTCAGCCAATCCACCAGCACCTGGCATTTCATTACAATGATCACCTTCCTGTCATGAGTACCCCCGTGATTACTGCCGGGGGTCCGGGAGGCCGCTGGGCCCCCCGGATTCCCTTACGCTTGGCTCAGTTAATCAACTACACGGCACTGTCTCACGACGTTCCAGTAATTGCGCCGGTTCTTCTCCTACAGCGCGTCCTCCTCGCCGGCGGACACCATGTAGGAGATACGGCCCTTGCCGTCAAAGAAGCACCGCACCACCTCGCCGGGCGCGATGTCCTTGAACAGCTCCGGCTTCAGACAGCGGTACTTCACCGCCTTCTGCCCGCCGAAATGGTAGTCGTCGCTTTCACTGCCGGTAAAGTCCTCCAGCATGAACACATTGCAGTACTCCTGCATGTCCCCGCGGTCGTTTTGAACCGCCCGTAGCCATAGCCTACAAATACTTTTTCTTCCATGGACTTTCTCCGTCCTTTCTCCGGGATTCCTCCTCCCGGTGTTTTCTTTGGGGCAGCTGATTGAACCCCGTCTTATTAATGGAGGAAAGCCTTATCTCACACGCTGGGCCTCCCGCAAAGGTATTACGCTTATAGCTCTGTCTTTCGGCATAGCATTTTGAGCAACCTTTTCTGTTAGGGCTTTTTTAACTGACCTAAACCTCCATGTAAAATCAGCCGGACCCGTCGGCCCGACTGTCCACTTACAATATAAAACTTGCCGGGCGAAAACTCGCAGAAGTTTTTCGTGCATTTTCCCGCCGGATGGTGTATGATGGATCCGCTGAGATATTTTGCCTGCAAAGGAGGGCGTTTCTATGAATACCTGCATCATCCCCAGCGGCTACCGGCCGCCGCTCCACGGCTACGACATGCAGCGGGCCATTGAGTTCATCAAAAGCAGCTTTCAGGAGAACCTGAAGTTCACGCTGAATCTGCGCCGTGTGTCCGCGCCGCTGTTTGTGGATAAGAACTCGGGACTGAATGACAACCTCAACGGCGTGGAGCGGCCGGTGAGCTTCGACATCCCCGCCGTCACGGGCGCGGAGGGGGAGGTGGTCCACTCCCTGGCCAAGTGGAAGCGCCTGGCCCTCAAGCGCTACGGCTTCTACCCCGGCAACGGGCTCTATACCGACATGAACGCCATCCGCCGGGACGAAAGCCTGGACAACATCCACTCCGTCTACGTGGATCAGTGGGACTGGGAGAAGGTCATCACCCGGGACGAGCGGAACGAGGACTACCTCCGCTACACCGTCCGCTCCATCGTGGGGGCGGTGTGCGACACCTGCGACGCCCTGCGCCGGGCTTTCCCTCAGCTGAAGGTGAAGCTGGAGCGGGAGGTGAGCTTCATCACCACCCAGGAGCTGGAGGACCTCTACCCCCATCTCACCCCCAACGAGCGGGAGAGCGCCTACATGCAGGACGGGCACAGGACGGTCTTTCTCATGCAGATCGGCAAGACCCTCAAAAGCGGGCAGAAGCACGACGGCAGGGCCCCGGATTACGACGACTGGGACCTCAACGGGGATATTCTCATGTGGAACGAGGTGCTGGGCCGGGCCTTTGAGATCAGCTCCATGGGCATCCGGGTGGACGAGGAGAGCCTGGCCCGCCAGCTGGAGCTGGCCGGCTGCCGGGAGCGGCGGGAGCTGCCCTTCCACAAGATGCTCCTGAGCGGTGAGCTGCCCCTGACCATGGGGGGCGGCATCGGGCAGAGCCGGCTGTGCATGCTGATGCTGGGATGCTGCCATATCGGAGAGGTGCAGGTGAGCCTGTGGGACCAGGAGACCCAGGCGGTCTGCGCCGGTGCGGGGATACGGCTGCTGTAAGCGGACCGCCGGCAGGCGGCGGATTGTTTTACGATGATGGAGAGGAGCGCTACCATGGTTTTGTCGAATTTGGAGCCCAAGAGCGTATTTCGGTTTTTTGAGGAGCTGTGCCGGATTCCCCACGGGTCGGGGAACACGGCGGCGGCCAGCGCGTGGGCGGAGGCCTTCGCCCGGGAGCGGGGGCTGCGCTGCCGCCGGGACGAGGCGGGGAACGTGGTCATCTGGAAGGAGGCGTCCGCGGGGTATGAGGACCACCCGGCGGTGATGCTCCAGGGGCACCTGGACATGGTGTGCGTGGCGGGCCCCGGCGTGGCGCACGATTTCACCAGAGACCCCCTGGAGCTGGAGGTGGACGGCGGCTGGGTGCGGGCCAAAGGCACCACCCTGGGGGGCGACGACGGCATCGCCGTGGCCATGGTGATGGCCCTGCTGGACGACGGCGCCATCCCCCACCCGCCCCTGGAGGCGGTGTTCACCGTGGATGAGGAGGTGGGTATGCTGGGGGCCACGGCCCTGGACGGGTCGGATCTCCGGGCCCGGTATTTGCTGAACATCGACTCCGAGGAGGAGGGGGTGCTGACGGTGGGGTGCGCCGGGGGGGCGCGGTGCGACCTGACCGGGACCTTCCCCGCCGCCCCCGGCGGCGGCGTGGTCTGCACCCTGACGGTCAGCGGCCTCCAGGGGGGACACTCCGGCGTGGACATCAACAAGGGCCGCGCCAATGCCAATAAGCTGCTGGCGGAGTGCCTGGACCAGCTGCCGGGCCTGCGGCTCATCTCCCTGCGGGGCGGGGCCCAGGACAACGCCATCCCCGGCAGCGCCGAGGCGGTCTTCCTGCTCCCCGCCGGCGCTTCGGAGGGCCGCCGGCCCTCCGTCCGGCCCGACCCGGAGCTGGAGCCCCATTTCAGCTGCGCCTTCACCGCCGCCGGCGGCTGCGGGGGACCCGCCCTCTCCGAGGAGGACAGCCGGCGGGTCGTCCGCCTGCTGCTGGACGCCCCCAACGGCATCCAGAGCATGGAGCCGGACCTGCCCGGCCAGGTCCGCACGTCCCTGAATCTGGGCGTGATGCGCCTGGAGGCGGGGGAGCTGAGCCTGACATGGAGCGTGCGCAGCTCCGACGCGGGGGAGAAGGAGGCGCTGATCGCCCGGCTGGAGGCTCTGGCCGGGAGCGCCGGCGGGTCCTTCAGCCGGAGGGGGGAGTATCCCGCCTGGCCCTACCGGAAGGAGTCCCCCCTTCGGGAGGCCATGGTGCGGGTGTTCCGGCGGCTCTACGGCCGGGAGCCCAAGGTGGAGACCATCCACGCGGGCCTGGAGTGCGGCATTCTGGCGGACAAGGTCCCCGGACTGGATGCGGTGTCCTTCGGCCCCCAGATGGTTGATATTCACAGCGACAGGGAGAGAATGTCTGTGGAGTCGGTACAGAGGACGTGGGACTACCTGCGGGAGGTGTTGAGGGAGCTGTAAGCGTCGCCGCCTCCGGCGGCGAGGGGGGGCTGGGTTGCAGCCCTACAGCTTGCGGGGCCTACGCGGCCCC